>JANMPI010000522.1:0-9416 GCA_031369785.1 Acidobacteriota bacterium
AGTATCGCTCCGCAGCCGAACCGGACCACCTTGTCAGCGGTCGTGTCCGTAGCGAGGGGAGAGGTGGGTGGTGACGACTCGGGCGGAGGGTTCTCTGCGTCAGGATTCATCGCCCTGGAGGTCGGGTCGGCATAACACTAATTGAATAGGTCCGTGATTGCCGGCATTAGGCATCGACGGGTTGGATTATGCGGGCGTCCACGCGGGAAGTGTACGCGCAACCTGTTGACCAACCTACAGCTCCTCACGCCTCCGGCAGGCCCGCCCTCGCATTAGGCCGGTCCGCCTAATCGCGAACCCCCTTTGGTCGGTCCGGCCGCCTGCAAGGGATCGCCCGGCGTCTCGTCGAGCGGGCTCGCCACCGCCCGACGGCGAGGGCTCAACACGTGCGCGTAGATCATCGTGGTCGATACGTCGTTGTGGCCCAGCAGCTCCTGCACCGTCCGAATGTCATGGCCGTCCTCCAGCAAGTGGGTGGCGAACGAGTGGCGGAGGGTATGGCACGTGATGCGCTTCTCGACGCCCGACGCGGCGGCGGCGCGCCGCACGGCGTCCTGGATGACGGTCTGATGCAGATGATGCCGCCGCCGCTGTCCGGTCGCGGCGTCGACGTAGCCCCGAGTCGCGGGGAAGATCCACTGCCACGGCCACTCGCGACCTGCCGTGGACGTGCCCGAGACGGACACCCCGGCGGGAAGCGCAACCCATCCGGCGCCGGCCGCCACGTCGGCACGATGCGCTTCGCGCACGCGCTCGAGGTGCGCGCGCAATGGACGGTCCATCGTCGCCGGCAGCACCGTCGCGCGGTCCTTGTCACCCTTGCCGCGCCGCACGGTGATCTGGCGTCGCGCGAAGTCGACGTCCATGATCCGCAGCGAGCAGCACTCCAGGAGACGGAGGCCGGCTCCGTACATCAGCGTCGCCGCGAGCCGGGGGGCTCCGCCCAGGCCGGACAACACCGCACGGACCTCGTCACGAGTGAGCACCGCGGGCAGTCGAACCGGACCCTTCGCGCGCACGAGGCCGGCCAGCCACGGCAGGTCGCGGCCCAGCACCTCCTTGTAAAGGAAGACGATCGCCGCCAGCGCCTGGTTCTGGGTGGACGCGCCCACGCGCCGGCGAACGGCGAGGTCGTTCAGGAAGGCCGTGACGTGAGTGGGGCCCAGCTGCGCCGGGTCGCGGCGGCCGTGGAACTCGTAGTAGCGGCGCATCCACTGGACGTACACCTCTTCGGTCCGCGGGCTGAGGTGGCGCAGTCGGATGGCGGCGCGGGCGCGGTCGCCGAGGCGGGCGGAAGGGATCGGTGGAGAGAGAGTCACGCGGTTGCTCCTTGCGCCGGGCAGTTCCGCGCGGGTCTACGAAAAACCGGAGCACCGACGACGCCGCCAGCGTGGGGCCGCGCGCTGCCGCACGAGGTCCGGGTACACTCGCGGGCCATGGCATTGCCCGCGCCTTCCCGCTCCTACCGTTACTACGACCTCGTGATGGCGGCCTTCGTCACCGTCCTCCTGAGCGCGAACCTCATCGGCGCGTCGAAGATCGCGACCGTCTTCGGCTTCAACTTCGGCGCCGGCGTCCTCTTCTTCCCCATCAGCTATGTCTTCGGCGACGTGCTCACCGAGGTCTACGGCTACGCGCGCGCGCGCAAGGTGGTCTGGGCGGGATTCGGCGCCCTCATCTTCGCGTCCGTGATGAGTGCGATCGTGCTGGCCTTTCCGCCCGCGCCCGGGTGGCCGCACCAGGCCGCGTTCGAGACCGTCTTCGGCGGGACTCCGCGCATCGCGGGCGCGTCCCTCGTCGCGTACTTCGCGGGGGAGTTCACGAACTCGTTCGTGCTCGCCAAGATGAAGATCGCGACCGGCGGCCGAATGCTGTGGGCGCGGACGATCGGCTCCACGATCGCCGGCGAGCTGGTCGACTCCGCGATCTTCTATCCCCTCGCCTTTCTCGGGATCTGGAGCGGCGCCCAGGTCGCGGCGGTGATGGTGTCCAACTACGCGATCAAGGTCGTCTGGGAAGCGGTGATGACGCCGGTGACGTATCGCGTCGTGGCCTTCCTGAAGCGCGCGGAGGGCGAGGACTTCTACGATCGCGACACCAACTTCACTCCGTTCTCGCTTTCGGCGTGACCGACCCCTTTCCCGCGTGGTTCGCGGCGCTCGAGAGGCGCCATCTCGAGGACCTCGAGTTCCGCGAGGTCCGCAAGGCGCTGCAGGCCCTCTCGTCCCTGTACGTGGAGAGGCGCGGCCGGCTGGGCAGCGGCGCGGCTCTCGATAGCGCGGGCAAGCGCGCGGCGTTCGCGCTTTTCTACGGCCCCCTCCACTTCCTGATCGTGCGGTCGATCGTCCGCGAGCTGAAGGCGATTCCGCCCCGGGTGATCGTCGACCTCGGCTGCGGCACGGGCGTGGCAGGCGCGGCGTGGGCGCTCGAGGGCGCGCCGGCGGCGAGCGTCGACGGCATCGACGTCAGCGGGTGGGCCACCGCGGAGGCGACGTGGAACTACGCGCGGCTCGGCGTCCGCGGCAAGGCCCGGCGCGGCGACGCGACGCGCACCGTCTTCGATCGCGACCGGGCCCACGCGGTGATCGCCGCGTTCACGATCAACGAGCTCGAGACCCCCGCCCGCGAGGGGCTCGCCGCCCGCCTCCTCGATCCGGAGGGGCCCGTGCTCGTGATCGAGCCGCTGGCCCGCGGCGTCACCCCCTGGTGGGATGAATGGGAGACCGCTTTCCGGGCCGCCGGAGGGCGCGCCGACGAGTGGCGCTTCCGCGCCGATCTTCCGTCACGCTTGAAGCTGCTCGACCGGGCGGCGGGGCTGGATCACTCCCAGCTCACCGCCCGGTCTCTCTTCCGGCCTTGAAAAGCTACTTCGTCGGCGGCGCGGGCGAGGCGGCCGCGACGGGCGCCTTTTCCGCGGGGATCGGACGGTTCAGCCGGCCGAGCTCCTCGTTGATCACGTCCGCGAACTGCTCGTACGGCTGGGCGCCGACCAGCGGGCGGCCGTTCACGAAGAACGCGGGGGTCGACTGCACGCCCGCCTTCTCGCCGTCCGCGGAATCCTTCTGGACCTCGGCCGTGAACTTGCCCGAGTCGAGGCACTTGTCGAAGGCGGCCGAATCGAGGCCGAGCGTGGCCGCGTTCTGCTTCAGGCCGGGGACGTCGAGCTTGCCCTGGTTGGCGAACATCAGGTCGTGCATCGCCCAGAACTTGCCCTGCTCGTGCGCGCACATTCCGGCCTCGGCGGCCTTGGCCGCGTTCGGGTGCAGCTGCGGGATCGGGAAGTCGCGGAAGACCACGCGCACCGAATCGCCGTAGCGGTCCTTGATGCGCGCGAGGGTCGGGACGACGCGCGAGCAGTAGGGGCACTGGAAGTCGGAGAACTCGATGATCGTGACCGGCGCGTTGGCCGGGCCGTTCGCGGGATCGTCGTCGGCGGCGACCTCGGTGCGGGGCGGGTCGAGCATCAGGCGCACGTTGGCCTTCGCGCGCAGGGACGCCGCGTACTCCGCGCGCCGCTGCTGCATGCGCTGCTGGCCGAGGCCCATCTCGATCTGCTTGAGCGCGTCCGCCTCCGGCACGTTGGCGAAGTAGCGGGCCTTGTTGGCCTCGTAGAAGTTCTTCTGCTCCTCGGGGGAGACGGGGGCGACCTTGGTCTCGACCTCGGTCCGCATCAGCTCCGCGACGGTGACGCTGCGCGACTTCGCTTCCTTCTCCATCAGGCGGCGGGCAATCGCCTCCTCGACGGCGCTGCGCTGGGCGTTGTAGTAGTCCATGCGCGCCTTGGTGAGGCTCGCTCCGCCGATCGACTCGATCTCGGCCACGGTGATGGGCTGTCCGTCGAGCACGGCCAGGGTCGACGACGACGGCGACGGCGTGGGGCTTGCGGCGGGCGCGGCCAGGGCGGCGGCAGCGAGGACGAGCAGGGCGACAATGGGCAAGGGCGACCTCCGATGGGGGACGCGTTCCGCGTCCGGGAAAGTAAACAGGATACCAAGGTTCCCGGCGAGGGGCGAACCGCCGTCCCTAGCGGTAGAAGGCCATCCCGGCGAAGGTGACGACGCTCGCGGGGTCGATGTTCCACTGCTCGTAGTGGCGGAGGGCGCCCCTCCGGGGACGAGCGGCGGCGAGAAGGGCATAAGCGGCCGAGGAGCCGCACCAGTTGAGCGGGTCGCCCTCGCCGGTGTCGATCGTCTGCCAGAAGGCGGCCGCGTCCCCCGCCGCGAGCGCGCCGCAGCGGGCGCGATCCTCCTCCGCGACCTCGCGCATCGGGCCCTGGTCCGCGACGGCCGCCTTCCGGTCGCCGTAGCGCTGGCCGATGTGGGCCATGTCGATGCCCGCGACCCACACCACCGGCGGTCCCTCGGCGCACACCGCGGACAGCGCGGTCAGGAACCGGGTGACATCGGGATCGTCCGGCGGCGACGGCCGTCCGGCGCCGGGGCCGAGCGCGCCGCAGAGGATGGGGAGGATCCGCACCGCGGGCCCGTAGAGGTGCTGGAGGAACACGACCTGGAACTCGATCGAATGCTCGATGGCGTGGCAGTAGTCCTCGACGTCGACCGCGGGCCCTCCGTCGGCAATGAGCGCATCGATACGGGCATCGTCGACCGTGGTGACGCCGAGCGGGGTCTCGAAGCATTTGCGGGTCAGGCCGAAGCGGCCCGGCGTCCCGTAGTGCGACGTGCCGAGAATGACGAACGTGCGGTCGGCGAGATCGGGCGTGAGGGCGCGGTAGGCCGAGGCGTACGAGCGGCGCCCGCCGTCGGGGCTGACGTGCGGCGCGGCGATGCCGACCAGCGTCCCCTGCTCCGGCGCGGCGTCTGGCGCTTCGGCGAGGCAGGCCGCCGCCCACGCACGGAGCTCGATCGCCTCGTCCGGATAGCCCGCGCCGGCATGAACGGCCTTCCGCGTCGGGGCCCCCGCGAACTCGCGCTGCCGCGCGTCTCGCATCTCCTCGAAGGGCACGTCCTCCAGGAAGCCGCTGGCGCTGAGAGTGGACGCGAGGTGCTCGGCCAGCGCCCCGACCCCGACGCTGTCGGTGATGCGCGACAGCACGACACGCAGGTCGCCTTCATCGTGCCCGCCGTCGAACATCATCAGGCACGGGATGAGCGGCGGCGGCAGGACGAGCATCGCGGTCGCGTACCGGAACGGGTCCCGGATCAGGAGCCCCGGGGTGTCGGGTAGCGGCGACGGCAGGAGGTCGAGGTGCCGTCGCAGCGGGGCCAGCACCTTCGGCATCCATCTATCGTACAAGCGACCCTGAAATCATCGCCGCCTTTCCGCGCGACGGCATGTGACCGTGCGCGGGCGCACCCTTCCGTCAATCTAAGATAGGCGCATGCACGTGAGGATCTGCGTCGACTGCGGCGAGGAATACCGCCCCGAAGTGACGACCTGCGCCGATTGCGGCGGGCGCCTGGAAGATCGTACGGACGACGGCGAGCGCCTGGTCGCCACTGTCCCGCCGGCGCCGGAAGAGGTCGAGGAGGATCCGGAAGGGGACTTCACCGATTCCGTTCTCCACGCGGAGCGGGCGGTGGACCTCCGATCGGAGGCCGACCGCCTGATCGAGGCGGGCATCGATTTCCGTCTCCGGCCGTCGCCGCCGGCGGGGTATCGGCTGCTAGTGGCCCCGGATGACCGCGAGCGCGCGCTGTCGGTCCTCGGCCTGCTGGCGGATCCGGGAGCGAGCGGCGACGGTGTGAAATCCTGTCCGGCCTGCGGAACGGCTTTGGCGCCCGAGGCGGCCGATTGCCCGGAGTGCGGCCTCGCCGTGGGTGACGACGTCGGCGAATAGAGATTCTGGCGGGGAACGGCGGGCGTCGTCCTGAAATCTTAGGTCACTTCTGACGCGTGGGGACCCAGGCGGTCGTTCGCCCACCGATGGTGGCGTGGACGATCGTCTCTCCGCGCGCGGTCTTCGCACCGGCGGCGCGGCCCCACCGGTCGTGGAAGAGCCACGCACGGGGGAAGCGATCCTTGTCGGCGCCCACCGCGACCGCCCGCCGCAGTACGGACAGCAGTGATCGGCGCAGCCGTGAGACTTCCTTCGCGGTGAGGGACGACGCCGCGCGGATCGGGGACAGGCGCGCCTGGTAGAGGATCTCGTCCGCGACCCAGTTGCCGACGCCCGCGAAGACCGACTGATCGAGAAGCACGGCCTTGAGCGGCGCGCGCCTCCGCGCGAGGATCGGGCCCAGCGTGCGCACCGTCGGCGGCTCGAGGAGCGGATCGCGCCCGAGGAGCGCGATCGGCGGCTCGCTCTCCGGGTCCTCCTGCAGGCGGATGCGCCCGAAGCGGCGCGGGTCGCGGAAGGCCAGTCGCACGCCGCCGGCGAACACGATCTCCAGCCGCCAGAACCGCGGGCGCTTCGCGGGCTCGTCGTAGATCGCGAACGAGCCCGTCATCCCGAAGTGGAACGCCGGCCACGGGCGCCGGTCGAGCTCGAACCACAGATGCTTGCCGCGCCGGCGGATCGTCTTCACGCGTCGTCCGACGAGCGCCGACGCGAACGCGGGCCCGGTGATCCCACGGAAGACCACGGGGTCGACCACCGCCTCCGCGGACCGGATGCGGCGGCCGAGGATCCCCGCGTGCAGGCGCCGCCGCGCGGCTTCGACCTCGGGTAGCTCCGGCATCAGCCGGCCGGGATCCGCTTCTTGAGGCGCGCCAGGCGCAGCGGCGGAAGGCCGAGCAGATCGCCGATGTCCTTGATGTTGAGCTTCAGCGCGAGGAGCGCGGCCAGCGCCTTGGTCGCCGCGAGGTCGGAGAGCTCGGTCTCGCGCTCGAGGCGGCGCCGCGCCTTCCAATGCGCGACGAGGATGCCGCGCGCGGGCGGCGGCAGGCGGACGTCCTCCACGAAGTCGATCTCGAAAGGGTCCTCGACCATGCGCGCGAGTGCGGCGCGCAGCCTCTGCCGCGCCTGGCGGAGGGTCTTGCCCTCACCCCGCAGACGCCGCCGGCCGGGCACCGTCGCCACCCAGGCGCCGGCGGCTTTCCGGCGGTAGACGACGCGGTGCTCGGCCACGCGGTGCGCCTTATGCGGCCGGGCCCTCCGGCGCGACGAGCCAGAGGACGACGTAGACGAGGATGCCCGGGAACGCGGCGGACAGGCAGGAGACCGACACGTAGAGGACGCGGACCAGCGTGGGGTCCCATCCGAGCGTCTCCGCGAGCCCCCCGCAGACGCCGGCGATCATCTTGCTGGTACGGCTTCGATGGAGTGCCATGGCGCCGTTCTACCACACCCGGCAGGCGTTCTCGCGCACCATCGGCGAGCCCGCGGGACAGGAGAACGCCTTCTGGAACTCCGGCATGTTCGAAACCACTCCGGTCACGCGATAGCGGCCGGGCGAGTGCGGGTCCGTTTGCGCGCGCAGGCGGGCGCTCTCGGCGGTCTCGTTCTGGCACCAGATCTGCCCCCAGCCGAGGAAGAGACGCTGCTCGGGCGTGAACCCGTCGCGCTTCGGCGGCTCCTTGCCGGCCAGGGTGTCCATGAGCGCCATGTACGCGATGCGCACGCCGCCGTTGTCGGCCACGTTCTCGCCGAGCGTGAGACGGCCGTTCAGCTTGACGTCGCCGGCCACGGTGTAGCCGCCGTACTGGTCGGCGAAGCAGGTCGCGCGCTTCTCGAACTCCGCCGCGTCCTCCGCCGTCCACCAGTCGGCGAGGTTGCCGTTGGCGGCGAACTTGCGCCCCTGGTCGTCGAAGCCGTGGGTCAGCTCGTGGCCGATGACCGATCCCACGGCGCCGAAGTTCACCGCGTCGTCCATCGCGCGCTCGAAGAAGGGCGGCTGCAGGATGCCGGCCGGGAAGTTGATGTTGTTCTGCTCCGCCAGGTAGTACGCGTTCACCGTGGGCGGGGTCATCAACCATTCCGCGGCGTCGACGGGCTGGCCGATCTTCGCCAGCTGGCGCCGCATCTCGAAGGCCTCCGCGCGCTCCGCGTTGCCGCGCGCGTCGTTGCGGGCGATCTTGATCGCCTTGTAGTCGCGATAGCGATCCGGGAAGCCGATCTTGTTGGTGATCGCGGCCAGCTTCGCGAGCGCCTGCTTGCGCGTCGGATCGGTCATCCAGGGCAGCTCGCGGATGTCCTTGTCGAGCGCCTTTTCGAGCGCGGTCACCATCTTCGACATCCGCTCCCGGCCCTCGGCGCCGAAGGTCGCCTCCACGTACCGCTGGCCGAGAGCTTCTCCCAGATGCTGGTCGACGAGCTGCACGCAGCGCTTCCAGCGCGGGCGCAGCTCCTTGGCCCCGGTGAGCGTCTTGCCGTAGAAGGCGAAGTTCTCGTTGACGAAGGCGGTGGGCAGCAGCGGCGCCGCCGCGTGCAGCGTCTGCCAGCGGAGGTAGCTCCGGAGGGCCGAGATGTCGGTGGTTTCGAGCACCGTCCCGACGCCCTTCAGGAAATAAGGCCAGGACACGTTCAGCTCCGTCACCGGCGGCGCGCCCACGGCGGCGAAGTACGCGCTCCATCCGAAGCCCGGCGTCAGGGTCGCGAGCTCGGTCGTGCGCGTGATGTGGTAGACGTTCGCGGGATCGCGGCGCATGACCCGGTCGAGCGACGCGCGGGCGAGCGCGGTCTCCACTTCCAGCACGCTGGTGGCCGCGGTGAGCGCCGCCTCGCGGCTGTCGCCGGCGAGCTCGAACATGCGCGCCACGTGGGGCACGTACTGCTTGCGCACGTCCGCGAAGCGCGCCTCGTCCTTCAGGTAGTAATCGCGGTCGGGCAGGCCCAGGCCGCCCTGGTCGATGCCGGCGATCACCTTCGAGGCGTCCTTGAAATCCTGCTGCGATCCGAACCCGAACAGCGCGTTCACGCCCTGCGTGTGCAGCCGCGCGACCTCGCCCGCGATCTCCGCCTTGGACTTGATGCCGGCGATCCGGTCGAGCGTCGACTTGACGGGAGAAAGGCCCATCGCGTCGATCCCCTTCTCGTCCATGCACGCGCTGTAGTAGTCGCCGAGCTGACGATCGGTCCCCGACGCCATCGCCTTTTCGAGGATCCCGTGCAGGGCGACCTGGTTCCGTTCCTGCAGCTCGTCGAAGCGGCCGTAGCGCGCGCGGTCAGCGGGAACGGGGTTGCGGGACAGCCAGCCGCCGCAGGCGAACTGGTAGAAGTCGGTGCACGCGTTCACCGACTGGTCGAGCGCGTTCACGTCGAACCCCGGGGTCTGGCGCGGCGCCGGCTTTTCGGCCTGCGCGGCGGATGGCGCGGGGGCGGCCGCCCATGCAGCGGCGACGAAGAAAAAGGCGGCGAGGCGACGTTCAATCATCTGGATCCTCCGGATAATCGGCAAACCACAAATGTAACGCACGGAAACAGCAGCGAGCGCAGCCGAATTCACTTCGGCGGAGCGAGCGGGGGGTCCGGGGGGTGCGGCGCAGCACCCCCCCGCGCAAGACGATCGAGCACG
>JANMPI010000529.1:0-1528 GCA_031369785.1 Acidobacteriota bacterium
GGCCGGCCCAGGCGAGCCCCATCATCAGGAACACGAGGAGGACGCTGGAGGGTATCGGCGTCCCCTCGAAGTACGTCACCTTGCCCGTCTCCTGAGCCATCGACTCCGCGGTGATGTTGTAGCGGGCCAGCCGCGAGATCCCGCAGACCACGAAGTACAGCAGGCAGACGGCGTCCCACAGGCCGCGGAACCCCAGCGAAAAGGCCAGGCAGGCGTGGGCGACCCCGAAGCTGATCACGTCGGCGAGCGAGTCGAGCTCCCGTCCCATCGCCGACGCAGTGTGGCGCCAGCGCGCGATCCGGCCGTCCAGCACGTCGAAGACGAGTGCGAGCACGACGAAGACGCCGGCGGCGTAGGTCTTGCCGTCGGAGCGCTCCGCGATGTGCGACATCGCGAAGAAGATCGCCGCCGTGCCGCAGGCGCCGTTCAGGAGGGTGAAGAGATCCGCGAGGTGGAAGTCGCGGAACATCGAGAAGTGCCGCGTCATGGGGGTGGCCTCCGCTGTCGAGGCTATCATTCCTGCGACCCCGGTGAACCCCATCTACCGCAGCGCGCTGAACCGCGACGTGCCGTCCGCGCAGCCGGGAGAGTTCGCGCCGGTCGCCATCGGTCCGATCCGCGTGTGGCCGCCCGTCGTCCTCGCCCCGATGGCCGGAGTGACCAACCCACCCTTCCGGACCCTCGCCCGCCGCTACGGGGCCGGCCTCTACGTGAGCGAGATGATCACCGCCCGCGCGCTCGTCGAGGGCAACCGCAAGACGGCGCTCATGGCCAGCTTCGGCGCCGAGGAGGAGACGCGCAGCCTGCAACTGTACGGGGTCGATCCGCACTACGTCGGCGAAGCCGTGCGCCTGCTGGTGGGCGAGGGGCGCGTGGACCACATCGACATGAACTTCGGCTGCCCCGTGCGCAAGGTGACGAGCAAGGGCGGCGGCGCGGCGATCCCGCTGAAGCCCCGCCTGCTGCGCAACATCGTGGCCGCGGCGGTGACGAGCGCGGGGACGGTGCCGGTGACGATCAAGTTCCGGATCGGGATCGACGACGACCACCACACGTACCTGCAGTCGGGCTGGATCGCCCAGGAAGAAGGCTGCGCGGCGGTGGGGCTCCACGCCCGCACGGCGGCGCAGCTCTACGACGGCGAGGCGGCCTGGGACGCGGTCGCGCGGCTGAAGCGCTCGGTCACGCGGATTCCCGTCCTCGGCAACGGGGACGTGTGGGAGGCGCAGGACGCGCTCCGGATGATGCGGACGACCGGGTGCGACGGAGTCATCGTCGGGCGTGGGTGCCTGGGGCGGCCGTGGCTGTTCCGCGACCTCGCCGACGTCTTCGCCGGCCGTGAGCCGGAGGATCCGCCGACCCTCGGCGGGGTCGCCGACGTCATGCTCGAGCACGCGCGGCTTCTCGTGGCGTGGCTCGGCGACGAAGGCAGCGCGATGCGCGCCTTCCGCAAGCACAGCACGTGGTACACGAAGGGCTTCCGTGGCGGCGCGCCGCTGCGCGAGCGCCTGATGAGGGTGACGACGCT
>JANMPI010000313.1:0-10695 GCA_031369785.1 Acidobacteriota bacterium
CCGCGAGCAGATGGCCGTCTTCGTCCTCGTGGCGAAGGAGCCCGCGGGCTTCAATCCCCCGGCGTGCGGCGCCACGCCGAGGTTCACCGACGTCCCGGCGTCCAGCCCCTTCTGCAAGTGGATCGACGAGCTGGCCCGTCGGGGCGTCGTCAGCGGCTGCACGGCGACCACGTACTGCCCGACCGCTCCCGCGTCGCGTGAGCAGATGGCGGTGTTCGTGCTCCGTACGCTCGACCCGACGCTCAACCCGCCCGCGTGCGGCACGCCGATGTTCGGCGACGTTCCGGCGTCCAGCCCGTTCTGCAAGTGGATCGAAGAGCTGGTGCGTCGCGGCGTCGTCACGGGCTGCGGCGGCGGCAACTACTGCCCGACCGCCAGCGTGACGCGCGACCAGATGGGCGTCTTCCTCACGCAGACGTTCGGCCTCACGCTGTACGGCCTGTAGGATTTCGAGTCGGATGGGGCTCCCTTCGGGGAGCCCCAGTCGGTCCTCCTACTGCGGCGCGTCCGGGCGGCGGACCAGCTCCGCGGGCAGGGGCTCGCCGGTGAGCGACTCGAGGAAGGCGATGAGGTCCGCGGTTTCCCCCTCGTCGAGATGCAGCGGGACGAGGATCTTCTCGTCGTGGGGTCCGGGCGCCGTGCGGCCCTCGAGGCTCGAGTAGTAGCGCAGCACGTCGCGAAGCGTCGCCAGCTGGCCCTGGTGCATGTAGGGCGCGGTCCGGGCAACGTTGCGCAGGCTCGGCGTCTTCACCTGTCCCCCGGACGGAACCCCGGCGTCCAGGTACGCGGTGCTGCGCGCGGCGTCGCCCTGGCGGTCGTCGCTGAAGGAGCCTCCGGCCTGGAACTCGTCGTTGCGCAGCCGCGTCACGCCGTCCGCGCGTCCCGCGTCCCGCGCCAGGCCCGCCGCCGGCGGCACGCCGATGTCATGGAACTCGCCGTCGGTGAAGTTCGGACCCACGTGGCACGTGCGGCACTGCCCGCGTCCGACGAAGATCCGCAGGCCGCGGCGCGCGGAGTTGGAGAGCGCCGCCATCCGTGTCGCGTCATCCGCGCGAAGACCGGAGGCGAACGAATCGAAGGGGGCATTGCGGCTGACGATGCGGCGCTGATAGGCGGCCAGCGCCTTGCCCACCGACGCGAAGACGCGGTTCACCGACGCCTTGTCGGCCGCGGCGGGAAAGGCGCCGAACACCGTCTCGTAGGCGGCGCGCAGGGAGGCGTCGTCGCGGACGAGGCGGAAGACGCCGTCGCGCGAGTTGCCCATCTCGTCCGGGCTCTCCATCGGCTTCAAAGCCTGTGACCAGAGCGAGTCCGCGCGGCCGTCCCAGAAGAACCAGCGGTTGTAGGCGACGTTCCACAGCGCGGGCGTGTTGCGGCGCCCGCGGTGGACGCCCTCCGAGACGGCGCGGCCGTCCGTGAAGCCCTTCTCCGGGTCGTGGCAGCTCGCGCAGGACAGGTGGCCGTTCCCGGAGAGCCGCGGATCGAAGAACAGGAACTGCCCCAGCCGCGCGGCCGCGGGATCGTCGCCGCGCGCGTTGCTCGTGTCCCTGGGCGGCGCAGGGAGCGGGGAATGCTGGAGGATGCGCCGCACCTCGGCGAGCGTGAACCCGCCGCGGAGGGCGGGGGCGGCAGCGGCGCCGAGCCCCGCTATCGAGGCCGCGACCACCATCGCCTTCAATCGAGCGCGACCTCGGCCTGCGCGCGCTCCAGGGCGCCGCTGCGGATGACGTCGAAGTCGATCTCCCAACGCCCCGGCATGTGGAAGCGCAGTCCGGTCACGAGAAACCACCCGGGGCCGAGGGGCGTCGTGCGCGGATGGGTGTTCATCCCATGACCGTGGCCCGGCATCATCGCGTCCACCTCGAGGAGGATTCCCTCGGCGGGGCGCCGCGAACGGCACCCGTCGCGGATCCGCACCTCGAGGTCGAAGAGGTCGCCCACGGGGATGGGATCGGGCGCCTTGATCAGGTCGATGCCGTAAGTCGAGCCCGCGCTGCACAACGTCCGGACCAGGGTCGTGGGGACGGCCACCGCGGGCGTGGCGGAAGGGGAGGCATCCACGTCCTCGCCGAACGTCCCCAGATAGCGGCCGGCGGGCGAGAAGATCTGCCCGCGGTCGTCCGCGAGGTCCGCCGTGTACACGCGGCCACGGACATCGACGGCGATGGCCTGGGGATAGGTCCATTCGCCGGGGCCGGTTCCCGCACGCCCCCAGCTGGCGAGCGCGCGCAGGGAGGCTCCGGCACGCGTGTATCGCCGCACTCGCCGCGCGCCCACGTCGGTCACGTAGACGACGCCCGCGCGGTCGACGGCGAGGCCGCCCGGAGATTCGAGATCGCGCGCGAACGCAAAGAGGAACCGGCCGCTTGCCGCATCGAAGGCGGACACACGTCGATTTCCGGACTCGGCGACGTAGAGCACGCGGCCGCGCGGATCAAAGGCCGCGCCCACCGGACCGAGGAGCTTCCCCTCCGCCTCGCCCTTCCCGCCGATCGGCGCTCCCACCGGCTGCCCGGCGCGGTCGTACGCCTGGATGCGATCGTTGCGGCTGTCTACCACGAACACGCGATCGCGCAGCGCGGGCAGCGGCGAGAAGACGACCGGCGCCTGCGGCGCGCGGAGATCGCCGGGCGCGGTCCCGTAGATACCAAAGGCGGAGACGAGGCGCGGCGCGCGGCCGCGCGCGAGAAGGCCGACGTCGAAGACCTCGATGCGGTGGTTGAACGTGTCCGCGACGTAGAGCCGCCCGCGCGGGTCCAGCGTCGCGCCATGGGGGCCGTGGAGCTCGCCGGCACGGAACCCGGTGCGGCCAAAGGCCCCGATCTTCCGCGGCCGCTCCCCCGAGATGTCGAAGAGCGCGACCCGGTCGAGGTCCGGCTCGGTGAGCGCGAGGACGCTGCCGCGGATGGTGATGCGGCGGCCCAGGGTCTGGATGACCTCGCCCCCCGCGGGGCGGACGAGAACGCACGCCGCCAGCACGAGGGCGACGCGCACGGCCGGCCTGGACAGGGGGCACCTCACGGCGGGGACGGACGTCCTACTTGACGGCCTTCAGGTTGGGCGCCGCGGCCTGGGTCGTGCTGCGATACCAGTCGATCGTCCTCCGCAGGCCCTCGTCGAACGGCGTCGAGGAGCGGAACCCGAAGTAGGCCGCGGCGCGGCTCGTGTCCAGGCAGCGGCGCGGCTGGCCGTCGGGCAGCGACGTGTTCCACACCAGGCGCCCGCGGAAGCCGGAGAGGCGCGCGATCCGCTCCGCCAGGTCCTTGATGCTGATCTCGAAGCCGGCCCCGAGGTTCACCGGCTCCACGCCGTCGTAGTGCTCGGCGGCGAGCACGATCGCTTCCGCCGCGTCCTCGACGTACAGGAACTCGCGCGTGGCGCGCCCGGTGCCCCACACCTCGAGCACCTCGTCGCCGCGCTCGACCGCCTCGACGCACTTGCGGATCAGCGCCGGAATGACGTGCGAGCTCCGGGGGTCGAAGTTGTCGCGAGGGCCGTACAGGTTCACGGGCAGGAGGTAGATGGAGTTGAAGCCGTACTGCGCGCGATAGGCCTGGCTCTGCACGAGCAGCCCCTTCTTCGCGATGCCGTAGGGCGCATTCGTCTCCTCGGGGTAGCCGACCCAGAGGTCCTCTTCTCGGAAGGGCACGGGGGTGAATTTCGGATACGCGCAGATGGTGCCGATGGCGACGAACTTCTCGACCCCCGACTGCCGCGCGTACTCCATGAGCATCGCGCCCATGACGAGGTTCTGGTAGTAGAAGCTCCCCGGGTTCTCGCGGTTGGCGCCGATGCCGCCCACCACCGCGGCGAGATGGATGACGACCTCGGGGCGGTGCGTGGCGAAGAGCCGCTGCACGTCCGCCTCGTGGACGAGGTCGAAGTCGGCCTTGCGCGCCGCGACGACCTGGTCAGGAGGGCAGCCCTGCTGCCGGAGCCGCTCCATGAGTGCGGCGCCGAGGAAGCCCCCGCCCCCCGTGACGACGATCTTCTTCTCCTTGAGGTCGAGCATGGCCGCGAAGAGGATAGCACCCGCCCGGAAACGGCTACAATCCGCGCGTGAGACGCTTTGCTGCTTCGTGGACGGCCGTGATCCTGGCCACTGCTCTCGCCGGGTGCAGCTCGAAGCCGAAAGAGCCGGACGTGCCGGACCTGATCGGCGACCTGAAGAGCGGGGACGAGGTGAAGCGCGGCAAGGCGAACCTCGCGCTCATGGACGCGGGTGCTTTGGCGGTGCCGGCGCTGATCGAGATGCTGGAGGGACCGGACCCCGTCCTGCGGGCGAGGGCGGCGGGAACACTGTACGGAATGGGCGCGCGCGGTGGGGCGGCGGCGCCCGCGCTGGCCGTCCTCCTCGCCGATGCCGATACCGATGTCCGGCTGGCGGGGGTGATGGCGCTCGAGAACATGGGCGCGGCCGCGGCGCCGGCGGTGCCCGCGCTGGTCAAGGCCCTGAAGGACAAGGAAGGGTTCGTCCGGCAGCGCGCCGTGATCGCGCTCGGGAACGTCGGGCCCGGCGCGCGGAGCGCGGTGCCGGCGCTGGCCGAGGCGGCCAAGCGGGACGAGATCCGCTCCTCGGCCGAAGAGGCCATCCGCAAGATCCAGTCGCGTCAGTAATCCACGGTCAGCCTTTCTCCGGGGACCTCACGATGGTGGCCGGGGGCGCCTTGACCAGCGCGTCGAGCTTCTCGGAGAGGCCCTCGGGGGCGCCGCGCTCGAGCTCCTGGCGCACGTGGGCCACGAACTCGTTCATCTCCGACTGCATCTGCTCCATCTTGCGGCGCATGTTGAGGACGATCTCGACTCCGGCGAGATTCACCCCGAGGTCGCGGGTGAGGTTCAGGATGACCTCGAGCTGGCGGAGATCGTCCTCGGAATAGAGGCGCGTGTTGCCTTCCGTGCGCGACGGCTTCAGCAGCCCCTCGCGCTCGTACAGGCGCAGCGTCTGCGGGTGGACGCCGTAGCTCTTGGCGACCACGCTGATCATGTAGTACTTGCCGCGGCCGGGCGCCGGCCCCGGCTCCTCCGTCTCGACGGACGCCGCGCGCTTCCCCCGCGGCCCCATCAGCGTGCCTTGCCCGGGTTTCGGCGCTCGAACTCGCGGAGCAGCTCGCGGCTCTCGTCGTCGCGCACCGCCGGCACCACCACCCGCGCCTCCACGTAGAGGTCTCCCCGTCCCTGGGCGTCGCGGCGCGGCATCCCGCGCTTCCGGAGCCGGAACCGCTGGCCGGTCTGCGTTCCCGCGGGGACCTCGATGACGACGGGGCCGTCCGGCGTCGGCACCTCGACGTGCGCGCCGAGCGCGGCCTCGATCATCGTGATCAAAACCTCGCAGTGGAGATCGTCCTCCTGCCGCCGGTAGAGCGGATGCGCCTCGACGTGGACGACGAGATTGCAATCCCCGGCGGGGCCGCCGCGCCGGCCCGCGTTGCCGAGGCCCGCGACGTGGATCCGCGCCCCGTCCCGGACGCCGGCGGGGATCTCGACCTCCGCCCATTCGCTCTGCATCGTGCGGCCTTCGCCGTCGCAGCGCCCGCAGGGATGAAGCGCGACCACGCCCGTCGACGCGCAGGCGCGGCACGGGCGCGTGAAGATCATCCGGCTACGCCGCGCGCGCACCTCGCCGGCGCCGCCGCAGGCTTCGCAGGGCTCGGGGCCGATTGCGACATCGCCGGTGCCGTGACAGGGCTCGCAGCGCGCGAGCCGCACGATGTGGAGACGGCGCATCGCACCGGAGAAGGTTTCGTCGAAGGTCATGCGCGCGGACTGCTCGAGGTCCTCCCCACGTGCGGGCTGCGCGGCCGTGGGCGCGCCGCCGAGCACGCCTTCGAAGATCTGGCGGAAGCCGACTCCCCCCGCCGTCACGTCGGCCGAGAAGTCGAACCCCGCGAAGCCGACCGCCGCCACCGGCGGGCGCGGGGCCTCGCGCACCTCGCCGCGATCGTAGGCGGCGCGCCGCTGGGCATCGGAGAGCACCTCGAACGCCCGCGTGACCTCGTCGAACCGCTGGCGCGCGACGGGGTCGCCGGGGTTCAGGTCCGGGTGCAGGCGGCGCGCATGCTTCTGGTACGCGCGGCGGACCTCCGCCCCCGTCGCGTTCCGCCTCACGCCAAGGACCTGGTAGAGATCGATCATCAGGTCGAAGAAGGACTCACTTCTTCTCGTCGCTCACCACCTCGGCGTCCACCACGTCGTCGCCACCCGTGGGTGCGCCCCCGCCCGGGCCGCCGCTCTCCCCCCCGCCGCCCCCCGCGGACGGCGTGCTCTTGTAGAGGACCTCGGCCAGCCGGTGCGAGGCCTTGGTGAGATCCGCGAGCGCGGCCTCGATCCGCTCCTTGCCGCCCTCCTCCACCGCCTTCTTCGCCGCCGCGACGGCGTCGGTCGCCGCCTTCACCTCGTCCTCGGGCAGCTTGTCCTTGTTCTCCTCGATCGTCTTCTCGGTCTGGTAGACGAGCGAGTCGGCCTGGTTTCGCGCCTCGATCTCCTCCCGCCGCGTCTTGTCCTCGTCGGCGTGGGACTGGGCCTCGCGCACCATCTTCTCCACCTCGTCCTTGCTCAGGCCCGACGATGCGGTGATCGTGATGTTCTGCGTCTTGCCCGTCCCGCGGTCCTTGGCGGAGACGTTGACGATCCCGTTGGCGTCGATGTCGAACGTGACCTCGATCTGCGGCACGCCGCGCGGCGCCGACGGGATCCCGACGAGCTGGAACTTGCCGAGGGTGCGGTTGTCGCGGGCCAGCGGCCGCTCGCCCTGCAGCACGTGGACCTCGACCGACGTCTGCCCATCCGACGCCGTGGAGAAGACCTCGCTGCGGCGCGTCGGGATCGTGGTATTGCGCTCGATGAGGCGGGTGAAGACGCCGCCCAGCGTCTCGATGCCGAGGGACAGCGGGGTCACGTCGAGGAGCAGGAGGTCCTTGACGTCACCGGACAGGACGCCGGCCTGGATGGCCGCCCCGATGGCGACCACCTCGTCGGGATTCACGCCCTTGTGCGGCTCCTTGCCGAAGAATTCCTTCACCAGCTGCTGGATGCGCGGCATGCGGGTCATGCCGCCGACGAGCACGACCTCGTCGATGTCCTTCGCCTCCACCCCGGCGTCCTTCAGGCACTGCCGGGTGGGGCCCATCGCCTTCTGGAGGAGGTCCTCCACCAGCTGCTCGAGCCGTGCGCGGGTGAGCTTCAGGGTCAGGTGCCGGGGGCCGGAGGCGTCGGCGGTCACGAAGGGGAGGTTGATCTCCGTCTCCATGGTCGTGGAGAGCTCCTGCTTCGCCTTCTCCGCCGCTTCCTTCAGCCGCTGGAGCGCCATCTTGTCCTTCGAGAGATCGATGCCCTGGTCCTTCTTGAACTCGGCCACGATCCAGTCGATGACCCGCTGGTCGAGGTTGTCCCCGCCGAGGTGGGTATCGCCATTGGTCGCCTTGACCTCGACGACACCTTCCCCGACCTCGAGCACGGAGATGTCGAAGGTCCCGCCGCCGAAGTCGTAGACGGCGATCGTCTCGTCCTTCTTCTTGTCGAGCCCGTAGGCCAGCGCGGCCGCGGTGGGCTCGTTGACGATGCGCGGTACCTCGAGGCCCGCGATCTTCCCCGCGTCCTTCGTCGCCTGGCGCTGGGAGTCGTTGAAGTACGCCGGCACCGTGATCACGGCCTGGGTGACCTTCTCGCCGAGGTAGGCCTCGGCGGTCTCCTTCATCTTCTGGAGGATCATCGCGGAGATCTCGGGCGGCGAGAGCTTCTTCCCCTCCGCGTCGACCTGCACGTCGCCGTTGGGCGCCTGCACCACCTTGTACGGCACCATCTTGCTTTCCTCGGAGACCTCCCCGAACTTGCGCCCCATGAACCGCTTGATCGAGTAGACGGTGTTCTCGGGGTTGGTCACGGCCTGGCGCTTGGCGACCTGGCCGACGAGACGCTCTCCGGTCTTCGAGAAGGCGACCACGGACGGCGTCGTCCGCCCGCCTTCCGCGTTGGGGATGACGGTCGCGCTGTCGCCTTCCATGACCGCGACGCAGGAGTTGGTCGTCCCGAGGTCGATTCCGATGATCTTCGCCAAAGCCGCACCCCCTCGATCGAGGTTAGGACTTGAGTGCGTCCTTGTCAATATCGTTAAGGGATCCTACCTTCCCCATTGAAAACGTTGGAGTTATGATTGGCAGGATGGTCTCGACCTTCGAGTTCCGAGACAGCACTCCTATCGGGCGCTCCGAGGCGGCGACCATGGCCGACGCCTCCGCGGCCCTTCCGGAAGGCTCCTACACCACCCTTCGAACCTACGGCCGCAACGGCGTCGTCCGGTTGGGACGTCACGTGCAGAGGCTGGTGGAATCGCTCCCGTCCTCACGCCCAATGCCGCTCGCCGAGGGAGCTGTCCGCGCCGCGATCGGCTACGTGTTGCGCGAGACAGGCCACGACGAATCCCGCCTGCGGGTGACCTTTGCGCCGCCGCGCCTCTTCGTGAGCGTCGAACCATTCATGCCGCCCGATCCCGTGATGCAGCAGACCGGGGTCGCCTGCATGACGATGGAGATCGCGCGCGACCGGCCGGAGGCCAAGGACACCCGGTTCCTCATCACCGCCCACACGGCTTACTCCACCATGCCCGCCATGATCCACGAGGGCCTGCTGGTGTCTGAAGGCGACGCGATCCTGGAAGGACTGTCCAGCAACTTCTTCGGGATCGCCGGCGGGCGGCTGCACACGGAGGACACGCGAGTACTGGCCGGAGTGACGCGTTCGATGGTGCTCGAGATAGCGAAGGAAGTGCTGCCTCGCGGCGAAGGCCCGATCTACCGCGCGGGGGTGCCTGAGCTCGAGGAGGCCTTCATCACCAGCGTCTCGCGCGAGGTATTGCCGGTCGTCAAGATCGACGGCACGACGATCGGGAACGGGAAGCCGGGACCGATCACGAGGGAGCTGATCCGCCGCTTCGCGGCCGCGGTTGCGACCGAGCGCGAGCCCGTCCTCTAGACCGTCACAGCTCCGCCCACTTGCCGTTCCCTTCCCACACGCGGGTCACGAGGGGGAACTTGATGCGGTCCTGGAGCTGGCGCGAGAGCAGCTCGCAGATGTTCTCGACGGTCGGAAACTCGAGGATGTCGTTCCAGTGCCGGTTGTCGTATTGCTGCAGGACCTCGCGGGTCGCCGCCTTCAGGTCGTTGAAGTCGAGGATCATCCCGCCCTTGTGGTCGCCCTCGATGGCGACGTCCACCCGGTAGGTGTGGCCGTGCACGCGGCCGCACTTGGGGTGCCCGGGCAGGAAGTGCGCGCAGTCGATGTACTCGGTGATCCCCAGGCGCATGGCGGCGCGAAAGCGTACTGCGGAACGGCTTTCGGCGTAAAGCTGCTTGTCCTCGGCGCTACAGGAGGTTAGCGTTAGATGGCCATGAGCGGGACAGGGGACCTCGCGGAGCGGCGCAAATCGAGCGCGGCCCATGTGCGGGCCATCCTCGACAACACGCTCGACGCCGTCATGGCCATGGATGCCGACGGGGTCATCCGCTTCTGGAACCCGCGCGCCGAACAGACGTTCGGCTGGGAGCGGAACGAGGCGATCGGCGAGGGCATGATCGCCCTCATCGTCGACGAGGGCGACCGCGAGCGGCTGGCCCACCACTTTCAGCGGGCCAGCGATTCCGCCGGCGACACGACGCAGCGCACCGAGGTCCCCGGCCGGCGGCGGGACGGGACGACGTTCCCGCTCGAGGTGACGATCACCGTCATCCCCGAGGACCCCGACTACCGCTTCAGCGCCTTTGCCCGCGACATCACCGAGCGGAAGCGCTCCGAGCGCGAGCGCGAGCGGCTGCTCTCCGAGGCCGAGCACGCCCGGGAGCAGGCGGAGGCGGCGAGCCGGGTGAAGGACGAGTTCCTCTCCACGCTGTCCCACGAGCTGCGCACGCCGCTGACCGCCATCGTGGGGTGGATCTACCTGCTGCGCGGCGGCCGGCTGGACGATCCGGGGCGCGCCCGCGCCCTCGACGCCCTCGACCGCAACGCCTCCGCACAGGCGCAGGTGATCTCGGACATCCTCGACCTCTCGCGGATCGTGGGCGCGAAGTTCCACCTCGAGGTGCGCCCCATCCAGCTCGCGCCGGTGGTGGCGGCGGCCATCGACCCGCTGATGCCGGCGGCCAACGCGCGCGGCATCACGGTGCAGACGGTGCTCGATCCTTGCGCCGGGCTCGTCTCCGGCGATACCGACCGCTTGCGGCAGGTGGTGTGGAACCTGGTGTCGAACGCGGTCAAGTTCACCCCCAAGGGCGGCCACGTGACCGCCCGGCTCACCCGCGAGGAGCCGCACGTCGTCCTCACCGTCGAGGATTCCGGCGTCGGCATCGAGCCCTCGGTCCTTCCCCACGTGTTCGAGCGCTTCCGGCAGGGCGACTCGTCGAACACGCGGAACCACGGCGGCCTGGGGCTGGGCCTGGCCGTCGTGCGCCATCTCGTCGAGCTGCACGGCGGCCAGGTGACGGCGTGGAGCGAGGGCAGCGACAAGGGGGCGACCTTCACCGTGACCATCCCGCTCCTCGATCCGGCGCCCGCGGGAGGACGCGAAGTCGGCGAGGAGACGTCCGCCGACGAGCTCCCTGATGACGCGCCCCGCCTCGACGGCGTGCGGGTGATCGTCGTCGATCGCAGCCCCGAGGTTCGCGAGGTCGTGTCACGCATCCTCCGCCTCTGCGGCGCGGAGGT
>JANMPI010000541.1:0-1984 GCA_031369785.1 Acidobacteriota bacterium
CCTGCGCGCGCAGGAGGATCCCGCGTACTGGATCGATCACCAGGAGCGCGCGGCGGGCATCGATCGCCGGATCCTCGAGGGCCGCTGATGGCCAACCCGCCGTTCGTCGATCACCTCGAATGCATGCGGTGCGGGCGCGTGACGCGCCGCGGCCTCGACGCCCCCTGCGCGCGGTGCGGCGCCGAGGGCGTGCAGGAGATCGTGTTCGACGTTCCCGCCGCGGGGCGATCGATGACGCGGCGCGCGCTCGCCCGGCGCGCGAAGGACATCTGGCGCTACCGCGAGCTGTTGCCGGTGTCCGCGAGCGGGCCGACGCCGCCCCTGCCCGTCGGATGGACGCCGGTGACGGAGGCGCCGCGGCTCGCCGCCTGGGCCGGCGTGCGCTCCCTCCTGTTGAAGGACGAGGCGCGCAATCCCACCGCGTCCTTCAAGGACCGCGCGAGCGTCGTGGGCGTGACGCGGGCCATGGCGGCCCGCGCGCGTGTCGTGGCCTGCGCTTCCACCGGCAATGCCGCCTCGTCGCTGGCCGGCGCCGCGGCCAGCGTCGGGCTGACCGCGGTCATCTTCGTTCCCGAGTTCGCGCCGGAGCCGAAGGTCGCGCAGCTCCTGATCTTCGGCGCCCGCGTGATCCGCGTGAAGGGTAGCTACGACGAGACGTGGGAGCTCTGCCAGCGGGCGTGCGCGCGGCACGGCTGGTACAACCGCAACGCCGCCGTGAACCCATCGCTCGTCGAAGGCAAGAAGACGTGCGGGCTGGAGATCGGCGAGCAGACGGGCGCGGAGGTCCCCGACTGGGTCGCGGTCTCGGTCGGCGACGGGTGCACCATCGCGGGGATCTGGAAGGGCCTGGCCGAGATGCACGCGCTGCGCATCATCCCGCGCGTGCCGCGGATGCTCGGGGTGCAGGCGGACGGCGCGCGGCCGCTGGTGGATGCTTTCGAGCGCGGGGCCGACGTGCGGCCGACGGGCGCGTCGACGATCGCGGACAGCATCTGCGTCGGCCACCCGCGCAACTGGAGGAAGGCGCTGCGCGCCGTGCGGACGTCGCGAGGCGCGCTGCTGGCCGTGCCCGACGCGGCGATCCTCGACGCCATGCGCGCGGCGGGGCGGCGGGCCGGGGTCTTTGGCGAGCCGGCGGGGGTGGCGGGGCTGGCCGGCGTGCGCGCGGCGGTCGAACGCGGGATCATCGGCCGGCGCGATTCCGTGCTCGCGGTCGTCACCGGCAGCGGATTGAAGGACGCGAAAACCGCCATGGGCGCGGCCGGGCCGCCGGTCACGCTCGCCCCCACCGACGATGCCGTGGACGCCCACCTGGAGTCGCGTCCCCTATGCTGAGGGAATGAGCGAGCGGGATTTCGCCGGCCTCGACGTCGCGGCGCTCGAGCGCCTCCCCATCGGCGTCTATCGCTCCACGCCGGACGGGCGCATCGTGGACGCGAACTCCGCGCTCGTGTCGATGCTCGGGTTTCCCGACCGCGAGTCGTTCCTCGCCACCACGCTGGAACAGATCCATCCCGATCCGCGCGAGCTCCGCCGGCTGCTCGTGAAGGCCGAGCGCCGGGGGAGCCTGCAGGGCGTCGAGACCCAGGTGCGCCGTCGCGACGGCGAGCTGCTCTGGGTGCGCCTCAACATGTTCCTGGCCCGGGATGCGGCCGGCGCCCCCCTCTTCTACGCCGGCACCATCGAGGACGTCACCGAGCGCCGGCTGGCCGAGGAGGCGCTCTGGGAAAGCGAGAGCCGGCTGAAGCTCCTCATGGAGCAGGTCCCCGCGATTTTGTGGACGACCGACCGCGAGCTGCGCTCGACCATGAGCCAGGGCGCCGGCCTCGCGGAGTTGAACCTGAAGCCGAATCAGCTCGCCGGCCGGACGCTCTTCGACTATCTGCAAACGACCGATCCCGACTTTCCGACCATCGCCGCCCACCGCCGCGCGCTTGCCGGGGAGGCGGTCTCCTACCTCGAGGATTGGGGCGGGCGGAATTTC
>JANMPI010000558.1:0-1893 GCA_031369785.1 Acidobacteriota bacterium
GCGGATGCGGCGGCGGCAACTACTGCCCGGCCAGCGCCGTGACCCGCGAGCAGATGGCCGTATTCGTGCTCCGGACGTTGGACACGACCCTCGCGCCGCCGGCGTGCATCACGCCCATCTACACCGACGTGCCGGCCAGCAGCCCCTTCTGTCGGTGGATCGAGGAGCTGACGCGCCGCGCGGTGGTCAGCGGCTGCGGGGGCGGCAATTACTGTCCCATCGCCCCGGTGACCCGCGAGCAGATGGGTGTATTCCTCGGCGTGACGTTCGGGTTGGCGCTGTACGGGCCCTGATCGTCCGGCGGTGATCCGGTTCGGACGTCGCTGACGCGTGGGAAGGTAGAGGAGTCCTGTCTCCTCGAGAGGGGCCGATGAAGAGAATCGTGGTCGCGGCGGGTCTGGCCGTGCTGGCGGCAGTCACGGCGACCGCCCAGACACGGGCGGCCCTGGAGTTCCAGGTCAACACGTACACCACCAACCGCCAGATCAGCGGGCGGGTGGCGATGGAAACGGACGGCGATTTCGTGATCGTCTGGCAAAACCAGGAAGGCGGAACCCCTGGTGCGATCGCCGGCCAGCGGTTTGCGGCCGGAGGGACGCGCCGGGGCGGCGAGTTCCGGATCAACGCCAACACCACCGTGTTCCAGTCCTTTCCCGCCGTTGCCATCGGCCGCAGGGGTGACTTCGTCGTAGTCTGGCGTGGCTATGGGGATGGCGCCGGGTCCAGCATCCAGGGCCGCCGTTTCGATTCTGCCGGTCTCCCGGTTGGCTCGGAGTTCGTGGTCAACACGTACACGACCGGCGAGCAGTATCGTCCGGCAGTGGCCCGGGCCGCGGACGGCCGCCTCGTGGTCGTCTGGTACAGCGCGGGGCCCGACGGCGACGCGACCGGGATGTCGGGCCGGCGTTTCGATGCCGCCGGAGCCGCGATCGGCGACGAATTCGTCGTCAACACCTTCACGACCGGCATGCAGTTCTACGGGGACGTCGCCATGGACGCGTCGGGCGCCTTCACCGTCGTCTGGTCGGACACGTCGGTGAACCGGGACGGCAGCGGCTCCGCCGTCATTGGCCAGCGTTTCGACGCGAACGCGAACCGGCTGGGAAGCGAATTCCAGGTGAACACCTACACGACCGGCGTCCAGTTCGGCCCTTCGATCAGCATGTCGCCCCTGGGCGGCTTCGTGGTGGCGTGGGCCAGCCAGGGCATCGATGGCAGCCAGTACGGTGCGGTGGCCAGGCTATTCGACGCCGGGGGCGTGGGGCAGGGGAATGATTTCGTCGTCAACACGGCGACCGTCTCCGACCAGTTCGGCGTCCTGGGCCAGATTGCGCACGACGCGCGCGGCAACTTCGTGGTGACGTGGCTGAGCCCGACGGACGGCAGCGGGTCGTCCGGCTCGTTTGCCCAGCGCTTCGCCGCGTCCGGGGCGCGGCGCGGCGGCGAGTTCCAGGTCAACACCTACACGACGGGCGCGCAGACGGTTCCCGCGGTGGCTTGCGATTCCGTGGGCAACTTCGTCGTCGACTGGTCGAGCAACCCCCAGGACGGGGACGACTACGGAGTCTTCGCCCAGCGCTTCGGCGGGCTGGCGCCGGCGGCTCTGGCCGTGGATTCCTCGGGCAACGGCGTCTTCGAGCCGGGGGAAACCGTCGACGTGCGACCGTCCTGGCGGAACATCAACGGCGCGACGCAGACGATCAGCGGCGCGCTCGGAGACCTGACCGGACCTGCGGGGGCGGTATACGCGACCACCGACGCGGCCGGCAACTACGGAGCCATCGTCGACGGAGCGACCGCCCCGTGCTCGGATTGCTACGCGGTGTCCGTCTCCAACCCGGCCACGCGCCCGGTCACGCACTGGGACGCCGCGGCCGTCGAGAGCATCCTCCC
>JANMPI010000318.1:0-13845 GCA_031369785.1 Acidobacteriota bacterium
GAGATCGTCGCCCGCGCCGAAGCGCAGGCCGCCCTCGCCGGCGGCGACGACGCGCCTCCGCCCGCGGACGAAGACGAGGGCGAGCCGAGCTAGCGCGCCGCCTAGAACACGTACGCGAGCGCGAATCCCACCTGGGCGACCATCATCATCAAGTACATGTGCGTCCACGACGGGTGGTTCTCCGTGGTGGCGAGGTCCTCGGGGCGGCGCACGAGCAGGTACACGGTGAACATGCCGTACGCCATCAGCCCGAGGCCGAGCGCGGTGAGCAGCGTGGGGTTGCCGGTCAGGATCCCCCGGGCGACGCCGATCGGGATCAGCGTGAAGGGCAGCACGAAGAAAGGCGCGATCATCCAGGCCGCCTTCTTCACCCCGTAGAGGATGGGCAGGGTCTCGCAGCCGTCGGCGCGGTCGCCGTCGATGTCGGCGAAGTCCTTGGTCGACGCGGCGCCGAGGAGGAACAGCGCGAAGACGGAGCCGATGTACCAGGGCTCGAGGCCGAACACCGTCTTCACCGTGGACCAGCCCGCGACTTTCAGCAGCAGGCCGCGCGGGATGGCGATGGTGACGTTGGCCCAGATGCCGTGGCGCTTGGTGCGGAACGGCGGGGCCGAGTACGCCCACACCAGCACGCTCGTGAACATCACGATCCAGAAGCACTCGTGGCGGCCTTCCGGCGCGGCCAGCCAGGCGAGCACCCAGGCCACGACGAAGGCGGCGATGGTGAAGCCCCACGCCTGCGCGATGGAGAGCGTCCCGCTCGGGAGCGGGCGCTTCGGCTTGTTCACGCGGTCGATGGCGAGGTCGTAGATCTGGTTGATCGCATTGCTGGCCGCATTGAGCACGGCGGCCATCAGCGATCCGTAGAGGACGGGCAGCAGGAGGTCGAGGGTGAGGGGCGGCTTCGCGTGGCCCGCGCCCCAGGCGGTGACCGCGCCGCTCAGCACGCCGAGCGCCGGAGGCAGCAGGGTGAAGGGACGCGCGAGATCGACGTAGGCCTGAACGCTGCCCGCGCGGGCGGGCGCCGGCGCGGCGGCGGCCGTGCTCACGCGTGCACCCGCGCCATCAGCGTCACGATCCCGGCCCCCATCGCGGTGTTGAGCGCGTTCAGCAGGTCGTTGTCGAGCCAGCCCCGCTTCTCGGCCACGGTGCCGAGGACGCTTTCCGCGAGGCTTCCGAGAAGCCCCGCCAGCGCGATCGCGGGCGCCCACGCCCACGAGTAGAGGCCCGTCGCGGCGCCGATGCTCGCGAGAATGGCGGCGGCGGCGAGGCCGGCCATCGTCCCCTCGAGGCTCACCGCGCCCTCGGTGCCCGGGGGGACGGGCCGGAAGGTGGTGATCAGGAACGTCCGGCGGCCGTAGGCCTTGCCGATCTCCGACGAGCCCGTGTCCGCGGCCGCGGTCGCCACCGCCGCAGCATATGCGAGGACGAAGAGCGCCCGCGTTCCGCCTTCGGTCATCCCGGCCAGGACCGCGAGCGCCGCCGCGACCCCGCCGTTCGCCCAGGCGTTCCGCCATCCCCGCGCGCCGCCCTTCTCCTGCGCGATCCCGCGCGCCGCCTTCACGCGATAGCCGACGCGGGTCAGGCCGCTGCCGACGACGAAGAAGGCGACCATCAGCGAAAGCCCGGCGAGGCCGAGCGCGGCCGTGATCAGCGCCCCGATCACGACCGCGGAAACGGCGCCCGGGCCGTCGATCGATCGCGCGCGCCAGGCGAGGGCGGCAATGACCACGTTGACGGCGAGGCCGACGGCCAGCCGTCCCGCGAAACCGGGATCGCCGACGAGCAGGCTCGGCTCCGCCAGGGCCAGGAGCGGCAGCACGCAGGCGCCGGCAAGGGGCACGGTGAGGTTGTCGTCGAGCGCGGTCGGCATGGATTCGACCAGCGCGCACGCGATGGCGAGGGGCACCGCCAGGCCGAGGATCCGCGGCGAGGTCCACGATCCCAGGGGCAGGTGCAGCGTCCACGCGGTGAGCAGCGCGGCCGCGATCGCGCCGAAGATCACGAATGCGGAGAACCCGGCCCATCCCTTGCGCGGGTTCCACGGCAGGCGGGGGCCGCCCACCGCCTGTCCCACGATCGACGCCATCCCGTCGCCGAGCGCGAGCACGCCCCAGATCGCCGCCGCCATCCACAGGTCGTGGCGGAAGGCGAGCACGAGGCCGAGGACGGAGAGTGGGTAGATGAGGATGCCGAGCGGATGCCCCGCCGCATGCTCCGGGTCGCGCCACAAGCGGCGGCCGCCCACGCGCGGCAGCACCTGCCAGTTGAAGACGAAGGCGAGGAGCGCCATCGCCGCCGCTTCCGGCCAGGTGAGGTCGCGGAGCAGCAGCGCGAAGCCGCCCACCGCGATGTGCAGCAGCTTGCGCTTGACCTCGCTCGCCGTGAGGGCCATCAGGCCCGCAGCCACTCGACGGTGCGGCGCAGCCCGTCGCGCAGCGGCGTCGGCCGATACCCGAGGTCGCGCTCCGCGTGCGCGCTCGAGTACGCCCAGTGCTGGCGGAAGACGCCCACCACCTCGTGGGTGAGCTGGGGCGGCAGTCCGGTGAGCTCGGCCCAGAGGTACAGCGCGTAGCCGAGCGTGGCCGCGGCGGCGTACGGAATGTGGCGCGTGGGCGGCGGCGTGCCGGAGACCTCGGCCAAAAGCGCGAAGAGCGCCGTCATGGTCGCGTTCTCGCCGGCCAGGAAGTAGCGGCTTCCCGCCGCCGCGCGCTCCAGCGCCGCCAGGTGCCCCGCCGCCACGTCGTCCACGTACGCGTACGACCACCGCCGATCGCCCGGTCCGACGATTCCGGGGAACCGGCCCGCGAGATGGTCGGCCACCATCTGCACGACCAGATTCCCGTCGGTGCGGTCGCCGGGCCCGTAGACGACGCCGGGATAGAGGATCACGACGTCTGCTCCGGCGGCCGCGCGCTCACGTGCGATGCCGTCCGCGCGCGCCTTGGTGCGCTCGTAGTCGTTCCGGAACCCCGTCCCGGGGTGCACCTGCGACTCGTCCGCCGGCTCCGCGCCGGTCGGACCGACGGCGATGAACGAAGACGTGTACACGAGGCGCGCGCCGGCGGCGGACGCGGCGGCCAGGGCATTGCGCACTCCGCCGACGTTGACGGCATCGAACACGTCGCGGTCGGGCACCCACATCTTGACCAGCGCGGCCATGTGCATCACGGCCTGGCATCCTTCCGCGGCGCGCATCATCGACGGCGCGTCGGTGACGTCGCCGGCGACGATCTCGACCGCGGGCGGCAGGCCGTCGAGCCGGCTCCCCGCGCGGGCCAGCACGCGCAGACGATGGCCGGCGGCGTCGAGGGCGCGAGCCACGTTCTTGCCGAGGAAGCCCGTCCCGCCGGTGAGGAGGACCTTCACGCGCCGGCCGCCGTGGACGCGGCCGCGGTCGTCACCCGCGCGCGGCGGCGCCAGTGATCGAGGAGGTCGGACAACGTCTGCCGCAGCGGGATCTCCGGCGTCCAGCCGGTGGCTTTACCGAGCTTCTTCGGGTCGCCGATGATGGCCGGGATGTCGGACGGCCGCATGCGATCGGGATCGCGGCGGACCTCGATCGCGCGGCCGGAGACGTCGAGCAGCTCCTGCAGGACGTCGCCGATGGCGATCCCGCGGCCGCTGCACACGTTGTAGGTTTCCCCCGCGCGGCCCTTGTCGAGCAGAAGCCAGTACGCGCGCACGACGTCGCGCACGTCGGTGAAGTCGCGGACGGCGTCGAGGTTCCCCACCGACAGCACCGGCGGCTGCCGGCCGGCCTCGATCTCGGCGATCTGGCGCGCGAACGAGCTCTCCGCGAACACTTCGCCGCGGCCGGGGCCGGTGTGGTGGAACGTCCGCGTGCAGACGACGGGGATGCCGTGGGAGAGAAAGTACTGCCGCGCGAGGAAGGCCTGGGCGACCTTGCTCACCGCGTAGGGTGACGCGGGCTGCAGCGGCGTCTTCTCCCCCGCGGGCAGCTTCTCGATCTGCACCGCGCCGTACTCCTCGGCGCTGCCCACCACCAGGACGCGCGGCGTGAGGCTCCGCCGGCGCAGCGCCTCGAGGACGCTCAGCAGGCCGTGCACGTTCGCGTGCAGCGTCGCCGCCGGGTCCTCCCACGAGCGGTGGACGCTCGACTGGCCGGCGAGGTGGATGATGCGATCCGGTCTCACCTCTTCGATGACGGCGTCGGTCGCCGCCGCGTCGACGAGATCGGCGGAGCGCACGGTAACCTTGTGCCCACGGAGCGCGTCCGCGTTTCCCCGCGCGATGCCGAACACCTCGACGGCCGGGGTCCGCGTGGCCAGGAAGTCGACGACGTGGCCGCCGACGAAGCCCGCGACGCCGGTGACGAGCACCCTCACCGGCGCACGCCCGGCGTCACGCCTTGTAGTTTCTCTGGTAATGGTCGCGGAAGGCGGGGCTCTGCTCCTTGATCGGACGCCACCACGCTTCGTGCTCCCGGTACCAGTCGACGGTGGCCCGTAGCCCGCCGTCGAAGGCGACGGAGGGGGACCACCCGAGGGAGCGCAGCTTGCCGCAGTCGACGCTGTAGCGGCGATCGTGGCCCAAGCGATCCGTCACCGGGCGGATGAGCGACTCCGGCTTGCCCAGGAGCTTGAGCACCCGCTTCGTGAGGTCGATGTTCGCGACCTCGTTCCCGCCGCCGACGTTGTACGTCTCGCCGGGAATCCCCTTCTCGAGCAGCAGGTCGATGGCGCGGCAGTGGTCGTCGACGTGCAGCCAGTCGCGCACGTTCAGGCCGTCACCGTACAGGGGGAGCGGGACGTCGTCGATGGCGTGGGTGACGAAGAGCGGGATCACCTTCTCGGGAAACTGGTAGGGGCCGTAGTTGTTGGAGGCGCGGGTCACGATCACGGGCAGTCCGTAGGTTGCGAAGTACGAGTAGGCCAGCCGGTCCGCGCCCGCCTTGCTGGCCGAGTAGGGGTTCCGCGGCATGAGCGCGTCCGTCTCCCGCGAGGACCCCTTCAGGACGCTGCCGTACACCTCGTCGGTGGAGATCTGCACGAACGTCGCGAGCTCCTTCGTGCGGCGCGCCTCTTCGAGCAGGACGAAGGTGCCGTAGACGTCGGTCTGGATGAAGTTGCCGGCGTCATAGAGCGATCGGTCGACATGGGTCTCGGCCGCGAAGTTGACGACGTACCGGCAGCCGGGCATCACGCGCGCCACGACGTCCGGGTCGGCGATGTCGCCCCGCACGAACTCGAACCCGGGATGTCCCGCGACCGGGTCGAGGTTCTCCTTGCGGCCGGCGTAGGTGAGCTTGTCGAGGACGACGATCCGCCAGTCGGGGTGAGCGCGCGCCACGTGGTGGACGAAGTTCGCGCCGATGAATCCGGCCCCGCCGGTGATCAGGATGCGCGTCGCAGCGGACTGGCTCATCGTCTCCCCAGGAAGCCGGCGGCGGTGTCGGTTCCCATGAAATTGCCGATCGACCCGATGTTGGCGAGCTCGATCGCGAAGTGGTACTCGAGGCCCTTCCGGGCGTTGTAGTCGGACTGGATGACCTGCGCGATGAGGCCGCAGCACTGCACGCCGTAGCGCATCGTCCCCGTCGCCTGGACGACGTTCTTGGCGAGGAGATCGTAGTCGAACGATCCCTCGAGGGTGAGCCGCCGGGGCAGGGGCTGGAAGCGCGTGGAGGCGCGGACGGTGTCGCCCTGCAGGACGCGGTCGGCGCGATCCGCGGCCACGCGCTTGCGGCGGTTCCAGCCGAGCGAGACCTGGGCGAGGTCGTAGGTCGCCGAGGCGGACACGCCGAACCGCCGCATCATGCGGAAATTCACGTCGTACTCGAGGTCGAAGTTGGACGTGAGCCGCGGCGTCGGCCGCAGCCGCAGGCGGGATTGCAGCGGGGAGTAGTGCGCGGGCAGGCCGTCGGGCCCGAACACCGCCGACGAGTAGTTGGGGTCGAACTCGTTCTGCGCCTTGGCGATGTCCACGTAATAGGTCTGCTCGATACGCCAGTTGACGAACTCGTAAGCCTCCGGCTTGCCCGACGCCCCTGGCCGCTTGGCGTAGAGGCGCTGCACGAGCGCGTACTTCACCTCGTTGGTGCCGAGGATCTGGTCGAGGTAGTCGAAGCGCGGGATCGACTCGAACTCCTCCACCTTCGACCGGTACGTCCAGGTGACCTCCGGGCCGATGACGTGCTTGTAGCGGTCGGAGTAGAACCCGCCCTTGTTCTCGAAGACGCGCGAGAAGGTCGGGCCGCGCGCCTCCACCGAGGTCTCCAGGTACCGGCGGTCGATGGAGTCTCCGGTGAAGCCGTCGTCGGTGACGGTGGCCCCGTAGCGCGTGGCGCGCGCCTGCACCTGCGGCGTCAACTGGAGGAAGGAGACCGACATCGGCCGCGACAGGCGAGGGTAGAGATCGAGGCGCGAGTACTGCTCGACGCCGTCCTGGTTGCCGAAGGCGATGCGCTCCGCGCGGCTCTCGAACCCGAAGACGAGGCCGGTGTGCCCCAGCTTGCGGGCGGAATGATTGACCACGAGCGCGGGCAGGTGGCGGCGGCGGTCGAAGACGTCGTTGCGGCCGAAGAAGTAGTCGACGGAGTCCGCGAAGGCCTGCACGTTCAGCGGCCCGAAGCTGCGCTGCAGCGAGAGTGAGGACCGGCGATCGCGCCGCGAGGCGATGTCGAGGTTGTCCTGGAACTGCTCCTGGAAGGCGAGGGTGCTCGATTCCTGCACGCTCAGGTTCGCGCGCCATTTGAAGGGCAGGGTCTGGATGGCGTCCCAGTTGAAGTCGTGCTCCCAGCCGCCGCCGCCCGTCCGCCGGAAGCCGTAGGTGCGGAAGGTGCCCCGCGAGGGCTCGGGCCGCCGATAGCGGAACTCGTGGCCGAGGCCGTAGCCGAACTTGGTGAAGTGGTCGACGTAGAACGTCTGGTCGTAGCTGCGGCCCATGGCCCAGAAGAACCCGGTGCCGACGTTGAAGCCGCGCGTCGAGGACTGGCCGAAGTGCGGAAAGAGGATGCCGGACGAGCGCTGGTCGTCCTCGATCGGATAGATGAGGTAAGGGATGTAGAACGCGGGCACGTCCTTCACGCGGAACACGACGTTGTGGGCGCGGATGTGGTCGTCGACCTTGAGCGTGGCGGAGGACGCGCTGAAGCTCCACCGCGGGTTGGGCTGGGTGCAGGAGGTGAAGCGCGCGTCCTCCACCTTGTAGGTGTTGGCGTCGATGCGCTGGATCTTCCCCGCCTCGACCAGCACGCCCGACGACACGAAGCCCTGCGCGTTCTCGAAGAGGCCGGTGCTGGTACCGAGGTCCATCTCCAGCTTGTCCCCGGACAGCCGCTCCTCGCCGCTCATGAACACCACGTTCCCCTGCGCGACGACGCGCCGCGTCACCATGCCGTCGGCGGCCGTCGTCTCGTACATGTCGAGCTGATCGGACTGGATGCGCGACTCGCCGGCCTGCAGGTCGACGAAGCCCTCGGCATGGAAGTGCCCCTGGTCGACCTGCTCCTGCTTCTCGGCGTTCAGGCAGATGTCGCCGGCCTTGGGGTCGCAGCCGGTGCGCACGGGGGGCGGCGCGGGCGCGGTCGCGGCCGGGGTGGCGGGGGCCGGAGAAGGCGCCGGCGCGGCGGCGGGCGGGCCCTTCTCCTGGGCGCGCGCCGATGGTGCCGCGGCCACGAGCAAGGCGCACAGAAGTGCAGCGAGAGGGGTCGATCCGATCAAGCGATTGAGGGTACCACGCACCCCCGCGCGGCCTTCAGCCGCCGGAGGGCCCTAGACGAGGTCGGCGGCCATCCCCATCACGTGATAGCCGCCGTCGACGTGGATGACCTCCCCCGTGATCCCGCGGGAGAGCGGAGAGACGAGGAACATCGCCGCGTCGCCGACCTCTTCCTGCTCCGTGTTCTTCCGCAGCGGCGCGTGCGTGCGGTGGTATTCGAGCATCTTGGAAAGGCCGTGGACGCCGGAAGCGGCGATGGTCTTGACCGGCCCCGCGGAGATCGCGTTCACGCGGATGCCCTTCGGCCCGAGGTCGGCGGCGAGGTAGCGCACCGACATCTCGAGCGCCGCCTTGGCCACGCCCATCACGTTGTAGTGCGGGACCACGCGCTCACCGCCGAGGTAGCTCAGGGTCACGATGCTTCCAAGGCGGCCCTCCATGAGCGGCGCGGTGCGGCGCGCGAGCGCGGTCAGCGAGTAGGACGAGATCTCCTGCGCCACGCGGTACCCCTCGCGGGACGTGTTCAGGAACTCGCCGTCCAGCTCTTCGCGCAGGGCAAAGGCCACCGCGTGGACGACGAAGTCGATGCCGCCCATCTCCTTCTTCACCGAGGCGGCGAGCGCATCGAGGTCCTCGTCCCGGCTCACGTCGCAGGGAAGGATGACCGGGTCCTTCAGGTTCGCCGCGAGGTCGCGGACGTTCTCTTCCAGCCGCTCGCCCTGGAACGTGACGGCCAGGCGCGCCCCTTCACGGGCGACCGACTGCGCGATTCCCCACGCGAGCGAGCGCCGGTTGGCGATCCCGAGGATCAGACCGTTCTTGCCTTCGAGGAGCATGGCCGGGATTTTATGCGGGGCCGAGGTCGGCTGTCGCGAGGCCCCGCCCGGCGAGCAGACGCGCCACCACTTCGCCGACGACGTTGTTCGGCGTCGATGCCCCCGCAGTGAGGCCGACGGTGACGGCGCCCGCCGGCAGCCAGGCCGCGGTCTCGATGGGCGCGTGGGCGCCGATCGGGCGGTGGCGGATGACGCCCGCGGTCACGCATTCGGCGCTATCGATGTGGAAGGTGGGCAGCTTCTGCGCGCAGATGCGGGCCAAAGCCTGGGTGTTGCTGCTGTTGTAGCCGCCGATCACGACCATCAGATCGAGGCCGCCCTCCGCGAGCATGGTGAGGACGGCGTCCTGGCGGTCCTGGGTCGCGGAGCAGATGGTGTCCATCGCCCGGAAGCGCTGCCCGGCGTCTTCGGCCCCGTAACGCTCGTTCATCGCCGCCCGCAGGTCCTCCTGGATCTCCAGGCTCTCGCTCATCAGCATCGTCGTCTGGTTGGCGTAGCCGATGCGGCCGAGGTCGCGGTCGGGATCGAAGCCGGGGCTCGCGGCGTGGCCAAAGGCGCGGAGGATCTCCGGAGCCCCGATGAGGCCGCGGATGAAGGCGCATACGACGGCCGCTTCCTCGCGGTCGCGCACGCAGAGGTAGTGCCCGCCGTCATGGGTGAGGGCCTGGGAAGCGGTGGCCTTGGTTTCCTCGTGGTAGTGCTTGCCGTGGATCACCGCGGTGAACCCTTCACGCGCGTACTTGTGCACGTTCTTCCAGACGTTCAGCACGCTGCCGCACGTCGTGTCCACGAGCACGCATCGCTTGCCGCGGAGGTGCTCCATCTCCGCTACCGGCACGCCGAACGCGGGCAGGATCACCACGTCGCCCTCGGTGACCGCCGCGTACCGGGCCCGCGCATCGGCGGCCTCGGGCAGCAAGCTGATGCCCATCCGCTCCAGGCGCCCGTTGACGTCGGGGTTGTGGATGATCTCTCCGGAGAGGAAGACCCGCCGGTCGGGGAACTTCTGCCGCGTCTCGTAGGCGTACTCGACCGCGCGCTCGACGCCGTAGCAGAACCCGAACTCGCGGGCCAGCTTCAACGTCATGTCGCCGGCGCGGGCGCGGTTGTCGAGGGCACGCAGGCGGTCGACCACCGCGCTGTCGTAGTTCTCCGACAGCACGGGACCGACGGCGGCCTTGAGGCCGAATCCCTTCTGGAAGTACGTTTGGCTCAAATTCTCCAATACAAGCAGCCCGAGCGAGGAATGCATTCCGACGCGAGGGCGGGGTCGGGGGGGTGCGGCGCAGCACCCCCCTGCTCAATACAGGATACGCGACGTCAATCAGCGGACGTATTCGGCGAGGCCCTCGGCCAGCGAACGCGGCGCAAACCCGAAGTATTCGTTGGCCGGACGGGGGTCGATCTCGACCTCCTGGGCGATGAATTCGACCGCTCCCGGCGACAGCATCGGGTTCGGCAGCAGCGCCATCGGGAGCACCAGCAGCTTCATCAGGGGCACGGGATGGTGGACGAGCGGACGCCGCCTGCGCAACACGTCCTGGATGGTGCGGATGACGGAGTCCATCGTCATCCGGTCGCCACCGACGTCGAGGACCTTCTCCGTCGCGTCGGGGCGATGGACGAGCTCCACCACCGCGCGCGCGACGTCCCCGACGTGGATCGGGTAGACCGGCGTCTTCCCGTTGCCGATGACCGGGATCACGGGCAGCGTCCGGCAGAAGGCCACGAAGCGGTTCATGCTGTGGTCGCGCGGCCCGAAGATCCACGACGGGCGCAGGATCCCGTGCTCGAGGCCGGATTCCCGGATCGCCGCTTCCGCCATCTCCTTGGCCCGGAACCACGGCTCCGGCCGCCCCGCGCCGGCCCCCGCGCCCGAGAGGTAGATGAACCGGCGCACGCCGACGCGCTTCGCCGCCGCCGCCGCGACCGCCGTCCCCCGGCCGTCGACCTCCATGTAGGTGCGCCCCTTGGAGCGATCCTCCACCGGATGGTTCGGGAACTGGATGCAGTGGACGACGACGTCCGCGCGCGTGAAGGCCTTGGCCAGCGTCGCCGCGTCGCCCGCGAACGCCTGCACCTGCTGCACGCGCCCGTTCCACTTGTCGGCACGTCCGGGGTCGCGGGTGGTGACGGCGACCTCGTCGCCGCCGCGCTCGAGCAGCCGCTTCACCACCTCGCTCCCGATGAAGCCCGTACCGCCCGCGACGACGATTCGCATTAATCAGAGCTTAATGCACTTATCCTTGGCGCGATGCGGCGCGCCCTGGTCGTGGAGGACGATCCCGACATCGTCGAGCTGGTGACGATGTACCTTTCGAAGGAAGGGTTCGCCGTGGAAGGCGTGGGGGACGGGCGCGAGGCCCTGGCGCGGGTCCGCGCGACGCGCTTCGACCTCGTCATCCTCGACCTGCAGCTCCCGGGCCTCGACGGGCTCAGCCTCTGCGGGCAGATCCGGCGCGAGGGCATCGCGCGCGACGTGCCCGTGGTCATGCTCACCGCTCGCGGCGACGAGACGGACCGCATCGTGGGGCTGGAGATGGGCGCGGACGACTACGTGGTCAAGCCCTTCTCGCCCAAGGAGCTCGTGGCCCGGGTACGCGCGCTCTTCCGCCGTCTGGACCGTGGGCCGGAGGACGCGGCGGGCGACCTGCGGTTCGGCGACCTCGAGGTGGACACCGCGCGCCACGTCGTGCGCTGGTCGGGGGCGAGCGTCCGGCTCACCGCCAAGGAATTCGCGCTGCTCGTGGCGCTCGTGCAGGCGCGGGGACGCGTGCTGTCCCGGCAGCAGCTGCTCGAGGACGTCTGGGGTTACTCCTACGCGGCCGGAACGCGCACCGTCGACGTGCACGTGCGCCGCCTGCGCGAGAAGATCCCGGGCCTCGCGCCCTCCATCGTGACCGTCAAATCCATGGGCTATCGGTTGGCGCGAAGCGCGGACGCATGATGCCCGGCCTGCGGTCGCGGATCGCGGGGACCGCCGTCGCCGCCACCGCGGCCGCCCTCCTCGCCGTGTTCCTCCTCGTCGGGCCCGCGGTGCGCGCGCGGTCGATCGAAGAGAGCCAGGAGGCGCTGCTGTCGGAGGCCGCCCTCATGGCCCGCTTCGTCGAGGAGCCGCTCGCCTCCGGCAGCGAGACCGCCCTTCTCGACCGGGTCGTGGACGAAGCCGCCCGCGAATCGGCGGGGCGGCGGTTCACGATCGTCGCTCCGGACGGCCACGTGCTCGCCGACTCGGCGGCCTCCGGCGCGGAGCTCGCGGGGCTCGAGAACCACGCCCATCGCCCGGAGATCGCGCAGGCCATCGCCGCCGGGCGCGGCACCTCCGTGCGGCACAGCGCCACCGTGGGCGACGACCTCATCTACGTGGCGGTGGCCATCCGCCGCGGGGGCCGGCTGCTCGGCGTCTCCCGCGTGGCCCGCCCCGTCGCGCGCGTCGAGCAGGAAGTCGGACGTCTCCGGCGGTCCATCGGATGGGCCCTGGCGATCGCGTTCCTCCTGACCGCCGTCCTCGCCCTGTCGCTCTCCGCGTCTCTCGCCGGCCCGCTGCGGGAGATCATGGATTCGGCGCGCCTGTTCGCCGCCGGCGACCTCTCCGCGCGCTCGCGCGTGGACCGCTCGGACGAGATGGGCGAGCTGGCGCAGATCCTGAACCGTTCCGCGGACCAGCTGCAGGCGCGGCTCACCGAGGTCGCGCAGGAGCGCGCGCGCGCCGGAGCGATCCTGTCGTCGATGGACGAGGGCCTGCTCGCCGTCGACCACCGCGGGACCGTCCTCCTCGCCAACGACCGGCTCTGCCGCGCCCTGTCCCTCCGCAATCCCGCCGGCCGCCACTATCTCGAGGCCCTGCGCCAGCGCGAGGTCGCGGCCCTCGTCGACGACGTCCTTCGCACCGGCGAGCGCCGCCAGGCCGAGCTGCACGTGCATCACGTCCGGCGGTCGTACGCCCTCGCCGGCGGTCCCTTCCCCGGCGCGGAAGGCGCGCCGCACGGCGCCGTGCTCACCTTCCACGACATCACCGACCGCCGCCGGGTGGAGCAGATCCGCCGCGACTTCGTCGCCAACGCCTCGCACGAGCTGCGCACGCCGCTCACGTCCATCCGCGGCTTCGTCGAGGCGCTGGAGGACGGCGCCCTTCACGAGCCCGAGAACGCGCAGCGCTTCCTGGGCAAGATCCGCCTCCACGCCGAACGCATGGCCGCCCTGGTGGCCGACCTGCTCGAGCTGTCCCGCTTGGAGTCGGGCGAGCGCCCGGCGCGCGCGGAGGTGCTCGCGCCCATGGAGATCGTGGAGGACGTAGTCGCCGCGCTCTCGGACCTCGCCGCCGCGGGCCAGATCACGCTGTCGGCCCGGGACGAGGGCGCCCCGGAGCTGGAAACCGACGGGGAGCGGCTGCGCGGGATTCTCGAGAACATCGTGGAGAACGCGGTCAAGTACACGCCCCCGGGGGGGAAGGTGGAGGTGACCGTGCGGTCCGGGAACGGCGGCGCGGAGATCGTGGTCGAGGACGACGGGCCGGGCATTCCGGCCGAGCACCTGCCGCGCATCTTCGAGCGGTTCTACCGCGTGGACAAGGCGCGGAGCCGCGCCGTCGGCGGCACCGGCCTCGGCCTCTCCATCGTGCGGCACCTCGCGGAGAGCATCGGAGCGCGCGTGTCGGTGACCAGCGAGGTTGGCGCCGGCTCGCGCTTCATGGTCGAGGTGCCGGCGCTCCGCAAATTCCCCGCAACGTAGCGCAAAGGTCACACCGTTGTCATAGGATTGTCACGGAGAGGTGTGCGATGCGCGGCGACTCGATCGTCAAGTTTTTCATGCCGAAGGAGGAGAGGTTCCACGACCTCCTCGCCCGGGACACCGAGAACCTCGTCAAGGCGTCGCGCCTCTTCATCGAGGTGACGTCGAGCACGAAGCTCGCAGAGCGGACGGCCAAGAAGGATCAACTGAAGGCGATCGAGCACGACGGCGACTTGATCACCCGCGAGATCTTCGAGGCCCTGAACTCGACCTTCATCACCCCCCTCGACCGCGAGGACATCGCGATGATCGCGGGGAACCTCGACGACATCCTCGACTACATGGAGAGCGTCGCCCACAACCTCGTGCTCTTCGAGCTCGCGGACTCGCCGGAGCCGCTGCGCAAGTTCGCGGCCATCCTCGGCACGCTGGTGGAGGAAGTGCACAAGGTGACGACGCAGATCTGGGACCTGGGCAACGCGAAGGAGATCAACGCGTCGATCGCGCGCATCTCGGAGCTCGAGAACGAGGCGGACGCGCTCTACAGCAGGGTGATCGCGGACCTGTTCAAGTCGGGCAAGAACCCGATCGAGAT
>JANMPI010000589.1:0-18503 GCA_031369785.1 Acidobacteriota bacterium
CGGCTCGGCCAGCAGCACCTGGAATGCGGCCGTGCCGTGGCGATGGCGGCCGACATGGAGGCGCCAATCCTCGCCTCCCCTCGTGAACGTCGCCGACTCGGCGGCGGTGGGGACGAGATCGGGCAGACCGTCCGGAAGGCCCGGTATCGCAGCGCCGGCCTCGTCGCGCATGGCGAGCAGCCGTCCGCCCGTCCCGAACTCCTTGTAGGCCTCCGCCGCGGCCTCCGGGAGCGAGGCCCCCTCGTTCATCTCGTCGCCCACCGCCGCGGCGACCGTCGCCCCCGCGCGACGGAGCTCGGCGTCGAGGTCGGCCACACGCAAGTGGGAATCGACGACGTCCACCCAGGCGCCGAACACCACGAGCACCGCGAACAGGATCGCGGTGTACCAGAGGGTCAAGCGTCCGCGGATGGTGCGGGCGATCAAGGGTCGCCGCCCGCCACCAGCTGATATCCCTCGCCGCGCCGTGTGCGGATGAGGGATTCGCGCCCGGGGCGATCGATCTTGCGGCGCAGACGCTGCACGTACACGTCGATGACGTTCGAGAGCGGATCGTAGCGATCGTCCCACACGTGCTCCGAGATCTCGGCGCGTCCGACGACCTCCCCCGCCCGGCGTGCGAGGTACTCGAGCAGCGCGTACTCACGCGCCGTGAGCGCGATCTCGTCCTCACCGCGCCGCACCCGCCTCGCGCGGCTGTCGACCTCCAGGTCGCCGAGGGTGAGGAGGTCGGGCGCGGGGGGGCGCACGCCGCGACGGAGCAGGGCCCGGATGCGGGCCAGCAGCTCGCGGAAATCGAACGGCTTCTGCAGGTAGTCGTCGGCCCCGCTGTCGAGTCCGGCGATCCGCGCCTCGACACCGTCCCGGGCGGTGAGCATCAGGATGGGGACGGCGAGCCCGTCCTTGCGGAGCTGCCGGCAGACCGCGAGCCCGTCCTTCACCGGGAGCATCACGTCGAGGATCACGGCGTCGTAGTCGTTGACGCCGGCCTGGTCGCAGGCCTCGGCGCCGTCGCGGGCGATGTCCACCGCGTAGGTGTGCTCGCGCAGGCCCTTGGCGATCATCCGCGCCGCGTCCGGCTCGTCCTCGACCAGCAGCAGCCGCACTCAGTTCATCCCGTTCGTGGACGCCGCGCGATAACCCGCCCGGGTGTGCACCCGCAGGCGCCCCGCACCCCTGGCCGACACCCGAAGCCTCCGATACGACCCGTCGTTGGCCTGGTTGCGCGGGCTGTACCCGATCACATACTGGCTCCGGATCCGCCGCGCAACGTCGAGGGCGATCGCGCCGACCTCCTCGAGGCGATACGCGTGATACGCATGACCCCCGGTCGCGGCCGCTATCGCGTCGAGTTCGGCGAGCGCGCCGGTCCCATTTTCCTCGTCGGCGAGGCCGATGGCGTAGACGACGATCCCGCTGCGCTCGGCCAGGCGGCGAATCGATTCCCGCGTCGCGCCGCTCGCGTTGTCGTTGCCGTCGCTCACGACCAGGAGGACCTTGCGTTCGCGCGAGGCGCTCCGGTCCATGTAGGCCTCGCCGGAAGCGATCGCGTCGCGCAGCGCGGTGCCGCCGATCGAGTCGAGGCGGGCGATCCCGCTCTCCAGGACGCCGATGTCCGCGGTGAAGGGGACGTCGATGCTCGCCTTGTCGGCGAAGTTCAGCAGGAAGACTTCGTCGCGTGGATTCGACGCGCGGACCAAAGCCAGCGCCGCCTTTTCCACCTTTTCGCGCTTGCGGCGCATGCTGCCGCTGTTGTCGAGGGCGATCCCCAGCGACACCGGGACGTCGTCGCGGCGGAAAACGGTAATGGCCTGCGGCTTGCCGTTCTCGTAGACGGTGAAGGCCGAGCGGTCGAGGCCGGTGACGAGATCACCATGCTCGTCCTGCACCGTTGCCTGCAGGACGACGAGGCCGATCTCGGACTGGAAGACGGGCGGACGCTGGGCGCCGAGGAGCGCGTCGAGCGCCAGGGCCAGGCCGAGGACGCTCACTTCGCCGGCGCAGGCTCCCGACCGAGCTGGACCTCGATGACCGTCTCGGCGGGGAACGAGACGTTTCGACCCCGTCCGATCACGCTCGCGTACGTCGTTCGCGCCACGCCGAGCACTCCGAGGCCGATGGCGAAGGGGCGGGAGATCTGGCTGAGCGCGGCGCCGACGATGCCGAGCCCGAGGAAGCCCCCGATCCCCTGGCTCTGGCTCCGGCCATACGCGATCTCCGGGCCCGCGCCGTCGGTGTCGTAGTCGAGATGCTTGTTCAGCGACAGGCCCAGGGTCAGGCCGGCCAGCGCGGGAGCGGCGAACCGCTTCGGCGAGTTCACGATCGTGGCACCGCCCTCTTCGTCGAGGGCGACGTGCTGGCCGGCGCTCGCCTGCACCGAATAGAGCGAGGCGCGGAGGCCGGCCGCGGCCTGCTCCGGGGGCTGCACGCTCTCGATGAGGAACCGCAGTTGGCCATTGCGACGGAAGCTGCGGGCAGGGCGGGCAAAGGTCACCTCTCCCGAGAGCATCGTTCCTTCGGGAAGGATGAGGCGATGATCGGCGGAGAAGAGCGGCGCGGTGAGCACGGATCGCACGGCGCTCCCTCGCGGTGTCTTGACGGAGTCGAGGGGCGTCAGGAGTCGCGCGTGCAGGATGCTCTCCGGCGGGGGGACGGTTCCGGGCGGCGCGGGCTCGATGGCGGGTACGGTGCCAAAGGCCAGCGGCTCGAGAAGCACCGCGGTGTACACCGTGCCCGCGGGCAGGTATTGCCGGTGGAACGGAAAGCGGCCGAGGACGTACTGCGTCAGGCGCTTCAACCGGCCGCGCTTCCGGACCGGCGCCACGGCCTTGCTGGCCTTCTCCTTGATCGTCTGGCCCGCGCGGGCCGCCCGCGTTGCCCGAGGCGGATCACGCACCTGCAGGGTCAAGCGCTCGGAGGTCGAACGCACTTCGGTGCGCACGGGGATCGACGTCCCATCTTCGAGCTGCACCGCATCGAACTTCAGCGTGACGCGGCGCGGTGGCGAGAAATCGGTGGCCAACGCGGAGCGGACGCGGGTCCATCCAGGGACGCCCTCCAGCGCGGCCACGTGCCCTACCACGCGCGTCCCCGCCGCCAACACGATCCGGTCGTACGCATACACCGGCTCGACCAGGCGGCCGGTCACCGGCTGGTCGACGCGCTTCACGCGCGTCCGCGCATCGAGAGCGACCCGCAGGGGGCGCCCGGCCTGGACGACGAGATCGATGGACGGCGGCGCCGGGTCTTCCGCGGCCCGGGCGTGGGCGAAGGCCGTCAATGCGATGGCAGTCAGGAAGGCGATCGATCGGGGCCGCTTCACTCCATCAAGATACCGCCGCGCCCATGAATGGACGATGACAGCGCCGGCGGCGCCGAGGGTCAGGCCGAACGGGACGAGAGCAGGCGCTCCAGGCTCATCCAGGCCGCATGTATCGCCGCGATCGGCTGATCCGCCACCACGCGGCCGCCGGCGACGAGGGTGAGCCGGTCCCCTCCGACGGTCCCGATCCGCGCCCACGGCACGCCGTGGCGGCGCGCCAGCTCCGCGATCCGCAGGTCGTCGCGAGTCGTGACCACCGCCCGCGACGGAGTCTCCGCGAAGATCAGCCGGTCCGCGGCCAGCGCGCCGGGGATTTCGAACCGGCCGCCGCGCCCCGGCTCTTCGCCGGCGAAGCAGCACTCGGCCAGCGTCACCGCGAGGCCGCCGTCGCTCACGTCGTGGGCGGAGAGGAGGACGCCGCGGTCCGCGCCTTCCGCCAGCATCGCGTGCAGCCGGCGCTCGGCCTCGAGGTCCAGCCGCGGCGGCCGTCCCGCCACCCGGCCATGGATGACCTTCAGGTATTCGCTGCCGCCGATGTCGTCGCCGGTCACGCCGAGCAGGTAGACGAGGTCGCCGTCGTCCCGGAACGCGCTCGCGAGCGCGCGCGACGCGTCTTCGATCAACCCGACGACGCCGATGACCGGCGTCGGATGGATGGCGCGCCCGTCGGTCTCGTTGTAGAGCGAGACGTTGCCGCCCGTGATCGGCGCGCCGAGCGCGCGGCACGCCTCGCCGATGCCCTGGATCGCGCGCACCAGCTGCCCCATCACCTCCGGCTTTTCCGGGTTGCCGAAGTTCAAGCAGTTGGTGGCCCCGATGGGCACGGCGCCCGCGCAAGCGACGTTGCGACAGGCCTCCGCGACGGCGAGCCGCGCGCCTTCGAACGAATCGAGCCAGCAGTAGCGGCCGTTGCCGTCGACCGCCATGGCCAGCGCCCGCTTCGTGCCCTTGACGCGCACGACCGCCGCATCCGACCCGGGGCCCACCATGGTGTTGGTACGCACCGTGCTGTCGTACTGGCGATGGATCCATCGCTTGCTGGCGATGCTCGGCGACGCCAGCACCGAAAGGAGCGCGGCTCCGAGATCGGCGGGACCGGCCACGGCGGAAAGGTCCTCGTCGGACGCGGGATTCCGCGCGTCCACCCACGGGCGGTCGTAGAGGGGGGCGTCGTCGGTGAGCGCGGCGTTGGGCACGTCCGCCTCGAGCCGGCCGTCGTCGAAGACGCGCAGGCGGTTGTCGGCGGTGACGGTGCCGATGGCCTCCGCGTGCAGGTCCCACTTCTCGAAGACGCGCCTGACCTCGTCCTCGCGCCCCTTCTCGGCGACGAGGAGCATCCGCTCCTGCGACTCGGAGAGCATCACCTCGTACGCGGTCATCCCCGTCTCGCGCTTGGGCACGCGCGCGACGTCGATCTCGATGCCGTTCCCCGCGCGTCCGCCCATCTCGGAGGTGGCGCAGGAGAGCCCGGCCGCTCCCATGTCCTGGAGGCCGTCCACCGCGCCGGTCGCCAGCACCTCGAGGCAGGCCTCGAGCAGCACCTTCTCCATGAAGGGATCGCCCACCTGCACCGTCGGCCGCTTCTCCTCGCTCCCTTCGCCGAACTCCGCCGAGGCCATGGTCGCGCCGTGGATGCCGTCCCGACCCGTCTTGGCCCCGATGTAGAAGACGGTGTTGCCGACGCCTTCCGCGCGCGCCATGAAGAGGGCGTCCGCCTGGACGATGCCCAGGCAGAACGCGTTCACCAGCGGGTTCGCGGCGTAGCACTCGTCGAACACCACCTCGCCGCCGACGGTCGGGCATCCGAAGGCGTTGCCGTACCCGCCGATTCCGGCCACCACCCCTTCGAGGATGCGGCGGCTCTTCGCGTCGGTGGGCGGGGCGAAGCGCAGCGAGTTCAGGATCGCGATCGGCCGCGCGCCCATGGTGAAGATGTCGCGGAGGATCCCGCCCACGCCGGTGGCCGCGCCCTGGTACGGCTCGATGAACGACGGATGGTTGTGCGATTCGATCTTGAAGACGGCGGCCAGCCCGTCCCCGATATCCACCGCACCCGCGTTCTCGCCCGGGCCCTGGAGGACGCGCCGCCCCTCGGTGGGCAAGGTTTTCAGGTGGATGCGGCTGCTCTTGTACGAGCAGTGCTCGGACCACATCACGGAGAAGAGCCCGAGCTCGGTGAGGTTGGGCTCGCGCCCGAGCGCCTTCTCGATCCGCTCGTACTCGTCCGGCTTCAGGTTGTGGCGCTGCAGAAGCTCGGGGGTGACGGCAGGCATTGGTAGATCCTACCTTCCCCTGGGGTCCCTCCCTCATTGACACATTCCGATGTCGTGGTACGACTGCACGCGTATCATGGCCGCCCAGGATGAAGTTTCGATCGCCTCAGGAGTCCGATGATCACCGTGTGCGCGTGGTGTGAGCGTTTCCTTGGCGCCAGCGGGCGCGACCAGACGGTCACGCACGGCATCTGCGCGTCGTGCGCGGCCAGCCAACGGAGCCCGAACGTGCCCACGATCGTGATCGCTCGTCACCGTGCCGAGATGCGCGCGGTTCTCGAGCGCCTGCTGCGCGGGGATCCCGCGATCCAGGTCGTGATCGACCGCCGGGTCGGCGACCGGCGGCGGAGCCGCAGCGCGCCGGATGCCGCCTGGGAGCACCGCCGCGGTCCCGACCGGCGCCGCCGCCCGGCAGACGCCGTCCTCACGTAACCCGCGGTGCCCGTCAACTACATCGTCCTCGCCATCCCGGTCTTCTTCATCCTGATCGGGCTCGAGCTCGTCATCACCCGGCTGCAGGAGAAGGACTACTACTCCCTCGGCGACTCGATCAGCGACATCGGCACGGGGATCCTCTCGCAGCTCGTCGAGGTCTTCCTGAAGACGGTGCTGTTCGCGGGCTACCTGTACGTGTACGCGCACCGCGTGACCACGCTGGACGCCCGCTCGGTGGCGGTGTGGACGCTCGGCTTCATCGGCGTCGACTTCCTCTACTACTGGTTCCACCGCATGAGCCACGAGGTGAACGCGTTCTGGGCCGCGCACGTCGTCCATCACCAGAGCGAGGAGTTCAACCTCGCGGTCGCGCTCCGCCAGGGCGCGTTCCAGAGCTCGTTCTCGTGGATCTTCTACCTGCCCCTGGCCTGGATCGGCCTTCCGCCTCTTCTCTTCCTGACCCTGTCTTCGATCAACACGCTCTACCAGTTCTGGATCCACACCCGCGCCATCGACCGCCTCGGTCCGCTGGAATGGGTGCTGAACACGCCGTCGCACCATCGCGTGCATCACGGGCGCAACCCGAAGTACATCGACCGCAACCACGCCGGCACCCTCATCATCTGGGACCGTCTGTTCGGGACCTTCGCGCCGGAGGAGGAGGAGCCCGTCTACGGGATCACGACGCCGCTCGCCAGCTGGGACCCGGTGTGGGCGAACCTGCACTACTGGGCGGACCTCGGCCGCCGCGCGCGGCGGTCCTCGCACTTCGCGGACAAGCTGCGGCTCTTCGTGAAGCCGCCAGGCTGGAATCCGCCCGACCTCGGCGGCTTCGTCCCCGCGCCCGAGCTCGCCACGCCCCCGTCGAAGTTCGACGTGGCGATCCCGGCCGGGCTGAAGATCTACGCGCTCGTGCAGTTCGGGGCGGTGCTGGCCGCGGCCAGCGCCTTCCTGTTCCAGCAGCACCGGCTCGATTCCGTCGTCCGCGCGGCGGTGGCGGTGGCGATCGTCGCCTCGCTCTTCGTGCTCGGCGCGCTGCTGGAGGCGCGCCCATGGTCGTTCGCGGCGGAGACGGCGCGGCTCGCCCTGGTCGCGATCGCCGGACTCGTCGCGGCCGCCGCGGGATGGACGAGCGGGCTCGTCCTCGTGCCGCTTTTGGCGCTGATGCGTGTGTGGCTCATGCGGTATCGCGCGCCGTCGTCGCGGACGATCCTTCCCGCGCGACAGCCGGCCTGATCGAGCGCCCGCGCACCGTGCGCGCGGCGCCGTCGACGAGCAGCGCCGCCGCGGCCAGGTGGACGAGGACGAAGGCCTGGGTCTCGAACGCGCCCGCGGTAGAGACGAGGACGGGGACGCCGAGCGCGCCGGCCGCGATCGGCGCCACCACGATCAGGTCGCGGCGCCACTCGCCTCCGCGGGCGAGCGCCAGAGTTGCGAGGAGCGCGAGCGGCGCCCAGAGCATCCACGTCGGGACCTCGACGCTCGCATTCCCCATCGCGTAGGTATCGGCGTGGCGCGTGAGCCCGTAATACCCGTCCATCGCCCCCTCGCCGGGGCCATTGGGCGCGGCCAGCGCGTGGCCGGGGGGCGCGATCTTGTCCTGCCGGAGGACGGCGCGGACGCGTCGCGCGAGGATCGCCGCGTACCAGGCGGGGTCGTCGCGCACATCGGCGAGGACGAGGCGGCGCATCGTGCCCTCGGCCGCGAGACCGCGGAGATCGTCGACGCCCGCGGCGCGGAGGGCCCGTTTCGCGGCGGCGTCGGACCAGAAGTGGTCCCGCTCGCGATCGAAGTCCCCGAGACCCTCCCACACGCCGATCCACAGGCTGTGCGATTCGGACGGGCGGAGCGCGAACGCAGGGACGATCAGCAGTGCGGCGATGGCGACCGCCGGCCATCGCTCGCGGCCGGCGCGGATCACCAGCACGAGTCCCGCCGCGAAGAACCCCGGCGCCAGCAGGAGGACTCCGCCGCGGCACGCCGCGCAGAGGGCCAGGGTCAAGCCGCCGGCGAGGGCGAGCGCGAATTCGGCCGGGCGCGGTCGAAGCGCTGGCGTCGAGGCCGCCCACGCCGAGAACGCGGCCAGCAGGAACAGCGCGACCACGTAGAAGCCGACCGGTGAGTACGAAAGGAAGAGCGCGTCGGCGAAGAACGCGGACGCGCCGGCGAGGAGCGTGAGGACGATGCCCGCCAGCGGCCGTCCCATCGACGCGAACGCGCCGGCGAGCACGCACAGCGCCGGCGCGGCGAGGAGCACGGGCACCCACAACAGGAGATACGGCGCGACGCCCCCCATCGCGCGGAAGGCGACGGCCAGGAGGCGCGCCCGGCCGACATCTTCGAGGGCGGTGATGCGATCGGTCGTTGGCGGCGGGAGGTCGTCGAGCGGGATGGACCTCCAGAAGGTCGTCACCTCGATGCCGCGGCGGGCCGTCTCCGTGACGACGGCCTCTGTGAACGCGTCGCCGCTCGCGGGAACGAGCGCCACGTCGGACGCGCCGGCGACGGCGGCCGCGCCCGCGCGAACGTCCTCCCAGTAGCGATAGGTGAGGGGAAGGACCTCCGGGAGTGGGCGCCCTGCGCGCACGGCCAGCGCGTTCACGACAAGGAGCGCGGCGCCGCCGGCGGCGGCCAGCACGCCAATGGCCGCGAGGCGCCGCTGCGTCATCGGCGCATCTTAATGCGCTCGCCCTTCTGTTAGTGTCCGCGGATGCTCGAGGCCGTCCGTCGCGTGGCGCCCCTGCCCGCCGCGATCGTCGTCATCGTCGGATGCGCGACCGCGCTCGTCGTGGTCATGGGTGCGGCCACGCGCCGCGGTCCGGCGCTGGCCGACGAGTTCGTCTATCTCGCGGGGGGCCGTCATCTCGCCGCCGCGGGCCGCCTCGACGCACGGTATTACGACGCCGCGGCGATCCTCGAGCGCGGACTCCCCCACCAGGACGTTCACACGCCGGGGTACGTCATCGTCCTCGGCGCGGCCATGGCCCTGGCCGACGCAAGCTACGCTACGGCCGTCGCGGTCAACATCGCCGCCTATGTCGCGAGCGCGCTCCTCGTCTTCCGGCTGGCCCGTGCGCAGGGACAGCCGGAGCGAACGTCCCTGCTGTCGGCGATCGCGTTCCTGCTCCTGCCCGTCTCGCTGGCCTACGTCTACTGGGCGATGGCGGAGCTCGTGCTCGGCGCGCTCTTCCTGGCGGCCCTGGCGATGGCCGCGAAATCCACCGGCCGCGGGCGCGCGGTGGCCGCCGGGTTGCTCTTCGGCGCCGCGTTCCTCGTCCGCGAGTCCGCGCTGTTCGGCCTCCCCGCGCTCCTGGCGTTGCTGCCGTCCGGCCGGCGCCGCGCCGAGTGCGCCGCGGCTTTCCTCACCTTCGGCCTGCTCGTGTACGCGCCGCTCTCCGCTGGGCGAGCGTCGGGAGGTGCCAACTTCTGGGCCCCCACCAGCGGGCGCGCGTTTGGCCATCGCGCCGTGCAATCCGCGGGCGCCGGTCGATTGGGGGACGCGGCTAGGATCGCGCTGGCGCGGGCATCGGCGAACGCTATCGAGCTCGTTCATGCTCCCGTGGCCGAGCAGGCCGTGCTCGCGCTCTATGCGCTCCTTCCCATCGCGGCCACCGTCGGCTGGCGACGCCGCGACGCGGTCCAGCGGCGGTATCTGCTCGCTCTCGGGTCCGGCTACATGGCGATGATCTTCGTGCTCTTCGTCCTCTACGTCGTCGTGCAATGGAGCGGCCTGCGCTACCTGATGGTGCTCGCGGTCGCATTCCTCCCCGCCCTGGGCCCGCCGCCGGGATCGCGCCCCCGCGACTGGACGCCGGCCCTCCTGATCACGATGGGCGGAGCGCTCGCGCAACCCGGCGTCGTCCGCGCGTACGACGACTACAAGGCGAGCCGCCAGCGGCGGCAGGAGAACCTCACCGCCTACGTCGAGGCGCGCGTCGGGCCGGCGCCCGTCACGCGCATCGCGCTCACCAACGGATGGCTCTACGGCTGGCGCCACCCCGAAGCCGAGGTCATCTCCAGCCTGCCCGCGGACGGCGGCACGCTGCGCGCGCTCGAGCGGGCGGCGTGGTTCGACTATCTCGTCCTGCCCGGTGATTCGCCGCTCGTCGGCGAGTGGGATGCGCGCACGCGGTACGAGCCCATGAACGCGGCCGAGCCCGGAGCGCCGCTGCGCCTCTATCGCCGCGTACGCTAGACTGCCGCGCATGCGGCGGTGGGTGACGGTCACCGAGGGCGCCACCCTCGCCACGCTGCTCGCCATCGCGGGCACGATCGTCACCGGCTATCGCTTCGGGGACAGCAACCACGGGATCACCATCCCGATCCTGAAGCGGCTCATGGACCCGGCGCTGTACCCCGGCGACGTCATGGTCGCCACCGCGGAGAAGTTCCCCACCATCTTCTATCGCGCGCTCGCCCTCGTCCTGCCGGGTACCGGCGCCATCCCCGTCGCGTTCTTCGTCCTCTACGTGATCGCGATCGCGGCGACCCTCGCCGGCGCCTATCGCATCGGGCGCTGGGCGGGCGGGCCGTGGGCGGGCCTGCTGTGCCTGCTGTTCGCGATCCCCGTCCGGATCGGGCTTGCCGGCGAGGCGCTCTACCGCGTCGCCTTCAGCCACTCCCATCTGGCGTCGGCCCTCACCATCTGGGCGATCGTCTGGTTCCTCGAGGGACGCCGCGCGTTGCCGCTCCTGCTGCTGTCCCTGGGCGCGTACAACCACCTGCTGTACTCCGTCTACGTCCTCGTCCCCATGGCCCTCGTGGTCCTCTGGGAAGGATGGGAGAGCCGCGATCGACGACACACCGCGATCCTGCTCGCGCTCGCCGTGGTCCCGCTGCTGCCGCTCGTGATCTGGACCCTCGCCCACGACGCGCCCATGACCGCGGAATGGCTCGACCTGCTGCGCCTGCGCTCCGCGCACCACAGCTTCCCGAGCTTCTTCGGGGCCGATCTCCCCGACGCGGCGGCGCTCCTCGCCCTCGCCGTGCTCGCGGCGTCACGGGCGCCGGAGGATCGCAAGCGCATCTTCGCGCTCTTCCTTGCCGCGACGGCGGTGCAGTTCGTGCTGGGGACGATCTTCACCGAGTACTGGCCGCTGAAGGCGATGCTGCAGTACCAGCCGCACCGTGTGTGGCGCTTCGTCGTGCTCCTGCTGCGCGCGATGGCGGCGGTGGGGATCGTCGACGGTTACCGCGCGGGGGGCCTCGCGCGGTGGGCCGGGATCGCCACCGGAGTCATCCTCTTCCTGCCCGGGCTCGAGGCCCTGCTGCCGTTCGCCGTCTTCGCGCAGGCCGCCGCCGGAGCACCCGTCGCGGCGCCATGGGCGCGCCTTCTCGCGGTGGCCGTCATCGCCTCGATCACGGGATGGGACGACCGGCCGGTCGTGGACACGCTCACCAACGAGAACATCCGCCTGCTGATGCATCCGGTGGTCCTCGCGTCGGCGGCCCTGGCGGTCATGATCGCCGTCGCTCGCGATCTCGCGCCGCGGGCGCGCCAGGCCCTCGTCGCTTCCGCGGCCGTGCTCACCGTCGCCGCCCTGCTCCCCTACTCCTACTACGTCGCCCGCGTCCGCTGGGAGTCGGGCTCGTGGCGAGCCGCCCAGAACTGGGTGCGCGAGAATACGCCCCGCGACGCAATCATCCTGACCCCGCCGAAGGAGGCGGGATTCCGCGTTTTCTCCGAGCGCACGATCGTCGGCGAGTGGAAGGACGGGACCCAGCAGTATTTCGATGACGCCTTCGTCCGGGAGTGGGGCGCGCGAATGGAGATCCTCGGCGACGAGTACGCGAAGCTCCCCGACGATCAGCTGCTCGCGCTGGCCCATCACTTCGGCGCCCGCTACGTCGTCGCTCCGCGGCGCAACCGCCCGCGCGCCCTGCCCCGCCTCTACGACAACCCCGGCTTCGAGGTCTACGCCGTTCAGTAGAGGCGCCGCCAGACCAGGAACTCCGCCCCGCGATCGTCCTTGTTGAGCCTCCGGTAGCGCGGGTTGTCGATGAGCGCGAAGCGCAGCGCGTTCTTCTCGTGGAAGGCGAGGATGTCGAAGGGCAGCGCCTTCTCCAGCGCCCACAGCTCGCGGTTGTCGCGCGGCAGCGACCAGATGACCTCCACCGGATAGTGGCTGAGGCCGTAGGTGAAGGCCCGCGCGGCCACGCGCTGCGGCCGCATCGAGTCCGTGTAGCGCGCGATGTACAGCGCCTGGCGCTCCTGGTCCTCGAGGTCGGTGGCCTTGTAGTGGTTGAAGAAGGCGATCTGCCAGGCGTCCATGGCCCAGAACAGGGTCCCCACGACGACGCCGATCGGAAGCGCGCCGCGCAGGCCCCATCGCCGGAAGAGGAGCGGCGTCGCGAGGACGAGCAGCAGGGGCGCCCACGGCATGTAGACCCGCACCCCGCCCCAGACGCCTCCGCGCTCCCGCACGACGTAGAGGGCGAGGACCGCCATCGACAGGATCGCGAGGGCGGCCAGAGACGCGAGGGCCAGGCGCCGTGTCGACGCGCGCGCGAGGCCCACCGCGAGGCCGGCCGCGAGCAGGACGGCCAGGAAAAGCAGCACCGCATCTTCCGGGCTGGTACGCGGATTTGCGGCCATCGTGGCGGTCAGGTTCGCGCGGACGTTGCGCACGATCGTGCCCGCGAGGGCCGTCGCCGGAGCGTCGCTGGCGCGCGCTTCCTCGAAGGCGCTGGGGTAGAGCGCGTTCGGATGGACGGCACGGTCGCGGGAGAGCGGCGCCACGACGAGCAGCAACGTCGCCGCCGCCGCGGGGAGGAAGCCACGCACGAGCTGCCGGCGCGGCAGCGTCACCACGTAGAGGGGCAAGGCGACGAGCAGCGTCTCGCGCACCACGGCGCCCAGCGCGAAGACGATGCCGCACGTGACCGCCGCCGCCATGCCGCGCGCGTGCACGGCGATCGCCAAGCCGGCCATGAAGATCGCCGCGGCCAGCATCTCCGGATACGCCACGTACAGGTACCCGGGAAACGGCGGCAGCACGAGGACGAGGGCGGCGGCCAGCGCCGCCTGCCGCCGATCGCAAAGGACCCCGCACCCAAACGCGAACACCGCGGCCGCGAGCAGCGCGTAGAGCGCGACGTTGAGCGTGGCCGCCGCCGCCCAGGTCATCCCCATTCGCTTCACGAAGGGCGCGAGGACGAGGACGTAGCCCGGCATGTGCACGTCGCGGTGCGGATAGCCTCGGCGCAGCAGGCTGTAGGTCAGATAGAAGTGCGTGTCGAGGCTGCCCCGGTCGGCGACGGTCCTCGCCCCCACGAGGTAGATGCACTCGTCGGGCCACGCGACCTTTGGCCAGGTGCGGGCGCGGATCTGCCACGCCGCGAGCGCCACGAGCGCGGCCAGGAGGAAAGCAAGGACGATCGTTTCGCGCCGCGGATGCAGTGGGGCATTATTGCCGCGAACGAAATGAAGATTGCCATCACCGGCGTCGCCGGGTTCATCGGCGCAAACCTCGCGGAGCGCCTGCTCGCCCGCGGCGACGAAATCGTGGGGCTCGACGACCTCTCGCACGGGAGCCACGACAACCTCGCCGGCTTCGCGGATCACCCGCAGTTTCGCTTCCATCTCGGCTCGATCCTCGACGCCGAGGCGATGGCGACCCTCACCGAAGGTGCGGACGCCCTCGTCCATCTCGCGGCGGGGAAGATCCCGCGCTACGGCGACGCGCTCGACACGCTGGTCACCAACGGCGAAGGCGGAATGAGCGTCCTGCGCGGCTGCGTCACCGGCCGGGTCCGGCGCATGGTGCTCGCGTCCACGTCCGACTGCTACGGCCGCAACCCCGCGGTGCCGTTCTCCGAGGACAGCGTCTCCGTCATCGGCTCCCCGCACGTCCGCCGCTGGAGCTATGCCGTCTCCAAGATGTTCGAGGAGCAGGCGCTCTTCGCCTTCCGCGAGCGGTACGGGCTGCAGGGCGTGGCCCTGCGCCTGTTTGGCGGATACGGCCCGCGGCAGAACATGACGTGGTGGGGCGGGCCCCAGTCCGTCTTCATCGCCGCCGCCCTCAAGGGCGAGGAGCTCGAGGTGCACGGCACCGGACTGCAGACGCGGAGCTTCACGTACATCTCCGACCTCGTGGAAGGCTTCGTGCGCGCGGTGGATACGCCGGAAGCGGACGGCCAGATGCTGAACATCGGCAACGACCGCGAGATCACGATCGTCGACCTCGCGCGCCTCGTGTGGCGGCTGGTGCGGGACGACGAGCCGCGCATCAAGCTCGTCCCGCTCGCGACCTTTGGACGCTACGAGGACGTGGAGCGGCGCATCCCCGACAACCGGCTGGCCGCGCGCGTCCTCGGGCACACGCCGGACGTGGCGCTCGAGGACGGCCTCGCACGCACCATCGCGTGGCAGCGCGAGGCGATGGCGCGCGCCGGCCTGCTGTGATCCACGTCGTGGTGCCCGCCTTCAACGAGGCGGGGAACGTCGAGGCGCTGCTGCCCGCGATCTCCGGACGCTTCGCCGCCCTCGGCGAGGCGCATCGCATCGTGATCGTCGACGACGGTTCCACCGACGGCACCGCCGCGCTCTGCCGCGAGGTGGCCGCCGGAAGCGCGTTGCCGGTGGAGGTCCTCTCCCTGGAAAGGAACCAGGGGCCCGGCGTCGCGTTCCGCACCGGGTTCCTCCACGTATTGCAGGCGGCGGCCCCCAGCGATCTCGTGGTCACCCTGGAGGGCGATCAGACGAGCGACACCGCGATCCTCGCCCGCATGATCCGCCGCGCGCGGGAAGAGGACGACGACATCGTCCTCGCCTCCTGCTACCTCTACGGCGGAGGCATCAAGGGCACGCACCTCCATCGCGTCGGCCTGAGCCATGTCGCGAACGGGCTCATGAAGAAGGCGCTCGGCCTCTCCGGGCTCGCCACCCTGTCGAGCTTCTACCGCGTGTACCAGGCCCGCGCGCTCTTCGCGTTGCGCGATCGCTACGGGGCGGAAGGATTCATCACCACCCGCGGCTTCGAGTGCATGGTCGAGATCCTGTACCGCGCCGCGCAGCTCAGGCTCTCCATCTCGGAGGTGCCTATGGTGCTCGACGGGAGCCGGCGCGTGGGCAAGAGCAAGATGCGCGTGATGCGGACGTCGCTGGCGTACCTGAGCCTCGCCGCGCGCGCGGTGTCAGGGCGCCTGTAGGTCCGGCGGTCTTTCGGCGCGAGCGGACGCGCGGCCGAAGCTCCACTTCAGGGCCGGGGGAGTCACCAGCGTCGTGGCCAGCACCATCACGACGATCGCGGAGTAAAGGGGCGGCGTGATGATCGCGACGCCGGCCACCGTGAGCGCCATGCCCATGTTCGCGAAGATGAGGCCGACCTCGCCCCGGGGGATCATGCCCAGCCCGACGGACAGGCGGTCGACGCCTCCGCCCACGACGGCCAGCCCGCACACCTGCTTCCCGACCACCGCGGCCGCGGTGAGGGTTGCCGCGAGGCCCAGCACGCGGGCGTCCGCGAACGACGCGAGGTCGGTGCGCATCCCCATCACGACGAAAAAGACGGGAACGAGGAAAGCGGCGATGGGCGCGACCAGCTCCTCGAGCTCGTGCTCGCCCTCCTCCACGAAGTGCCGGTAATGGACGCTCTCGAGCACGAGGCCGGCGGCGAAGGCGCCGACGATCGGGGCGAGATCGATCAGGCTGGCCAGCCACGAGAGCAGGAAGCACCAGGCGAGGGCGAGGGCGAGAAGGACACCCCGGGCCTGTAGCCGCGAGGCGACCCGGAACATCATCGGCGAGACGCGCAGGCCGATGAAGAGCGCGCCCACCAGGAACCCGACGGCCTTGGCGAGGATGACGAACAGGTGGCCGTACGAGAGTCCGGCGCCGCTGGCGGCGGCGGTGATCGCCCCGGTCACCACGGCGAGGATGACCAGCCCCATGACGTCGTCGATCACGGCCGCGCCGAGGATGATGCGCGCCTCGCGGGTGTCGGTCTTGCCGAGGTCCTGCAGGACGCGCGCGGTGATGCCGACGCTGGTAGCGGTGAGGGTCGCGCCGAGGAACGCGTGCACGTAGATGCCGGCGTCGGGGAGAAGCAGGAGGCCCACTCCCCAGCCGAGCGCGAAGGGCGCGATCACGCCGACGGTGGCGACGAGGAGGGACGACAGCCCCACCGCCATCATCTGCGCCACCGTGGACTCGAGCCCCACGGAAAAGAGCAGGATGATCACGCCCAGGCGTGACAGCATGTCGATCATGGGGTCGGTCTTGAAATGATCGAACCCGGCGAGGCCGACGAAGCGCAGGTTCCCGAGCACGACGCCGACCGCGAGCTCGCCGAGAACCGCCGGCTGCCCGAGACGGGACGCAACGTCGCCGCCCAGCTTGGCCGCGATGAGGATGACGGCCAGCGCGAGGACGAGAGACGCTACGGGATCGGTGTGAATGGCGCCCTAGGCGTGAACGAGGGACGACACCAGCGCGTCCATGATCCGCTTGCCGTCCACGGAGCCGAGCGACGCCTCGCTCGCGCGCTCGGGGTGCGGCATCAGGCCGACCACGTTGCGCTCGCGATTGCAGACGCCGGCGATGGCGGACGCGCTGCCGTTGACGTTCGCATCCGCGTCGAGGCGGCCGTCGCGCGTCGTGTAGCGGAACACGACCTGCCCCTCGCCCTCGAGGCGTGCGATCTCGTCCGGCGCGGCGTAGAAGTTCCCCTCCCCGTGGGCGATGGGCATCGTCAGCACCGTCCCCACCGGGACGCCGGCGCTGGCGATGGTGTCGTTCCGCTCGACGCGGATGTGGACCGCGCGGGACAGGAACTTCACCTTGTGGTTGCGCAGCATCGCGCCCGGAAGGAGGCCCGCTTCCTGCAGGATCTGGAAGCCGTTGCAGATCCCGAGCACCGGCCCGCCCTGCTTCGCGAACTCGCCGACCGCCTTCATCACCGGGCTGAACCGCGCGATGGCTCCCGTGCGCAGGTAGTCGCCGTACGAGAACCCGCCGGGGAGGATGACCGCGTCCACGCCGGAGAGGTCGGAGTCCTTGTGCCAGACGAAGCGCGCGTCGTGCCCGCAGACATGCTTCAGGACGTGGTACGCGTCGTGGTCGCAGTTCGATCCGGGGAACACGACGACGCCGACGGTCATTGGTCGAGCTCCACGCGATAACTCTCGATCACGGGGTTGGCGAGCACGCGGCGTGCGATCTCCTCCGCGGCCTGCCGCGCGGCGTCGCCGGAGAGGCCGTCCAAGGCGACTTCGAAGAACTTTCCCTGCCGCACGTCGGTGACGCTCGCGTAACCGAGGGAGCGCAGCGCGTCGTGGATCGTCTTGCCCTGGGGATCGAAGACGGACTTCTTGAGGGTCACGTACACGCGCGCCATGGCCATGGGCGAAGTGTAAGGCGATAATGCGCCGCGACGCCATACCATGGCACCTCGTGAGATAGCATCGTCTACGACTTAGTGCGGGCCCCCAGACCCCAGGCGCCGCTCCTGCCAACGATCTGCGTATCGGTCCCGTGACCACGGCCCTTTCCCGCGCCAGGTTCCACGAGGAAATTCATGACCCGCTTTTGTCGAACAAGCGTCTCCGCCGGCGCTCTGGCCCTGTGCTGGATGCTCGCCTCGCCCGCCCCCGCCCAGGAGGCGGCGGCGGATGCCAAGGGCTGCAAAGACTCGACCCTGCTCTCCCGGGTTCCCGGCTGCTGGATCGAAGAGTGCGCGATCAAGGAGTTCGACTCGATGGACATTTACAGGGAGGCGGAAAAGCCGGATGAGTTCGAGGTCACGAAAGGCAAGCCGGTGGAAGGGGCGACCACGGTGATCGAGTACAACTGCACCGCCAACGTGTCTCCCCTGCAGATCGCGCGCAATGCCGAAGGCGCTCTCCGCACCGCCGGCTACACCGTCTTGGTGTCGGGGAAGATCACGAACAACGTGGGGGCCCACGTGCCGGCGGTGGTGGCCAGCAAGGGCGGGCAGTGGGTGCAGGTGGTGACCGACACCGGCGGGCGCGCCTACATCATGACCGCGGTCCGCGAGGCGGGGATGAAGCAGGAAGTGACGGCGGACGCCACCGCGATGGCGGCGGAGATCCAGAAGACCGGCCACGTGGCGGTGTACGGGATCAGCTTCGACACCGGCCAGTCCACCATCAAGCCGGAGTCCGACGCTGTTCTCCAGCAGATCGCCGCCGTCCTCGCGACCAATCCCTCCTGGAAGATGCGGATCGAGGGTCACACTGACAACGTGGGGACGAAGGCGCTGAACGATGGTCTTTCCACCCGCCGGTCGGCATCGGTCGAAGCCTGGCTGGTGGCGCACGGTGTGGAGAAGGCCCGCTTGACCCACGCCGGCTACGGTGACGCCCGGCCGGTCGGAGACAACAAGACCGCAGAGGGACGCGCCAGGAACCGACGGGTGGAGCTGGTGAAGATCTGATCTCCGCGATCGGGCGGCAGAACCCTGCGGGCGTCGAGTCCACCACGTCTGTGAAGACGTGCGTTGACAGGCGACTCG
>JANMPI010000593.1:0-7575 GCA_031369785.1 Acidobacteriota bacterium
CCCAGCGCGCCCGCGTGCGCCGGGCCAGATCCTTCAGCTTGCGGAGATAGCCGCGATCGAGGGGATCGACGCTCCCGATGGAGAGCGATACCCCATGCAGCACGACGGGATATCGCTCCGCGACCTGGTCCAGCACGTGGAGCGGCCTTCCCCCGGTGTCGAGGAAGTTCTCGGAGAGGACCTCGAACCAGTCCACTTCGGGCTTCTGGGCAAGGATGTGCCCGAAGTGGACGGTCCGAAGGCCCACGCCGACCCCGAGGTCGGGGAGGCCGAACCGATTGCCGCTCGTCAGCCCTTGCAGCCGCTCTTGCCCTTGCAGGAGTTCTTGTCCTTCATGGTCATGTGCGCCGGGTCCACCGGGACCGCACAACCGCCCTTGCCCTTGCAGCTGTTCTTGCCCGCGCAGCTGTTGTCGCCCGACTTGCAGCCGCCCATGCCCTTGCAGTCGTTCTTGCCCTTGCAGGAATGCTTCGCCGCCGCGGACGCGCACCCGCCCTGGCCCTTGCACTCGTTCTGACCCTTGCAGACATGCTTGTCGCCCTTCGTGGCGCCCTTCATCCCCGCGTGCGGCTTCATGTCGTCGCCCGCGAAAAGCTTGGACCCGGCGACCATTCCGGCCGCCACCGCTCCCATTGCCGTCGTGAACTTGCGTCGATTCATTTGTCACCCTTCCTTCGTTGGAACGCGCCGCACCAAAGATCCCTTATGCCCCGAGACGCCCGCAGCGTCAATCGCCGGAGCAAGGGACCGCTCGGGGAGGGTAACGTCGGGCGCGGGCGGCGGATTCCCGGTAGAATGCCGCGTTCGATGATCCCCGACCTCGACGGTCTGATCCGGCTCCAGGCGGTGGAGAGCGAGCTGCGGCGGGCCGACCTCGATCTCGCCTCGATCCCGGCGCGCCAGGCCGAGCTCGACGCGCGCCTCGCCGCGGAGCGCGGTCGGCTCGACACCGTGAAGGGCGGCCTCGACTCCTCGCAGAAGAACCGGCGCAAGGAAGAGGGCACGCTCCAGGACCTCGAGGGCAAGCGCTCGAAGTACAAGGGGCAGCTCATGGACGTGAAGACGAACAAGGAATACACGGCGATGCTCCACGAGATCGAAGGGGTGGAGCGCGAGATCCGGAGCCGCGAGGACCAGATCCTCGCCGAGATGGAGAGCGCCGAGACCCTGGGCGCCGAGCTCAAGAAGGAAGAAGACGCCTTCAAGAAGGAAGAGGCGCGGCACAAGCAGGACACCGCCGCGCTCGAAGGCCAGCGCCGCGCGCTCTCCACCCGCCGCGAGAGCCTGGCCGGGGAGCGGGAGCGCATCGCGGCCACGATTTCGGACGAGACCCGCGAGCTCTTCCAGCGCGTGGCCAAGCTGCGCGGGGTCGCGGTCGCGGCGGCGCGGGACGGACGCTGCCAGGAATGCCACCTGCTGCTGCGGCTGCAGATGTACTCGGATTTGAAGCGCAACGACGTCGTCACGCAATGCCCGCAGTGCAACCGCATCCTGTACTACGAGCCGCCGACACCCCCCAGCGAAGCCCCGACGCCGTGACCGTGGCGGCGCCGCCCGCCCGGCACGTCCCCGACCTCCTTCACCTGCACATCGACGGCGGCAGCCGCGGAAACCCCGGCGACGCGGGGTTCGGCGTGCACGTCACGTCGCCGGACGGCGCCGAGGTGGCGGCCCTCTACGGATACATCGGGACGGCCACCAACAACGTCGCCGAGTACCAGGCCCTGCTCCACGCGCTGCGCTACGCCCTCGACCACGGCGTGCGCCGGGTGCTCGTGTTCTCCGACTCCGAGCTCGTCGTGAAGCAGATCGGCGGGACGTATCGGGTGAAGCATCCGGCGATGATCCCGCTCCACCGCGAGGCGCTGGCCCTCATCCGTCAGTTCGAGCAGGTGCGCGTGACGCACGTCCGCCGCGAGCTGAACAAGGAGGCGGACCGCCTGGCCAACCGCGCGCTGGACGAGAAGGCCTCGAAGCTCGACTGATGGAGAGCCTCGATCCGGGGCTGACCGGGGTCCTCTACGCCGCCGCCGCGGTGATCGTGGTGGTCGTGCTCGTCCTCGCCGCGAGCCTCGCGAAGAACCGCCGTTTCCAGGACGGCGACGTGTTCGTGGCCAGCCGCCTGTCCCGCGGCAACCGGCTCTTCCCCACCCAGGTCGCGGTGACACCCACGAGCGTCGTGCAATGGAAGCCGCAGTGGGTCGGGCGGCAGGAGCACTCGATCCACATCACCCACGTGGCCTCGGTCAGCATCGACACCGGCCTGCTGCTCTCGGACGTCGTGATCGAGACCAGCGGCGGCTCGGAGCCGATCCGCTGTCACGGCCACCGCAAGGGCGACGCGGTGCGGATGAAGGAGCTGATCGAGCAGTACGAGACGCACGAGGCGTCGTCGGGAACGGGCGCGGTGGTGGCCGGCGGCGCGACGCGGGACTGCCCGTTCTGCGCGGAGACGATCAAGGCCGCCGCGAAGCTCTGCCGCTACTGCGGGCGCGACCTGCCCGCCGTTTCTACTCCGTGAACCCCACGTAGCTGATCATCCTCCCGCCGCCGGCGCCTTCGCGGCGGTAGGAGTGGTAGCGGTCGGCGTCGTGGAACGTGCACTCGGCGACGCTCTCGATCTGCGCCTCGGGCACGCCGCCCGCGCGGAGCTGGCGGAAGTTCGCCGCGCGCACGTCGAGGCGCAGGCGGTCCCCCGGCCCCGGCGTGAAGAAGTCCTCGCCGCCGGGGCCGAACGGCGCGACCAGCTCGGGCCCCACCTCGTAGCAGCACGCACCGATCCCGGGACCGAGGGCGGCGAGGATGTCCTCGGGGCGCGAGCCCTCCGCCACCAGCGCATCGAGGGTTTTGCGCGCGATGCCGGCCGCGGTGCCGCGCCAGCCCGCGTGGACGCCGGCGGCCACGCGCCGGCGCGGATCGACGAGCAGCACGGGCAGGCAATCCGCGGTCTCGATCCCGACGATGAGGCCGGGCCGCGCGGTGATCGCGGCATCGCCCTCCGGCAATCCGTCCCAGGGCGCGCGATGGATGGCGACGCCGTGCACCTGGCGGAGCAGCAGCAGACGGCCCTTTCCGGCGAGGGCCTCCGTCATGCGCCGCCGCGATCCCGCGCGCGTCTCTCCGTCCCGGCCGAGCCGCTGCTCGAATCCATGGACGAGGCCGGGGACGGCCTCGAGGACGCGAACGGTGGCCGCGCGCGGCGTCTGCTCCATCGCTCGATCGTAGTCCACTAGACTCGGGTCGTGGCCGACGACGTCCGTGGGGAATCGACGGCCGTGGTTGCGATCACGGACGTGACGGAGGTCCCCATCGACGCGTTCTCCGCCCGCGAGATCGCGTACGCGTCCGCCCGGTCCGATCCCGAGCGCCGGCTGGCCGCCCGGCTGGCCGCCAAGCAGGCCGCCATCGCCGCGCTGGGCGGCGATCTCCAGCTGCGTGACGTCGAGATCCGGCGCGGCCGCGGCGGGCCGCCGTGGATCGAGCTCTCGAAGCGCGCGCGCGCCCGGCTCGCGGAGATCGGCGGCACCCGCGTCCTCGTGAGCATGACCCACGGGCGGCAGCACGCGGCGGCGGTGGTCGTCGTGGTCGGCGGACCGCCGCCATGAGGCTCCTTCGCCTCGCCATCCGCGTGCTGTTCGCCCTCACCATCCTCGCCATCGCCGGGTACATGTATCTCGCCTACGCGCCGGCCGGCGACGCCGCGGCCCATCCCTTCAACCAGGACCGGAACGCGGTCTGGCTGGAGCACCGCTGGCTGGAGAAGGACCAGCCACCCGCGGACATAGAAGAGTTGCTGCAGTCGCTCGACCGGCATGGCATCGCGTACGCGTACCCCCACCTCATCCCCTTCAACGGCTCCGGCCGCCTCCCCGTCCACAGCCGCGATGAGATGCGCACGTTCCTCGCCGTGGCGCGCCGCGTGACGCCCAGGCTCAAGGTGCTGCCGTGGGTCGGCGGCCTGCGCGTCGGATACAAGCGGCAGCGGCCGGGAACGGTCGACCTCGCCGACATTGGCCAGCGCCAGCGCATCGTCGCGGAATGCCGCGGGCTGATGGACGAGGGCTTCGACGGCGTACACGTGAACATCGAGCCCGTCCCCGACGGCGACGGCGAGTTCCTCGCCCTGCTGCGCTCGCTTCGCACGGCAATCGGGGGCGGCATCCTGTCCGTCTCCGCCACCCGTCCCGGACCCTTCGCGATTCCCATCGCGCCCAACTTCCTCTGGTCGCCGGAGTACTACGTGCGCGTCGCCGCCGAGGCCGACCAGCTCGTGGTGATGGCGTACGACACGGCGCTGCCCACCGCGTCGCTGTACCGCCGGTACCTGTCCTACGCGGCGTCCTCGATGACGCGCACCCTCGCGCAGGGCGGCCGCGCGCGTGTCCTTTTCGGGATCCCGACCTACGACGGCACCGGCCTCATGCACCGCGCCGACATCGAGAACCCCGAGAACGCCATCACCGGCCTCGTGGCCGGACTGCGCGGCGTCGGCGGGGGCGGCACGTTCGAGGGCGTGGCGCTCTATGCGGAGTGGACGACCGACGCCGAGGAGTGGCGGACCTACGAGCGGCTGTGGAGGAACGACCGCCGCTGAGCCGCTAGGAGTGGCTGAGCACTCCGCCGAGGAAGCCGGTGGCGGCGAGGAGCAGGATCAGGAGCACGCCGTACACGGGAAGGAAGCGGCGGGCGCGGCCCCAGAAGGCGAGCGCGACGCCGGCCCAGAGGGTGATCGCGGTGGCGATGCCGAATTTCTGATGCACCTCGACCACCGCGTGGAACGGCGAGTCGTCGAATTGATCCTCCTGGGCCTTGCCGCTGAAGAACGCGGCGACCGACGCCAGGGCGCCGACGATCAGCAGCACGCGCGCCGCCGGGGCGTACGCGGGCCAGCGCGGCGCCACGACCAGCATGAAGGCGGCGGCCAGGCCGAGGGCCAGCGGGAAGTGGACGATCTTGTTGTGAAGATTGTGCGTGAACGCGGTCCGCCAGGGGATCGCGGCCCAAGCACCCTGCTCGGAGAGATCGCCGTCGACGTCCATCGACGACTCGCCCGCGGGCGCGGCCTCGGCATCGTCGGACGGCGCCGGCGACGGCTGAGCCTGGCGGGCGACGGCAGCGGGCACGGCCAGCGCGACGAGCACGGCGGCGGCGAGGATCGCCCTCTTCAAGGCGCTATTCCCAGCGCAGCCGGTTGCGGTAGACGTCCTGCCGGCTCGACGTCACGACCACGTTCATGGCCCAGGCGCGCGCGTTCTCACGCCACACCCCCGCCACTTCGGTGAGCAGCACGCGCTGCTTCGGCTTCACCATGCGGGCGCGCGGGGTGAACGCGCGCGACGCCGACTTGCCGTTCTCCACCGTCTCGATCTTCATCTCCTGCACGGGGATGTCCTTGGCGCCGTCGTTGGCGAGGTAGACCTTCACCGTGTAGTCGACGCCGGAACGCACCGCCGGTGGATCCATCTCCAGCTCGACGCGGCCGTTCACCTCCGGCGCGCGCTTCACCCCGACGCTGTCCGGCTCGAAGCCCTTGAGGTCGCGCAGAACAGGCTTCAGGCTCTCGATGCTCGTGGTGCCGAGGACGAACCGGCGCGGCGCGGTCCCCGACGGCGGCTGCGATCCGGGGCCGCGGCCCGTGGACGGCTCGATGGCGGGCGTGCCGGCGCCACCCGACGGCGTCGACCCGGCGCGCCGCGGCGAGCGGGGCGCCTTTCCGGAAGGCGGCGGCGCTACGGCGGGCTCCGCGGGCGGCGCGGAGGCCACGGCGTCGCCGGTCTCCGGCGCGGGCTCCGTCGACGGAGGGACGTCGGAGGGCGGCGCCTGGAGCGTGGTCGCGGGGGCGGCAGTGGACGGCGGCAGCGCGGGGGCCGCCGGCTCGGGGTCGCGACGCGTGAGGATCACGGCGGCGAGGACCACGAACGCGAGCACGGCGAGCAGGCCAAAAAGGCCGCCCATCCCGCGGCGCGGAGCTCCCGGGCGTCCCGGCGGCGGCGTGCTCGGTGTCATGGCCGACGCGATTCTAGTGACGCGCCGATGCGCGCGTCAAGAGAAGCGCTACGGCTTCACTCGCGTCCGACGCGCAGCGTCGCCCGATAGGACGCGGGGTCGACGGCGGAGGTCGAGCGCGGCGCGGGATCGAGCCGCACGAGCGTCACGACGAAGTCTCCCGCCGGCGCCTGGCGCGACCGCGGCGGGTCGCCCTGGGTGTGGACTTCGCGCGTCACCTCGTCCGCCGACGCCTTCACGCGGAGGACGACGACGGCGTCGCCCTCCCAGATGCAGGTCACATCCGTGGGACAGCGCGAATCCTCTCTCACCCGATCGAAAGTGACGCGGATCGCGGTGTCCTTGACGACCGCCGTCTGCCCCGGCGCGAGGACGAATTCCTCGTCCACCGCCGGAGTCGGCGACGTGGGCGCGGTACCGCCGCCGCTGGCGCAGGAGGCGAGGAAGAGCAGGGGCGCGATCACACGAAGCATGGGTTCCTCCTCACGAAACTACGGCGGCCTTCACGTACTGCGGCGGCATCCCGAGTGCTTTCCACTTTTCCGGAAGGCGGTACTGGGGGTTCGGCGTCTCGATGCACACCGCGCAGCGGATGCAGCCCTGGATCTCCGGGCAGTGCGGCGACAGCTGCTCCTTCTGGCTCTTGTCGAGCTCACGGAGGTAGTAGCCCTTGGAGACGCCGTTGTCCACGATGTCCCACGGGAGCACTTCCTCGCGGCCGCGCCCGCGGAAGAGATAGAAGGCGGGGTCGAGGCCGGCGGCCTTCATCCCCCGCTTCAGGTCGACGCCGTTGTTGCAGGAGAACTCGAGCGCGTCCGCCACCCGGCGATCGGCGAGGGCGAGGATCGACTGCGAGACGCCGCTGCGCGCGCTCTTGCAGATCGCGTCCACGTTCGACATCTTCCCGAAGGCCTTGCGCAGGTACTGCAGCTTGCGGTCGGTCTCCCGCGGGTCTTCCATGGGCAGCCACTGGTAGGGCGTGCCCGGCTTGGGGACGAAGGGGTTGATCGAGGGATGGATGCGCCCCACCCGCCCGCGCGAGCGGCCGACGTCGATCATCACGTCCCGGATCTGCTCCGTCAGTTCGACGATGGCAAGGACGTCCTCGTGGCGCTCCCACGGCAGCCCGACCATGTAGTAGAGCTTCAGGTTCTGGATCCCGTTCTCGAAGATCCAGCGCGCGCGCTCCAGGATGTCGGCGTTGCTGAACTGCTTGTTCAGGACCTTGCGCATGCGGTCGGACCCGCATTCGGGCGCGAGGGTCAGCCCTTCGACCCCGGTGTCGACCAGCTTCAGCACGAACTCCGGCGTCAGGTCGTCGAGGCGCAGCGAGGCGACCGACACCTGGAAGCCCATGGCGGCGAGGTCGTCGACGATGGCGCCGATCTCCGGGTGATCGCAGACCGCGGTGGAGACGAGGCCGATCTTGTTGGTGTGCGGCCGGACTTCCCGGGCGCGGTCGACGATCTGCTGCCGCGAGAAGCCGCGCACCGGCAGGTAGTTGTACCCGGCCCAGCAGAACCGGCACATGCAGGGACAGCCGCGGGAGATCTCGACCATGAACTTGTT
>JANMPI010000015.1:0-19357 GCA_031369785.1 Acidobacteriota bacterium
CGAGGTCGCGCTGCAGCCCGACCACGAAATCGGCGGGCACGTCGCCGGAGACGCCGATGGTCAGCCCCGCGCCGGTGTACGCGCGGCGCACGAAGTCCTTGACGTCGTCGAGGGTGATCGCCGCGATGCCGTCCACCGTCCCCAACACCGGGTGGCCGTATGGCGTGCCGGCGAACAGCGTTTCCTGGAGGCGCTCCTTCCCGAGCTCCTCTTCGTTGTTCGAGCGCAGGTCCACGACCAGGGCGTTCTTCTGCGCGTCCTTCACGCGGCGGAAGTCCTCCTCGCGGAAGCCGGGCTCGAGGAGCATCGGGAGCGCGATCTGCGAGAACGCCTTCCAGTTGTCGCGGTGGACGGAGGCGGTGAAGGTGGTCATCTCCTTGTCCACGAGGTCGTCGAAGCTCCCCGCCATCGGGAACAGGAGCTGGCGGATCTCGTCGATGCGACGCTCGCGCGAGCCCGCGTCCGCGATCATCGCCGCCGAAAGCGCGGCCAGGCCTTCCTTGCCCGCGGGGTCGTGGGCGGATCCGGCCCGGAAGAGGAGCTTGACGCGCACCTGCGGCAAGGCGGAGGAGATCCGGATGACCTTGCCCGCGACGGAAGCGCCCGCGGCCGGAGCGGCGGCCAGAGTCGCGAGCGCGGGGGCGCGGTCGATGCCGGCGGGGAGCGGATCGTGCGCGAGCGTCGTCACCACGAGGCGGGAATCGGTGAAGTACTTCCGCGCCGCCGCCTGCAGGTCTTCCGGGGTCAGGGAGTCGTAGACGCGGTACAGCGCGTTCAAGGTGTCGTACGCGCGCGCGTAGCGGACGAAGCGGGCCAGCGTCGCCGCGATCGCTTCCGTGTTGTCCAGGCTCCGCACGAGTCCGTAGCGGCCGTTGGACTTCGCGTCCGCCACGCGCTTCGCGGGTAGCACTTCCGTGCGCAGCCGGGCCACCGTGCCGAGGATCGCGTCGCGCACCGCCACCGCGTCCTCGGGCTTCTTGACGCGCGCGGCCACCGTCATCAGGTACGGGTCCGCGTTGCCGGTGACATAGGGAAAGAGGTCGTCGACCTTCTGCTCGTCCTCGACCAGCCGCTTGTACAGGTCGGAGGTCGGACCGAAGGCGAGGTCGAAGAGCAGGTCCGTCGCCGCGAAGTCCTTCTCCGTGGACGAGAACGCCGGCCCGTGGAAGGCGACCGTGACCCAGGGCAGGGTCGCGGCGGGCCAGGGCACGTGCGCGTAGACGGGGCCCTGGGCCTCGGGCTCGGCGGGGATCGCCGTCGTGTTCGTCCCTCGCTTCCACCCGCCCCAGTACTTCTCGACCAACGCCAGGACCTGCTCCGGGGCGACGTCGCCGGCGACGATGACGGTCGTGTTCTCCGGACGGTACCAGCGGTCGAAGAACGTCTTCGCGTACGCGTACTGGTTCGGCATGTCCTCGATGTCCTTGATGAACCCCATCGTGGTGTGCCGGTACGTGTGGGTCCGGTACGCGTGCTCGCGCTGCACCTCGATCAGCTTGCGGAACGGCTCCGCGCTGTTCTTGTTGTACTCGCCGAGGACCGCCCGCGCCTCGGTGCGGAACTCCGGCTCGCCGTAGGCGAGGTTCTGGAAGCGATCGGCCTCGAGGCGCAGGATCGTCTCCAGGTCCTCCTTGGCGAAGGTCGCGTGGTAGTTCGTGTAGTCGTCGGTCGTGTAGGCGTTGGTGCGTGCGCCGGCCGCGGTCATGGCTGCCTGGTACTTCTCGGGCGGGTTGGCCGGCGTGCCGCGGAACATCATGTGCTCGAAGAAGTGGGCGAAGCCGGACTTGCCCGCTTCCACCTCGTTCCGCGATCCCGTCTGCACGGGGATCTGCACCGACACGAGGTTCGGGAACCCGGTCGGGACCACGATCACCTTCAAGCCGTTGGCGAGCGTCCGCTCGGTGGCCTTGAAGGGCATCACCTGCGCGGAGAGATCGGTGGTCATGAGGGCGGACAGGGCGGCGGCGGCGAGCACATGGCGGTTCATCCCGGAATTCTAGTGCGAACCTTCCTTCAATCTCCTGGAGATCCACACCGTTCGATGGGCGGCGGTGACGAAGGTGCCGGCGGCGATCAGGGTCAGCACGCCGATCACCAGGCGGCCCGGCGGCCAGCCGAGGGCGGCGGTGACGGGCGCGTCGAGCACGCAGGCGAGGAAGGTGAGGGCCAGCCGCTCCGCCCGCTGCATGAGCCCTTCCTTGCAGGTGACGCCCAGGGACTCCCCGCGGGCGCGCGTATAGCTGACGAGGAGCGACCCGGAAAGCGCGGCGGTGGCGATCAGCGGACCGAGTGACACGTGCCGCAGGTAGTACACGAAGCCGAGGAACGCAAAGACCTCGACGAAGCGGTCGAGGGTGCTGTCGATGAACGTCCCGTAGGGGGACGTGAGCTTGCGCGCGCGCGCGATGCGCCCGTCGAAGATGTCGGCCACGCCGCCGAGTGCTATGGCCAGGCCGCCCCATTCGAGCTCGCCCATCCCGATGAGGATGCCGGACGCGGCGCCGCAGGCGAGGCCGGCGAAGTTGAAGAAGTCGGGGGTCAGGCCCATGCGGAGGAACAGCCGCTCCGCCGGACCGAGCGCCCACATCAGCCAGTGGACGAGGAAGTCGCCAACGCCCATGAGGAACTGCGTTCCCTTGCGATCGGCGTCGGCATCCCGGCCGCGTCCGCGCCGCGCGTAGGCGGCCATCGACACGACCGCCGCCCCGACCACCACCACGAACACGAGGAACGGCGTCGTCATGGCCGGGCCCGGTCCTTGTGGCGCAGGTAATGGATGACCCGCGGCCAGAGGAAGACGAGCGGCAGGCGGCGCTCGCGATCGGTGAGCACGATGTCCTCGCCGGTGTGGCGGCGGGCCTTGCGGACGATGAAGTCCAGCCAGTCGTCGAACGTGATCACGTACTTCGCCCAGCGCGCGGTGGCCCGCACCATCGACCAGCGGAAGTAGGCGGCGAGGCGGAGGCGCTCGGTGGTGCTCGCGGGATGGACGAGCGAGTAGATCGCGGGCTCCACCTCGCGCAGCTCGCCCGCGCCCACGAGGGACGCGAGCAGGGTCGCGTAAACCGGGCGGAGGTATGCCTCCTGGGCGACGAAGAGCGCCTGCGCGCGACCCTCGGGCTCGGGCCGGATCTCCGCCGCGAACGACACGCGGAGGAGCGTGCGGCAGTACGCGCCGACGTCGAACCGCGCGGGCAGCCACGGGCGGACCCAGGTGTAGGTGAGCGCGTGCGCACGGACCAGCGCGGCGCCGATGTCCTCCGCGCGGCCGGGCGCGGCATGCAGGATCTCCGTCGGCTGGAAGAGGCGGCCCAGGCAGAAGTGGTCGCTCCGCTGCGCCGAAGTCTGGCGCGCGAAGGCCGCCGTCCCGATGACCGCGCATTTCGCGCGCGGCGCCCCGTCACCGGCCACGGGCTGGATCGAGATCTGGTTCGGGGGCAGCACGGAGTGCAGAACGGCCAGCAGGCCGGGGCCACGGCGGACCGCGCCTCCGGCGTGAAGCCGCGCGTAGAAAGCGCGCGCGTCATCGACCACCACGAACATGTCGTAGGCGCTGTGAAGATCGGGGCGGGCGCGGCTCTTGCGCGAGCCGAAGAACACGATTCCCGCCACGGAGCCGCCGGCCAGGGCGACGATGTGCGCGGCGAGCGCCGCCGCCTCCGGCGACGGCACCCCGGCCGCCGCGCGCACCGCCGCGGCGAGCTCAGGCCGCTGGGGCATCACGCTGCCGCATCTGGGCGAGGTGGCCGACCATCATGTCCCGCAGGCCGTCGATGAAGGCGGGGAGCGCCGCGGCATCCTCGGGCGGCGCGAACGGACCGAGGATCTCCGTGCGGCCGCGCATGCGATGGACGTTGAACACGAAGTCCACCAGCCGGCGGTTCACCCAGAGGCCGTCCGTCACCGCGACGTACACGGGCACCCGGCGCGTGGTGAGAATGGCCAGGAGGCCGCTCGTCCGGAAGGGGCGGATCTCGCCATCCACCGTGCGATGCCCTTCCGGAAAGATCAACACGCCGTGCTGGAGGCGGGCCGCGGCGGCGGCGATCGTGGCCACCGCCCCCCGGGCGTCGCGCGTGGGATCGATGATCGGGCAATTGGCCCATCGCATCGACGTCCCGATCACGGGCACGTTCGCGTAGCGCCGGCGGGTGACGAACGCCGGCACCCAGGGGCCCGCCATCGCGATGAGCACCGCGGGATCGGCCAGGGACTGGTGGTTGCCGACCACCACGCACGGCGCGTCGGTCGGGATGCGGCCGATGAGTTGGAATCGGGCGCCGCCGAAGCGGAAGATCGCGAGCAGGGTGAGCGCGACGGCCCTCGTGAACACCGCCATCCAGGCCTCGCCCCGGGACGGGAAGAGGGCGGCCGCGGGGACGAGCACGAGATATTGGTAGAGCCCCCACGGCACGAACGAGAAGAGCGCCAGGAAGAGCGAGGTCGCGCTGCGGATCCGCCGGAAGGTTTCCACCTCACCCCTCCCGCGGGACGAGCACGCGCAGCGCTCCGGGAATGGACTCGATGCCGAGCTCCGCCGAGGCCGCGCGATGCCATTCGCCGTCGGTCTCGTAGGCCGGCGGGCCGTCGAAGGTCAGCACCACCCGGGCCGCCCGGCGTGACCGGACCTCGGGCGCGCCGTCGTGCGTCCCGCGCAGCAGCCGGCCCATGATCGAGAGCCGGCGGCCGAGCGTCATGTTGGCGAAGGAGACGACGTCGAGGCGGCCGTCGTCGAGGGCCGCTCCCGGCGCGATCTTGAACCCGCCCCCGAAGACACGCGCATTGGCGACCACGAGCATCAGCATCTCGCGGCGCGCCGGCGGCTCGCCGTCCAGTGCGATCGAGACCGGGAATCCGGGGAACCGGTGGAGCTGCCGCAGCGCGCAGAAAAGGTACAGCAGGTCGCCCCCGAGGTGCTTCACCGTCCACGAGTCCTCGATGACCGCGATGTCGAAGCCGAAGCCGGCGACGTTCAGGAAGTAGCGGTCCTCGATGCGGCCGACGTCGATCCGCCGCGAATGCCCGGCACGCGCGATTGCCGCGCAGCGCGCGACGTCCCGGGCGGGCACGCCGACGGACTTCGCGAGGTCGCAGCCCGTTCCCGCCGGCACGAGGCCGAGCGCGGCGTCGACCCCGGAGCGGATGATCGCGTTGCCGACGTTGCTCCAGGTCCCGTCGCCGCCCACCGCCACGATGCGGCGGAACCCGCGTGCGAGCGCCTCCGCGGTGAGGCGCATCTCGTCCCCGGCGGCCGTGGTGAGCCCGTGGGCGGTCTCCGCCCCCAGCGCTTCGAGCACGGGACCGACGAGCCGGGATCCCCTGCCCTTTCCGGACCGCGGGTTGAAGACGACGAACAGGTCGTCGGACGGCACGCCGGCTTAGGCCGTCTCGAGCTCGACCAGCGGCGTGAAGGTCTGCATCCCCGCGCGCATCCACAGCTCGCGGAACGGGACCTCGTAGACCTCGGAGATCTGGAGCGGCTGGTTGAAGGGGTGATCGTAGAGCTTGATCAGGCCCTTCTCGTCCTCGTGCTCGCTCTGCTTCCCTTCCATCGTGATGTGCGCGAGGTAGGTCTGGTCGCCGTCCTTCATGAACGACTGATAGAGGTGGCTGACCGGCGACCACTGGTGCTCGGTGATGGTGAGGTCGGCGACCGGCGCGCCGTCCGCGCGCACTTTCGCCGTGGTGCGATCGGCGCCGGCCACGAAGTCGACCTCGATGTCGCTCATCCAGTGCGGCAGGTGCCAGCGCTCGATGGCGTGCTCGCGCGCCGCCTTCGTCGTGGTGGCGACGAGGTAGGGATAGAACGCCGACTTGGGCAGCTTCTCCCCCGGCTTCACGAGCGGGGCGACGATCACCGCCATGACCGCCTCCTGGTACGGGCCGACCATGCTCTCGTTGAAGTCGAAGACGTTCATGGCGAAGATGCTCGTCCCGTGGTGCAGCTCGACGGGCTCGATGTGGCGGGGCAGGATCCGCTTCGCGTTCTCGGTCGGAAACTCGAAGAAGCCGCCGATGACCTCGCGATAGCCGTAGCGCGTCAGACCCGGCATATCCCCTCTTCCCGCAGCACGCCGCCGATGACCTGCACGGCCTGCTCCAGCTGATCCTCGGTGTGCACGGCGGAGACGGAGATCCGCAGCCGCGACTTGTGCTTGGGAACGGCGGGGTACGTGACGGGCTGCAGGAACAGCCCGCGGTCCTGGATCTTCTCCGCGATGGCGAACACCTTGGGGTCGTTGTTGACCATCACCGGCATGACCTGCGACGTCGACTTGCCGATGTCGATCCCCTCCTCCGCGAAGCGGCGGCGCAGGAAGGCCACGTTGCTCCAGAGGCGCGCGCGGAGCTGCGGCTCGCTCTCGACGATCTTGATCCCGGCGATGAGGCCGGCCGCGATCATCGGGGCCAGGTTGCAGGAGAAGAAACGCGAGCGCGCGAACGCGTTCGTGTAGTCCACCAGGTCCTGGGACCCGCACACGAAGCCGCCCTGCCCGCCGAGGCTCTTGGAGAAGGTGCCGAGGTGGAAGTCGATCTCGCCGTCGAGGCCGAAGTGCTCGGACACCCCGCGGCCGTTGGGGCCGAAGAGGAAGGTCGAGTGCGCCTCGTCGATGAGGATGCGGGCGCCATGGCGCTTGGCCACCTCGACGATTTCGGGGAGGACGCAGACGTCCCCGTCCATCGAGTACACGCCCTCCACCACCACGAGCTTCTTGCCGCGGACGCCGTTCATCTTCCGCTCGAGGTCGAGCGGGTTGTTGTGGCGGAAGAAGACGGTCATGGACTAGGCGAGGATTGCGCCGTCGACGATCGACGCGTGCGAGTACAGGTCGCAGAAGATGTGGTCTCCGGCGCGCATGATCGCGGAGATGAACCCCACGTTCGCGCTGTAGCCGGTCGGGAAGAGGATCGCCGCTTCCTTGTCCTTGAAGCCGGCCACCGCCTTGGCGAGCTCGTTGTGGACCTCGAAGGTGCCGGAGAGGATCGGCGAGCCGGACGCGCCCAGGCCGTACTTCCGTGTCGCCTCGATGGCCGCGTCCTTCACTTCCTGGCGGTACGAGATGCCGAGGTAGTTGTAGGACGCCAGGTTGACGAGGTCCTTGACCTCGCCGGTCTTGCGGTTGCGGACGAGCACCCGCGTTCCGGGGGCCGACTGCAGCGGCTCCGAGTACAGGTAGTAGCCGTTGGGAAGCGCCTCCTCGTACCAGTCGCTGAAGGGCCCGAGGAGGTTCAGGGGGTCTTCGCCGGCCCCATAGTAAAAATTACTGTGGTCGTAGTCCGAAAAGGTCGAGGACTTGCCCGCCTCTTTCTTTTGCGCCGCCTCCATGCACATCCTCTCTCGAGTGGCCGTTCCTTTGGCCGCCCATTCTACCCAATCCTTCCAGCCATTGTGGCAGGAAATCGTCCCTCCCCAAGTGGCGGGCTCAGCCCTTCGCGGGACGGAACAGGCCGGCGGCCGCGCGGCGCACGAGCGTGCGCGGAACGAGCCGCTGCAGCACGACCATCGCGCGATCCCGGACCCCGGGGATCACGATGACCTTGCCGCTCCCCAGCGCCCGCAGCGAGGCCGCCGCCACCACGGCCGCCGTCATCGACGGGGTGCGTGTGAACGCGACGTTCTCGGTGCCGGCGACCTGCTGGAAGCCGGTCGGGATGTTTCCGGGGCAGAGGGCCTGGACGGTCACCCCGGTTCCCTCGAGCTCCGTGGCCAGCGATTCGGTGAAGGAGAGGACGAAGGCCTTGGTCGCGGCGTAGGTGGCGAGGAAGGGCACCGGCTGGAAGGCCGACATCGAGACGACGTTGATGATCGCGCCCGCGCGCCGCTCGACCATCGGCGGCAGGAAGCACCGGCTGAGCGCGACCACCGCGCGCACGTTGAGGTCGATCATTGCCAGCAGGCGATCTGGCGGCTGCTCCCGGAAGTGGCCGGTGTCACCCACGCCGGCGTTGTTGACGAGCAGGTCGATCGCGATGCCGGCGGCGGCCAGGCGCGCGGCGAGATGATCCTCGGACCCGGGCTGCGCGAGGTCGAGCGCAATCGGAAGCGCCTTCGACGTTCCGCCGAGCTCCGCGGCGAGCGCATCCAGCCGATCACCCCGGCGCGCGACGAGGACGAGGGCGCGGCCCTGCGCGGCGAGGGCGCGCGCGAAGGCCTCGCCTATTCCGCTCGACGCGCCGGTGACGAGCGCCCGGGGCGCGGTCAGGCCCCGGGAGAGGGAGGAGACGCGATCGGCGCCGAAACGGCCGGCGCTCCGGGGGGCCGCGCCCCCGGGGGCCGCGCCACCAGGCGGGCGTTCACCGTCTGCGGCGAGCGCCAGTTGTCGAGCAACGCCACCCGCTGCACGCAGTTGACCGTGCAATAGGGCGCGCACGCCTTCTTGGTGCCGTACTCGCGCTCGAGGTCCGCGTGCGAGTACTCCTCGAGCGGGATGCCGGGCACCCCCCGCATCTGCGAGCAGTAGTGGACGAGGCCGTCCTCGTCGACGTAGAGATAGCGCGACCCGGCGCGGCAGCTCCACTCGTTGGGGAGGCCGCGGGCGAGGTTGTCCTGGAAGAGCGAGTTCACCCGCGTGTCGCCCCGGCTGCCCAGCGACTTCAGCTCCTCGTACACCTTCATCTCGCGCGCGGCGAGGGCGCGCAATTGTCCGCGGCCATCGTGCAGGATGCCGATCGTGCTCGTGAAGCCGAGCTCGCGCGCGCGGCGGGCGACCGCCAGCGCGTCCTCCGGGTTCTCGATGCCGCTCCCCACCACGGAATTGATGTTGACCCCGAAATCCGCGTGCTCCGCCAGCCACTCGAGCTTCGGCTCCAGCAGGCGAAGGCTCTTCAGGGAGACGGCGTCGGGCTCGACGTTGTCGATGCTGATCTGGAGGTAGTCGAGCCCGGCGCGGTTCAGCCGCTCGATGCGCTCCTGGTTCAGGTAATAGCCGTTCGTGATCAGGGAGGCGATCATGCCGCGGCGGCGCGTGTGCTCGATCATCGCGTCGAGCTCCGGGTGCATGAGCGGCTCGCCCCCGGAAACCGTGATCATCGACGTCCCGAGGTCGGCCAGCTTGTCGAGGCGGCGCAGCATCAGGTCGAGGGGCACCGGCTTCGAGATGGCGTCGTACTCGTTGCAGTAGGTGCAGGACAGGTTGCACCGCCGCATGGGGATGATGTGCACGAGGACGGGGTGCGTCTGATGCGCGAGGGCCCAGATCGCCTTGCCCACGGCGCGCGCGCCGCGTGTCATGCGTTTCGGGAGAATGTTCATCCGTTCCAGTCTAGCGGACGAGGGCTCGTGGCGCTCACGCGTACCGATAGACGACGGAGTTGATGTTCATTCCCGCGCCGACGGAGGCAAAGACCACGATGTCGCCGGGATCGAGCCGGTGGCCCTCGAGCGCGCCGCGGCGGATGAGGTCGAGCAGCGTGGGGATGGTCGCCACCGAGCTGTTGCCGAGGCGGGCGATGGTCATGGGCATGATCCCCTCCGGGATCTCGTCGACGTGGCAGAGCTTGAAGATCCGCTTCAGGATCGCCTCGTCCATCTTCGAGTTCGCCTGGTGGATGAGGACCTTGTCGACGTCGGCGAGGGGGACGCCGGCTCGGTCGAGGCTCTGCCGCACGACCTGCGGCATCGTGGTGAGGGCGTACTCGTAGAGCTGGCGCCCGTTCATCTTCAGGAAGAGCCGCCTGCCGTCCGCGTACGCGGGATCGAACGACGAGCCCATCCACATGAGGCGCGCGTGCTCCAGCGCGTCCGAGCGCGCGGCGTGGGCGAGGATCCCCACCGGCTCGGGCGCGCTCCGCGCCTCCAGCACGGCGGCCCCCGCCCCGTCGGAGTAGATCATGCTGTTGCGGTCGTGGGGATCGGAGACGCGCGACAGGGTCTCGGCCCCGATGACGAGCGCGCGCTTCGCGTCCCCCGACTTCAGGAAGTAGTTCACCTGGATCACGGCCTGCAGCCATCCCGGGCACCCGAACGGCAGGTCGTAGGCGACGCAGGACGGGTTCGCGATCCCGAGCGCGCGCTTCACCCGCGCCGCGAGCGTGGGGACGAAGTCGCTGCGCGGATTGCCGGCGCTCACGTCCCCGAAGTTGTGGGCGACGACGAGATAGTCGAGCGTCTCCGGATCGATGGCGCCGTTCTCGAGCGCGCTCCGCGCCGCCTCGGTCGCGATGTCGGAGGTGACGTAGCCGTCGTCCGCGTAGCGCCGCTCGCTGATCCCCGTGATCTCCTGGAAGCGCTCGATGATCTTCGCGTTGCCCGCGGGGTCGAAAGGCTTCCCGTAGTCCTCGAAGAGGCGGTGAGCGAGGAAATCCTCGTTCACGACGCGCCGCCCGGGGATGCAGCTGCCGGTGGCGACGATGACGGTGGACAGGGCTTGGGTCATTCTCGGGAGGAGATTATTCCCGCACTCGGCCCTCGGTCAAAGGCAATCGTGCGGCGCCCCCGCCCGCGCGCCATCGTTTGCGGGGCGCGCCGTGCTCCGTTAGACTCCGCCTCTTTCGAAATCCGGCATCGGAGGCGCATGGGGCTCTTCGCGGCGACGGTCCAGCGCATCTCCGACCATCCCGTTCTGTTCATCGTCCTCCGCAGCATCCTCGAGAACGATTTCAAGGCCATCCGCGCCGTCATCCGCGCGCGGCTGCGCGTGCGGCAGGGCCTTCGGACGCTCGACCTCGGGTGCGGGCCGGGAGCGTTCGCGGACTTGTTCGCCGGCGACGACTACGTCGGCGTCGACATGAACGCGCGCTACATCGACCACGCGCGCAAGACCCGTCCGGGCGCCTTCATCGTGGGCGACGCGCGGAGCGTGGAGCTGCCCGACGGCCGCTTCGACCAGATCCTGATCTTCGGACTTCTCCACCATCTCCCGGACGAGGACGTGCGGGCGGTGCTCTCGGAATGTCGCCGCCTGCTCGTGGACGGCGGGCGCGTACTGGTCATCGAGGACATCCCCGCCATCTCGCGGCTCAACCTCATCGGCCACCTCATTCACCGCGTGGAGAACGGCGAGCACATTCGTCCCGTCGGGGAGTACGAGCGCCTCTACGCGGAGGGCGCGACGATCGAGGCGGGCGAAGTCCTGCAAAGCGGGATCTGCGACTACTACGCCGCCGTCCTGGTGGTGAAGCACTAGTGCCTTAGCCGTGCGCAGCGGCGCCGCGTGGCGGCGGTGGGCGGCGGAGGTGATTCTTTGTCTCGCGTTCCTGGTTTCCGGGGCCGTGGGACCGATGGTCGCCGCGCGGTGGGCGCGTCCTGCGCTCATCGAGATGGGCCCCAACGACGTCCTATACACGACCGGGTTCCGTCCGGATTGGGAGCGGGACGGCCTCACACGTTTCCGGTGGACGGGCCCGCACGCGACCGTCACGCTTCCGGTCGGTGTCGCCGGTAGTGGGTCTCGTTTGCGGGCCCGCGTTCGTCGCCATCTTATTGAGCCTGCTGAAGTTACAATTCATTTCGGCCCCGTTGAGATTGCACGGTTCGCGATCGCGGCGGACGTCCACCAGCCGTATCGGATGATCGACGTCCCCCTTCCGGCGGCGACGACGACGGCGCCGATCGCGGTCACGATACAGAGCGCATCCGTCAATCCCCGGCCCCTGGGAGTGGCCGTCGACTGGATGGAGATCGTGCGCGGCGACGGGCGATTCGTCCTGACCGGCGGCCATGTCGTCCGCCTCGGACTCCTGATCGCCGCGGCATTCGGCTTCGTGCGCGTCGCTGGCGCGCCGCGGGCCTGGGCCGCGCTCCATGCGCTGGCGCTGCTCGTCGCGGCAGTCGTCGGAACGGCATGGGACGTCGTCGCGTCCGAGCGGATCTCCGCCGAGGGCGCTCCGCTCTATCTTGCGGTGGGCGCGATCGTCATGGCGGGCGCGCGCTGGAGGCGCCTGTTGTCCGCCCTCGGCGTCGAGTCCCCGGAGGTCGCCGGCGCCGTCGCACTCGCAACGATGGTGGCGCTAGCGGTGCGCCTCGTGCTCGTCCTCCATCCCCAGTTCTACTACCCCGACGTAAAGGTGCACGCCCTCTTCGCCTGGCAGCTCGCACGACACGGCCTCGCCCGGTTCCTCTCCGAATTCACGGCCAACCAGTACCGCTTCAGCCTCGGCCTCCAGCTCGAGAACGGCCACTGGTACGCGTTCCCGTACCCGCCGCTTTTCTACATGCTGTGCTGGCCGCTCATTCGCATCGGCCGCTACCGGCCGGAGGTCGCCGTCTCCGCCCTCGCCGCCATCGTGAACAGCCTCGAGGTCTGGATCGTGTTCGGGCTGGCCCGCCGCCTTCGATGCTCTTCCGCGACGGCCCTCGGCGCCGCCGCTGCGGTCATCGTCCTGCCGATCTTCACCGCGCGGCTCACCCTCGCGTACTTCCCCGCCCTCGTGGGACACGCCATCGACATGTGCGTGTTGCTCGTCATCCTCGCGTGCCTCGCGGACCTCGGCCGGGCGCGTGTGATCCTTGCGGTGTCGATGGCGATCGCGGCCGCGCTCCTCACGTATACCCAGTCGGTCCTGAACTTCGCCGTCCTCGTTCCCCTGATCGTCGTGACCCATCTGATCAGCGACCGCAGACAGGAGTCGCGCAGGATGATGGCAGGCCTCCTTGGCGCAACCGCGCTCGGCGGCATTCTCGCGCTCGCGATTTTCTACGGCCGATACGTCCCGATCTTCATCGGCATGCAGCGCGGTGTGCCCATGGCCGAAGAGCGGATCCTCCTCGAGAAGCAAGCCTCCGCGGAAGCCGTCGCGGAGTCGTCTCCGAAGGAGACTGACGACCCGTATGCCGGGCCCAAGATCGATCTGTTGCGGGGCGTGCGGAAGGCGGGCTGGCGGATGTTCGTCTTCTACGCGTGGTTCGCGCCGCTGATCGTGGTCGGGATCGCGCTGCTGTGGCGCGCCCAGGACGCGTCGGGCCGAGCGGTCGTGGCGGCCTGGGCGGCGACTTACCTCGTTCTGAACCTCGCATCCGGTGGACTGCCGGGCCCGAACCTCGTCCGCTACAACAAGGACCTCGAGATCGTCGCGCCGCTGTTCTGCATCGGGCTCGCCATGGTCGGACAAGCGTTGGCGAGGAGAGAGAAGTTGGCCGCGTGGGCGTTCGGTCTTGCCTACGCGGCCTTCGGCGGGTGGCGTGCGGCCGTCTATCTCACGACGAAGTTCGTGCTCGAGCGCTGACGCCTGCGTCCTTCATCAACTCGTCGAGGATTCCCTGGAGCGCGCGCACCAGTTCCTCGCGCGGCACGTCCGCTTTCCGGAATTGAAGCGAGAGGGTGAACGTCTTCTCGCGCGGCTGATAGCGGAACACATAAGGCTTCGCGCGACCGCGACCGCCCGCCTTTCCCTTCGTCTCCTTGGCGATGCGTCGGGCTTGATCCCGCGTCCCGCCTTCCTGCTGAAGTCGGTCGACCATCTGCGCCATCTTTCCCGGCGTCGACTGGCGAACGATCTGTAGCAACAAAGACTTGGAGTGAATGTCGGCGCGCCGACATTGCTCACGAACGTCGTCCGGCATCGCGGTCAGGGTCAGGATCTCGGTGATGGACGTTCGGCTCTTGCCGAGCTTCTGGGCCATCGCTTCGTGCGTGTAGCCGAAATTGTCGGCGAGGACCTTGAGGCCGTCCGCCTCTTCGAAGGCAGTCAGGTCCTTGCGCTGGAGATTCTCGACCAGCGCGATTTCCATCATCTCGGCGTCGGACGTCTCACGGACGACGCAAGGAATTTCGGCTAGACCGGCTTCTGTCGCCGCGCGATACCGGCGCTCGCCAGCGATGATCTGGAAGCGGCTGCCGCGTGGCCGCACGAGGATCGGCTCGAGAATTCCTTTCTCCGACACCGAAGCGATCAGCTCGCTGATGTCGCCGAGAGCCTGCCGCGGCTGGTTGGGATTGGGCTCGATGTCCTCGATGGGGACGAGCCGGCCGATGGGAACGCCACCGGGACGGCCGAGCTGGTCGACGTAGTGATTGTCGTGACGCATGCGCAACGTTTCCGGCAGTCCGAGTCGCCGTGGGCTAGACACGTTCGATGACCTCCTCGCAGAGGCGGTAATACTCGTTGGCGCCGCTCGACTGCGGCGCGAAAGTGAAGATGCTCTCCTTGTGGGCCGGGCTCTCTTCGAGGCGGATGCTGCGTGTGATCGTCGTCTGGAACACGCGGTCGCCGAACACCTGCGCGATTGCCTTCTGCACGTCGCGCGACAGCGTCGTCCGCTTGTCGTGAAGCGTGATGACGGCCCCCAGCAGTTTGAGGTTCGGGTTCGGACGAGAGCGGATCTTCTCGACCGTCTCCAGAAGGTCATCCGTGCCCTCGAGCGCGAAATAGCTCGACTGCACGGGGATGATGAGATGGGTCGCGGCAACCAGCGCGTTGACGGTGATGAGGCCGAGCGCCGGCGGCGTGTCGATGACGACGAAGTCGTACTCGGACGACACGGTGTCCAGCCGGTCCTTCAGCCGGAAGTGCGCGTCCAGCTCTCCGACGAGCTGCGATTCGAGCTTCGCGAGTGAGATCCGTGACGGAGCGATGTCGAGCTTCTCGACGGGCGACTTCTGGATGATCGCGCCCAGCGGCGTGCCGTTCGAGAGCACGTCGTACATCGACTGCGCCAGCGAGCGTGTATCCAGGTAGCTGATCGACGAATTCGCCTGCGGGTCGAGGTCGATGAGGAGCGTCCGCCGTCCCCGCATGGCCAGGGCGGCGGCGAGATTGACCGCGGTCGTGGTCTTGCCCACGCCGCCCTTCTGATTTGCTATGGCAATGACGATCAACGTGATTCCTCCACGGGGTGGAGAGGCGGGCCGGGAGCGGATCTTACGCAGCCGCTCGAGGCGAGGTCAAGCTTATGGGGTGGGGTGCCGCGGGGGGACCGGAACGGCACTACATCTTGTACTTGCCGAGCTCCTCGTCCGATAGGTTCTCGAGCCACTTCTGCAGCCGGCCTACGTCCATCGATTCCTTGCTCGACTCGACCGACCGCGCGCTCGCGATCACCGACTCCTCGACGAAGATCGGCGCCGAGGTGCGGAGGGCGAGTGCGATGGCGTCGGACGGACGCGCGTCGACGACCACCGCCGCGCCGTCGCTGCGGAGATGGATCACGGCGTAGAAGGTGTTCTCCTTCAGCTCGGTGACCACGATCCGCTCGACCTGCGCCGACAGGTCCTGGATCACGTTCTTCAGCAGGTCGTGGGTCATCGGCCGCGGGGTCTGGACGTTTTCGATCTGCAGCGCAATCGCGTTGGCCTCGAAGACGCCCACCCATATCGGGAGGATGCGCTGCCCTTCCCCGTCGCGGAGGATGATGATCGGCATGTTCGTGATGGGGTCGATCATCAACCCCTTGATCGTCATCTCGATCTGCATGCCGGCCGACGCTCCCCCGCTCTTGCCCCTCACAATATAGGGTCGACGCAAACTGCTGCAACCGAATTGTTTGCCCCCGGGCCGGGCGCTCGACGGCCGGTGAGAGAGTTGGGCCCCGACCCGGTGATCGCGACCGCGAACGTGCGGCCCACGTCCGCGGCGCTGCCGTCCATGTGGACGATCCGGAAGTCGCGCGTCCTCCCCGAGACCCGCCCTTCCTCGACGACGGTATCCACGAGCACTTGCTCGCGCCCGCCAATCCGCAGCGCGTTGCGCGTCGCCTGGTAGCGCTGCTGGCGCTCGTTCAGGACCTGCAGCCGCCGCAGCTTCTCCGGCTCCGTGACGTCGTCGGCGGACCGGAAGGCGGTCGTCCCCGGCCGCGGCGAGTACATGAACACGAAGAGGCCCTCGAACCCGACGTCGTCCACCAGCGCGACCGTCTCCTCGAAGGCCGCTTCGTCCTCGCCGGGATAGCCGACGATCACGTCGCTCGAGATCGCCAGCCCGGGGCAGGCCGCGCGCAGCAGCGCGACCTTGTCGCGATACCCGCGGCCGTCGTAGCCGCGCCGCATGTGGGCGAGGATGCGATCCGATCCGGACTGCACGGGAAGGTGAAGGTAGGGGCAGAGCTTGGGCAGCGTGCCCATCGCTTCCGCGAGCCGGTCGTCGACGTGCTCGGGATGTGAGGTCGTGAATCGCAGGCGCTCCAGACCCGCGACTCCGTTCGCCCGCTCGAGCAGGCCCGCGAAATCGAGCCCCTGGCGCCGATACGCATTGACGGTCTGCCCGAGCAGCATGACCTCGGGATACCCGCGCGCCACGAGCGCCGCCACCTCATCCACGATCTCCGAAGCGTCGCGGCACGTCTCCGGCCCGCGCGTCCGCGGCACCACGCAGAAGCTGCAGACGTGATTGCAGCCTTCCATCACCGTGACGTACGCGCGCACCGGGCTCGAGTGCGCGACGGCCTCCACCGGGATCGTGAACGTGTCGGCGGTGCGGTCGAGGTCGACGGCGGCGGGCGAGCCATTGCGCGCGGCGCGCAGCAGCTCCGGCACCCGGGCCACGTTGTGCGTTCCGACGAGGATGTCCACCTGCGGCGCGCGGTCGAGGATGGCGCGGCCCTGGAGCTGCGCGACGCAGCCGCCGACCCCGATCACGAGGTCGCGACGCTCCTTGATCTTCTGCAGGCGCCCGACGGCGTGGAACAGCTTCTCCGCCGCCTTCTCGCGCACCGCGCAGGTGTTGATGAAGACGAAGTCCGCGTCGCCGGGGCCCGCCGCGCGGGTATGGCCATCGGCCAGCAGCAGACCCGCCACCTTCTCCGAATCGTTCACGTTCATTTGGCAGCCGAACGTTTCGATGTGGAACGTTTTGTTATTGTCCATGGAGTTTACATGCTAGGAGCGAAGGCTCTGCTTGACCATCTCGCGGGCGTGCTTCCGTGTCGTATCGGTGATCGTCGCCCCGCCGAGCATCCGCGCCACTTCCTCGATTCTCTCCGGCCCGTCGATCGGATGCACGTCGGTGACCGTCCGACCCTTCACCTCGCGCTTCGTCACCGCATAATGACGATCGGCGAGAGATGCGATCTGCGGCAGGTGCGTCACGCACAGCACCTGGTGCGACTTCGCGACCGTGCGCAGCTTGCGGCCGACGACCTCCGCCACCCGGCCGCCGATGCCCGCATCGACCTCGTCGAACACGAGCGTCTCCGCCGGGGCGTCCGTGGCCGCGACCGCGTTCAGCGCGAGCAGGATGCGCGACAGTTCGCCGCCGGACGCGATGCGCGCCAGCGGGCGCAGCTCTTCCCCCGGATTCGGCGAGAGCAGGAACTCGATCGCCTCCAGGCCGCGCTCGCTCCAGTGCGCGGGATCGAGGGCGTCGCCGGAGGGGGCAAGCGGGCGCAGCTGCACCTCGAACCGCGTCTTCTCCATCGCGAGCTCGGCCAGCTCACTCTGCACGCGGGCCGCGAGGTCCTTCCCCGCCGCGCGCCGGCGCTTCGAGAGAGAGTGCGCGCGCGAAAGGAAGAGCACCGCCGCTTCTTCGCGCCGCGATTCGAGCGCGCGCTCGTGGGCTTCCGGCGCCGCCAGACGCGCCAGGGCTTCACGCGCCGCCGCCGCCGCGGCCAGCAGCTCCTCGACCGTCCCGCCGTAGCGCCGCTTCAAACGTTCGATGAGCGCGAGGCGATTCTCGATCTCGTCCAGGCGCCCGGGCGTGACCTCGAGCGTCTGCGCGTAGTCGCGCAGGAAGAACGCGAGGTCCTCGAGCGGCGCGCGCATGGACGCTCTTGCCTCGACGAACGGGGCGAAGCGCGCGTCGATGCGCCCGAGGTCCTCCACCTTCCGGAAGACCTGCCCCAGCCGAGGGAGGACCGCGCCTTCGGCGTCGTAGAGGAGCGCGTACGCCTCGGCGGTGAGCTCGGCGAGGCGGCCGGCGTTGCCCTGCACCACCTTCTCCTGGCGCAGCGACTCCTCTTCGCCGCGCGTGAGCGACGCGCGATCGATCTCTTCCATCTGATGCACGAGGGCATCGCGCTTCCGCTCCGCGTCCGTGCGCGAGGCGCGCAGCGCGACGAGCGCAGCCTCGATCTCGCGAACCGCGCGGTACGACTCCGCGACGGCCACGGCGTCGTCCCCGAGCCCGGCGTTGCGGTCGAGCACCTCGAGATGGCTTCCAGCGTCGAGCAATCCCTGGGCGCCGTGCTGGCCGTGGATGATCGCAACCAACGGCGCCAGCTCGCGCAGCACGGAGACAGGCACCAGCGCGCCGTTCACGCTCGCCCGGCCCTTGCCGGAGGCGTGGATCTCGCGGCGCAGGATGATGTCCTCGCCGTCCTCGGCGGGGATGCCGTGAGCCTCGAGCACCCGCGTGGCGGCGGCGCTCTCGACGATGGCCTCCACGACGGCCTGGTCCTCCCCGGTGCGGATGAGGTCGGGCGAGGCGCGCGCGCCCAGCAAAAGGCCGAGCGCATCGATGAGGATCGACTTCCCGGCCCCGGTTTCGCCGGTCAGGGCGGTCAGGCCCCCGTCGAGCTCCAGCTCGACCCCCGCGACAACCGCGATATTCTTTATTTTCAGAAGTTTGAGCATTACCCGCGCCGCGGGGAGGGAGGATAGCACGCCGCCTCGCGATCCTTGACAGCCACTATCTGTTGTGGCATCGTGCCCCGGACTACACTATTCACGAGGTGCGGTGTCCAGCTCGCTCGTCCTGCCGCTTCTCGGACAGACCACGGCCTTCTCCGGAGGCATCGGGGGGTATCTCGGGCACGTGGGGCCGGTGGCGGCGGGGGTCCTCGTCCTGCTGATCATCTTCTCCCTCGTCTCCTGGGCCATCATCATCTTCAAGGGACTCGCCCTGCGCCGAGCCTACGTCCAGTCCCGGACATTCCTGGACGTTTTCCGGAAGAGCAGCAAGTTCTCCGAGGTGAATTCGGTGTGCGGGCAGCTCGGAGACAGCCCGCTGGTGGGCGTCTTCCAGGCCGGGTATCACGAGGTCAATCAGCAGGTGCGGCCGTCGGCGGGTGCGGCGGCGACGCCCGCGGCACGGCCGACGGTGCGCAGCCTCGAGTCGCTGTCGCGCGCCCCCGTGCGCGCGGCGACGGTGGAATCGACGCGGATCGAGCGGCGCATCGCCTTCCTCGCCAGCACCGCGAGCGTCACCCCCTTCGTCGGATTGTTCGGGACGGTGTGGGGCATCATGAACGCGTTCCGCGACATCGGCATGGCCGGCTCCGCGAGCCTGGCCGTGGTCGCGCCCGGTATCTCGGAGGCGCTCATCACCACCGCGATGGGCCTCGCCGCGGCCATCCCCGCCGCCTTCTTCTACAACTTCTACACGAGCCGCATCAAGGTGCTCTCGTCGATGATGGACGACTTCGCGCTCGAGGTCCTGAACATCGTCGAGCGGCACTTCACGTAGTGAACACCGGGGGCCAGGACGGAGGCGGCGGCGGCGCGGCGGGCGCCGCGGCCACCTATCGCACCCTTCGCTCGCGCGCGGG
>JANMPI010000032.1:0-5430 GCA_031369785.1 Acidobacteriota bacterium
AGCAGACCCTCACTCTCCTCACCGACTTCCGCAAGGTGACGGTGGCGGTGCTCGTGTCTTCGATCGCGACCTCGGCGATCCAGGCCGCGGTGGCTTTCGTCGGGTACCTGCTCGCGCGCGTCCCCAACGCGATGTTCTTCGCCTTCGTCACCTTCCTCGTCGGGCTCGTGCCCGCCGTGGGCGCGGGCGCGGTCACCCTCGGCGCGGCGCTCATCGTGTTCCTCTCCGGGCGGCCGGGGGCGGCGCTCTTCCTCGCCATATGGGGGATCGTGTTCGTCGGCCTCGCCGACAACGTCGTGAAGCCGTACCTGATCCGCGGCGGGATCGAGCTGCACGGCGCGGTCGTGTTCTTCTCGCTGATCGGGGGCCTCGCCTACTTCGGGCCCGTGGGCCTCCTCGCCGGGCCGCTCATCGTGTCGTTCTTCATGGCCGTGGTGAGCATGTGGAAAGCCGAGCTCAAGGAAGCGGACGACGAGTCGCCGGCGGCGCTTCAAACGCCAGGCTGATCGGCTTCGAACACCGAGTTGATCCTACGATCAGCGATCGCTCGGTTGGTCTTACGAACAGCGATCGTTGATGAAATGACCCACCGGCCCATGCCCCCGGCCGACCGAATACGACCGGCGGATCGCCTCGGTTAAATACTCCTTGGCGCCCCGCACGGCGTCGCGCAGGTCGTGGCCGAGGGCGAGGCGGGCGGCGATGGCGGCCGCGAACGTGCATCCCGTCCCGTGCGTGTTCGCGGTGTCGATCCGCTCCGCGCGTAGCTCCTCCATCCGCGAACCGTCGAAAAAGACATCCACCGCGTCGCCCGGAAGGTGGCCGCCCTTGACCACGACCGCGCGCACGCCGCGCGCGTGGAGCTCGCGCGCCGCCGCCTTCATGTCCTCGAGCGTGCGCACGGGATGGCGGAGGAGCGCCTCCGTCTCGGGCAGATTCGGCGTGACGATGGTGGCCAGGGGAAAGAGGAGCTCGACGTAGGCCTGCTCCGCGTCCCGGTCGAGGAGGCGATCCCCTCCCTTCGCCACCATCACGGGATCGACCACGAGGAACGGGACGCGCCACGCCGCCGCCGCGCGGGCGACCGCCTCCACGATGGCGCGATTGGCGAGCATCCCCGTCTTCGCCGCGGCCACGGTCATGTCGGAGGTCACGGCGTCGATCTGCGCGATCACCATGCGCGGCTCGAGGGCGACGAACTCGGTCACCTCGACGGAGTTCTGCGCGGTGACGGCGGTGATGGCGGAGGCTCCGTGGACGCCGTGGGCGGCGAAGGTGCGCAGGTCGGCCTGGATGCCGGCTCCGCCGCCCGAGTCCGATCCGGCGATGGTGAGGGCGACCTTCATGCCGTTTCCGCGAGCCGCTCGCCGAGCGCGCCGAGCATCCGGTAGGTGAGCCCCCAGATCACGATCTCGTCGACGCGGACGCAGGGGAAGCGCAGCGGCGTGCCCTCGTGCGCGTATTCCATGGTCGAGCGGAGCTCGGCGCCGAGGATGGGGCCGAGGGGCAGCCAGTGGACGCTCCGCACCTCGTCGCCGAGGGTCAGCGCGGCGGGCCCGGCGAGGCGAAAGGCGAAGGGCTGGATGGCGAGGTCCATCGGACGCATGCGCGCCATGGCCCGTACCTCGTCCATCGCGCCGAGGTGGTCGGCGGTCACGCGGAGATCGAGGCCGATCTCCTCCTCGGTCTCGCGGATCGCCGTCCCCAGGAGGTCGGCGTCTCCGGGCTCGGCGCGCCCTCCGGGGAACGCCATCTGCCCGGACCACGGGTCGAGCGGATGCTCGGCGCGGCGAATGAAGAGCAGCTCGATCCCGGCCTCGCCGTCGCGGAGGATCAGCGCGACCGCGGCCCGCGACCGGAGCGGCGGTACGACGGCCGTTGGCGGCCGCGACGAAAGCGCGCGCCGCAGCGCATCCCACGTCGGCTTCACCCGTTCGATTGTAGTGTCAACCGGTCCCGCCCCCGCCCAGCAGGGCGCGCCCGTACACGAGCCACAGGAAGCCCATGTTGGGGGCGAGCCCGCCGTCGAGGAACATGCGGTCGACTTCCTCGACCGTGAAGTAGGCGAGCTCCTCGATCTCCGACTTCCGGGCGCGGAAGGCTTCGAGGCCGGCCGCGGTGCGTCCCTCGTACATCGCGACGTGATAGAGGACGACACGTGCGGAGCCGTCGGGCGCAATGCGCACGTCGCGCAGGTTCAGCTGCACGCCGATGCGGTGGAGCGCGACGGAGGCGGCGAGGTCGATCGTCGAGGCCAGGTGCTCGAAGTGCAGGCGCGAGCGGGCGAGGACGACGCGCGGCGACGCCGGGTCGTCGAAGAGCTCCTCGCCGGCCTCGCGGGCCATGGTGACGTCGAACTCTTCACCGGCCGCGACGTGACCGCCCACCGACTTGTCCCAGCGGCCGCCGTTCTCCGTGCCCGCGGGCCGCCGCTGCAGCAGCACCCGGCCCTTGGCGTCGAACACCATGGCGTTGACGGCGCCCACCGCGAGGCCGGAGCGCCTGGCTTCGCGGCGCGGCCGGGCGCCGACGACCGTCCCGGCACGATCGTAGACGTTCAGCAGCTCGCCGCTTCCATCGTCCCCCATCAGAGCGGCATGCTACGCTCTTTCGCTCATGGGCCGACGGCGTCTTCCCCTTCCCGCGGCCATCATCGCTCTCGTGCTGTCCTTCGCACCCCGCGCCGCCCCCGCGTCCTTCCCGCCCGAGCTCCGCTTCCGCAGCATCGTGACCCCGCGGGCCACCATCCACTATCACCAGGGGCTGGAGTCGATGGCCCGCCAGGCCGCGACCCTCGCGACGGAGATCCTCGAGCAGCACGAGCGGCGATACGGTTTCCGCGTCCCGCACATCGAGATCGTGCTCGCGGACGTGGAGGACGATCCCAACGGCTTCGCGTCGCCGCTGCCGTTCCCGCTCGTCGGATTGCGCGCGGCGGCGCCCACGGGCGCCGACGACTTCGGCGCCAACGACGGATGGCTGCGGTTCGTGATGACCCACGAGCTCGCGCACACCGTGCACCTGGAGGAGGCGCACGGCATCGTCGCCGGCGGGCGGCGGATCCTCGGACGCGCGCCGTTCCTGTTCCCGAACGCGTCGACCCCGACCTGGATGATCGAAGGCCTCGCCACCTACGAAGAGACCGAGCGCACGGCGTTCGGGCGGGGCCGCAATCCCGACGTGCGGATGATCCTGCGCATGGCCGCGATCGAGGGCGATTTCCCCGATATCGACGAGGCGGTCGGCGGGCGCGATCGGTGGCCGGGCGGCAACGTGGCCTACTACTTCGGCGAGGCTTTCCTGCGCGACCTGACCCGGCGCTTCGGCCCCACGGTCGTTCCCGAGCTGGCGCGCGTGCACGCGGGGCGCGCGGTGCCCTATCTCGACGACCTGACCGCGCGCCAGGTGACGGGGGCGACGTTCACCACGCGCTGGCGGCAGTGGAAGGATGCCGCCATCGCCGCATTTGCCTCCGAGGCGTCGCGCATCCGCGAAGCGGGCGTCACGGGATCGACCCCGCTCACCACGCGCGGGGTCCGTCAGGGCGGTCCGCGCTTCAGCCCCGACGGCCGCTGGGTCGCGTACACGAACCGCAGCCTCACGCGGCATCGCGCCATCTGGCTCGTGCGGCCGGATGGCGCGGAAGATCATTGCCTCGTCCGCCGAAACGACGGCTTCGCGCTCTCGTGGACGCCGGACGGCCGATCCGTCGTCTTCGACGAGGCCGACACGTACCACCGGTTCTCCGTCCGCTCCGACTTGCGCATCGTCGACGTCGCGAGCGGGAAGGTCCGCCGTCTCACCCGGGGCGTGCGCGCGCGCGAGCCCGACGTCGCCCCCGACGGCGCGCGGGTCGTCTTCGTCCGACAGCTCGGCGACCGCACCGAGCTGGCCGCGATCGGAATCGACGGCGCGCGGCCGGCCGACCTCACGCACTCCGCGCCCGGCGTCCAGTGGGCGCGTCCGCGGTGGAGCCCCGACGGACGGATGATCGCCGCGTCCCGGATGATGCCCACGGGAGAGATCGACCTCGTGGTGATGGCGGCGGACGGTGGCAACGCGCACGCGCTCATGGCCGATCGCGCCAAGGACGTCGAGCCCGCGTGGACGCCGGACGGCACGCGGATCGTCTTCCGCTCCGACCGCGACGGCGTCTCCAACCTGTACGCGGTGGGGGTCGACGGCGCGGGCATGGTGCGCCTCACGAACGTGCTCGGCGGCGCCTTCACCCCCGACGTCGCGCCGGACGGGCGGACGGTGGCGTTCGCGAGCTACGCCGCGGCCGGCTACGACGTGCACACGATGCCGCTCGACCTGTCGTCCGCCCCCGTCGCGCCGGCGTACGTCGACGCCCATCCGCCTTCGCGCCCCACCGCCGTCGAGCTCGCGGGCGCGGATCAACCGTATCGACCCTGGCCGGCGATGCGCCCGAGATTCTGGGCTCCGTACCTCGACCGCGGCGACGAGGTGAAGCTCGGCGCGGCCACGGGCGGTGCGGACCCCCTGTTCCGCCACGTGTACGGCACCGCCCTCGCGCGGGGCTTCGACACCGGCCGCTTCGGCTTCCACGGCTTCTACCAGTACGACCGCTGGCTCCCGACGCTGGTCGCCACGTACGAGGATCAGAGCGATCGCAGCGGCGACGACGCCATCAAACGCGCGCGGGAGCTGAACCTGCGGGCCACCGTTCCCGTCGAGCGCACGCTGCGCCGGACGCAGCTGCTGTCCGTCGCCTGGCGCCGGTCACGCGACACCCTCTCCGGCGGCGCCGTCCGCGAACCGCTCGACCTCGGGGGCATCGAGACCTCGTGGTCGCTCACCACCGCGCGGCAGTTCCCGTATTCGATCTCACCCGCGGAGGGCATCCGGCTGCGCGTCGCCTGGCTGCAGGAGGCGGAGCGCCTGGGCAGCGACGTCGACCTCGGCAAGGCCACCGCGGATGCGCGCGCGTATCGACGGCTGTTCACCGACACCGACACCCTGGCGCTGCGGGTGGGAGGCGGGACGACCTTCGGGGAGCGGACGTTCGAGCGATCGTTCGCGGTGGGCGGCTTCCCGGACGGATCACTCTTCGACGTGGTGCAGACGAATCATTCCGTCCTCCGCGGCTACGGGCAGGACGCCTTTCGCGGCCGGAGGTTCGCCCACGCCAACGTGGAGTATCGCGTTCCGCTCGCGCATCCCCAGCGCGGGTTCCGCACCCTGCCCGTGTTCCTGCGCCACCTGCACGCGGCGGCCTTTTTCGACGCGGCGCACGCGTGGAGCGGCCCGCTCGATCTCGGGGAGATCAAAGTCGGGGCGGGAGCGGCGCTGGGGATGGATCTGAGCGGAGGCCCCGGGCTGGGCTTCACGTTCACGACGGGGATCGCCCACGGCTTCTCGGATGCGCGTGGCGCGCGCGTTTACTTCCGCACCGGACTCGCGTTCTGA
>JANMPI010000095.1:0-1726 GCA_031369785.1 Acidobacteriota bacterium
GCGGATCGAGGCCGAGCTGGGGCCGCTGCTCGCCATACCCAACGCGCATGCCGCCGACGAGTCCCGCAACTTCCGCATCGCCGGCGGCCGGGGGACGATCGGCTTCATCAGCCCGGTGAGCGAGCCGTACTGCGGATCGTGTAATCGCATGCGGCTCACCGCGGACGGCAAGTTCCATCTCTGCCTCCTGAGCGACGACGAGATGGACGTGCGCAAGGCGCTGCGTGCGGGCGGCGGCGTCGACGCCGCGGCGGCGATCCTGGCCCGCGCGGTGGGGGCCAAGCCCACCGGGCATCGGCTGGACGAGGGGCTCTCCACCGAAGAGCGCCAGATGTTCCAGATCGGCGGCTGACCGGCGGGCAACCACGGGGTTGGCACACGGACCGGATCGAGTGCCGGGCCGGGGGACTTCGCGGATTACGTCCTCGGTCTCCGCAACCGTGGCGTGGGGTGCGGCGGGACGGCGACCTTCGACAAGGCGCTGCGAAAGAGCGAGCTGTTCACGCAGTTGTAGGTCATTTCCGCTCCGCGCGCCTCAGGGGCGTTCCCCGTCGAGCCAAACCGATCCGTCGGCGTAGAACTCCTTCTTCCAGATCGGCACCGTCGCCTTCAGGGTATCGATCGCGTAACGACAGGCCGCGAACGCATCTCCCCGATGCGGCGACGTGACCGCCACCGCGACGCTCGCCTCGCCGATGGCGAGACGGCCCAGACGATGGACCATCGCCAGCGCGGTGATCGGCCACCGGCGGCGCGCCTCCGCGGCGATCTCCTCCATGAGGGGCAGGGCCATCTCCTCGAAGGCCTCGTACTCGAGGTGGAGGACGGCCTTGCCCGCGTTGTGGTCGCGGACCACGCCCACGAAGGTGCAGACGGACCCGTCGGCGGCGGTCGGGCGGAGCAATGCCGGGATGTCGATCGCGGAGCGGGTCAGCGTGATCACGTTGGCCGATAATGGCGCAGGCACCGAAAGAGGTCCACATGCAGAAGGACGAGGCCCGGAAATCCGCCGCCGTCAGCTCGCGCCCGAGCTTCTGGACGACCCTCGTCCTCACCGCCCTCGCCGTCTTCCTGCTGAGCCGCGTGATCTTGCCCTTCGCGAGCGCGCTCTTCGTGGCCGCGGTGCTGGCGGGCGCCGTCCATCCCCTCTACGAGCGCCTCTCCGCGCGCATGGGCGGGCGGCGCACGCTGGCCGCCGGCGTGGCGACGCTCACCATCATCCTGGTCGTGATCCTGCCGCTGGCCTGGCTGGCCGTCGTCCTCGGCCAGGAAGTGGCGGACGGCGTCTCCTACGTGCGCAAGACGCTGCGCAGCGAAGGTGTCGGCGGTCTCGTCAACGATCTCCCCGCCCCGCTGCGCTCCGCGGCGCAGAAGGTCCTCGACAAGATCCCGCACGAATCACAGGACCTGACCGACGTTGCCGGCGCCCAGGGGGGCCGCGCCGCCTCCGCGGTGGGCGGAATTCTCTCCGCCACCTGGAGCGTGCTCATCCAGATGGTGATGATGCTCATCGCCTTCTTCTTCCTGCTCATCGACGGTCCATCGCTCGTGCGCTGGTTCGTCGACATCATGCCCTTGCGCCGGAAGCAGACCCTCACTCTCCTCACCGACTTCCGCAAGGTGACGGTGGCGGTGCTCGTGTCTTCGATCGCGACCTCGGCGATCCAGGCCGCGGTGGCTTTCGTCGGGTACCTGCTCGCGCGCGTCCCCAACGCGATGTTCTTCG
>JANMPI010000138.1:0-3759 GCA_031369785.1 Acidobacteriota bacterium
CTCGCGCTGGCCGCGGCCGCTCTCTTCGCCGTCCGCCTGGTCGCGGGGCCGGAGAAGCGCCTCATCGCCGCGGCGGCCGTGCTACTGAACCCGCTCGTCTATTGGCAGCAGATCTTCGGGGCCAACGACGTGCTCGTCGTAGCGCTGCTCCTGGGCGCGGTGGCGCTGGGCGAGGCGCGGCGGCCGTTGGCATCAGCCGCGGTGCTCGGGCTCGCTTGTGCCACCAAGCAGCTCGCGTGGCCGTTCGCTCCGTTCCTGCTCCTGCATCTCTCGGGCGCCGCGTCGTGGCGCGATCTGTCCGGGTCCGCCCGCCGTTCGCTGCTGGTCGCCTGCGCGATCGCGGCGGCCGTCTTCGTCGCCGTCGTGGCGCCCGTCGCGGCCCTCGATCCCCGCGCCTTCTGGGGCGACATCGTCATCTACAACGCCGGGCTGCCCGGCGGCGACAACTACCCGCTCGGAGGAACGCCCGGGTTCGGGTTCGCGAACTTCATCGTCTATGCGGGCGCGGTCGCGTCGCTGCGTGACCATGTTTCATTCACGCCCTTCTACCTGATGCTCATTCCCGTGGGCCTGCTCCTCGCCGTTCGCCAGTTGCGCGAGCGGACGGCGGCGGCGGCCCTCGTGAACGGCTGCCTGGCGCTCCTTCTCTCGCTCTACTTCTCGCGGGTCGTGCATCCGAACTACCTGATCCTGGCCGCCATGCTGCTGCCGATCGCGCGGCTGATGGGCGCCCGCGTGGCCGTGGAAGTCGTGGTGGTTCCGCTGCTGCTGCTCGCGGTCGCGGTGGAGGTGGCGCAGGGAGCGGTGCTTGCGGGTGTCTGGGAGGATGCGGTTACGGTTCAGCTTCCCGCGCATCTCGACGGGCTGTGGCGGATGCTGGCGCCGCGCGCGGGCAACGATCTCACCCTGGACCCGCTGGGACTGCTGGTGAGCGCGGTCGCGGCCGGCCTGGCCATCGTGATGCTCTCCGCCGGCGTCCTCGGGGCGGGTCGGCGCGTGCGCATGAGCCTCGTGCTCGTGGCGGTCCTCGCCGTGGTCGTCGCGCCGACGGCGATGGCGATCCGGGTGGCAAGCGCGTCGGGCGTCTACCGCGCGCAGGACCCCTGGGCTGTGTCGTTGCGGAAGGGGCCTTTGACGGCCCGACAGGCGTGGAGCACGAGCTTCCGCCGCGAACCCGCGCGCGCGTATGGTGACGACGACGGTTGGCGCTTCGCGGTGCTGCGCGAGCCGCGCGTTCTGACGCTGGCGATGATCCCGATCGTCGCCGCGCTGGTGATCGCGCTCGTCGCTCCCGAGAACCAGCCCCTCGCGCTCGGGGTCGCGCTGCTCGCGCCGCCGATCGTGATCGGCACGATGTTTGGATCCGGCGCCCTCGCCGCGCTGTCGGCGCTCCTCGGCGCCTGGCACGCGATGGCGCGCGGGCGACGTCTTGGGGCGGCGCTGCTCGCGACCGCCGCCGTCGTCGTCGCGCTGCCGGGACTCTCCGCTCACCTCCTCGGTGTTCCGATCGTCCTGGCGTGCCTGTCCGTGCTGGCCGCGGAGCTGTCCCAGAACAGACTTCAGGGATCCATGCGCAGCCATTCGCGGTCCGCCTTCGATCCGAATCGGCCGAAGAGCAGCTCCGACTCGTAGGCGTTGTGCGCTCGACGTTCGCGGGAACCGTTCGTGAACCCGGCTTCACGTCGCGCGCCGCGCGTAATCTCGCGGCACAGCACGCGGCCGCCCCGGAGACCCGGAGCACCAGTCCCAGGACAGATTTTCGGCGGCTACACGGAAGGGAAGAAGAAGTGGTGCCGGAGGCGGGACTCGAACCCGCATGGGTTGCCCCACACGCCCCTCAAACGTGCGTGTCTGCCATTCCACCACTCCGGCATGGGACGTGGGGAGGGAAGTTTCGATTCTAGGAGGCGGTCCGCCGGGGTGTCAAACCGAAGCACCCTCGCGCTATCATCCGGGGTTCCTCCGGAGGCCGATTGCTCGAGCTGACGCCTGACCGTCTCGCGATTGGGCTCACGACGTACGTGGTCCTGCTCCTCAGCCTCTCCGTCCACGAATCCGCGCACGCGTGGATGGCGCACCGCCTCGGCGACGACACGGCACTTCACGAGGGCCGCGTCAGCCTGAACCCGCTCGTGCACATGGACCCGATTGGCACCTTCCTGTTCCCGCTGCTGCAGATCTTCACCGGCGTCCTGCTCCTCGGCTGGGCGAAGCCGACGCCCTACAACCCCGCGAACTTCAACCGCTCGGTGACCATGCGGCAGGGGCACATCCTGGTGGCGGCGGCGGGGCCCGTGTCGAACCTCATCCTCGGGCTGGTCTTCAGCGTGGCGTTCGTCGTCGCCTTCCGGTCGGGGTTCGTCGATCCCGACAACTATCGCCACCCGCTGGTCCGCACGCTCTTCATCGGCATCTCGATGAACCTGGTGCTGGCCCTTTTCAATCTCGTGCCGATCCCTCCGCTCGATGGATCGAAGGTCGCGTCCTACGGACTCCGCGGCGATCTGGCGGAGAAGTACGACCGCGTGATGGGGCCCTACGGGTTCATCCTCCTGCTCGTCCTCGTCGCCACCGGCCTCTTCGGCTACGTTCTGTCGCCGATCATGGGGTGGGTGGTCGGACTGCTCGTCTCGATGACGCAATGACCCGACCCCGGATCCTTTCCGGCATGCGGCCCACCGGGCCGCTGCACCTCGGACACCTGACCGGCGCCCTCGACAACTGGGTGCGGCTGCAGGACGAGTACGACTGCTTCTTCGTCGTGGTCGACTGGCACGCGCTCACCACCGATTACGCCGACCCGTCCGCGATCCGCGCCAACATCATCGAGGTCGCGACCGATTGGCTCGCCGCCGGGCTCGATCCCACGCGCTCGACCCTCTTCATCCAGAGCCTGGTGCCCGAGCACGCGGAGCTGCACCTGATGCTCTCGATGATCACTCCGCTCTCGTGGCTGGAGCGCGTCCCCACGTACAAGGAGCAGCAGCAGAACCTGCAGGAGAAGGACCTCTCGACCTACGGGTTCCTTGGCTATCCGCTGCTGCAGAGCGCGGACATCATCATCTACAAGGCGGACGCGGTGCCGGTGGGGGAGGACCAGGCCCCCCACGTCGAGATGACGCGCGAGGTGGTGCGGCGCTTCAACCATCTCTACGGCCACGTCTTCCCCGAGCCCAGGACGCTCCTCACCGCGACCCCGCGCGTCCCCGGCACCGACGGCCGCAAGATGTCGAAGTCGTACGGGAACTCGGTGTACCTGAAGGACTCGCCGGAAGAGACGCGCGCGAAGATCCGGCCCATGGTGACCGACCCCGCGCGCAAGCGGCGGACGGATCCCGGCAATCCCGAGATCTGCCCGGTCTTCGACCTCCACAAGGCGTTCTCCACTCCCGAGACCCGGGCCTGGGCCGCCGAAGGCTGCCGCACCGCGGGCATCGGCTGCCTGGACTGCAAGGGCGGCCTGCTCGACCACCTGCTCCGGCGCGTCTCCGAGATCCATGGGCGCCGGGCGGAGTTCGCGTCTCGCCCGGACACCGTCTGGGACATCCTCAAAACGGGATCGGTGCGCGCGCGCGATGTGGCCCGTGCCACCATGGAAGAGGTGCGGCGCGCGATGCGGATCAGCTACTCGGACCAGGCGTGAGCGACAAGCCGGTGGAGGCGCCGGAGGGCATGGAGTCGACGCTCCCGGAAGATGCCCCGCAGATCCACCTGCCGGTCTTCGACGGGCCGCTCGACCTGCTGCTGTACCTGATCCGC
>JANMPI010000182.1:0-6783 GCA_031369785.1 Acidobacteriota bacterium
CCCGCGCCGCCGTTGCCGAGCTGGCTGATCGTCCCTGCGTCGACGGCGATGACCGGCGATCCGCGCGGCGCCATGATGTCCATCGCGTTGTGCACGCGCGTGGTGCCGCGGGCGTCGGAGAAGGTGTCGGCCACCGTCGAAAGCTCGATGCCGTTCACGGGGAAGGCCAGCCCGCGTGCGACGAGATCGGCGGGGGGATGGATCGTGGTCACGGGCGCTTCCAGGGGCTCGCCGTCGGGCGGGCGCGCGCCGCGGGCGCGAATCGCGAGATGGACGGCGACCGCCGTCATGAGGAGGGCGGCGCCGAGGACCATCCCCTTCAGGGCCGTTCGGGCGAGGCCGCGCGCGCGCCGGCGCGGGGGTAGGGGCGGTCCCGTTCCGATCACGCGGGCTCCCGCGCGGGCGGATGGTCGCCGGGCGCATTCACGTTGTGGAAGAGGCGGCCGGGGTCGCCGAACGCCGAAAGCGTCTCCGCGTCGACGGTGCGCACCCGCACGTCGGGCCAGAAGCTCGTCATCCGGTGCTGGCCCGCGGACAGCCGCGCCCGGACGGCGGGCAGGCATCCGCGCCGGTACACCGCGCACAGGGGCTGGGGCCCATCGCTGGTGACGGGAACGATCGCGTCGGCGCGGTGGCCGTCATCGTCATCGATCGCGAGCAGCGCGGCCAGGAGCGCAACGGTGACGTGAGGGAGATCCACGGCCAGATACAGGCCGGGCGCGTCGCCGGCGCTGTCGAGCCCGGCGGCAAGGGCCGCGAGCGGTCCGCGGGGCGGCGAGGGGCGGTCCGGCCGCGGATCGAGCACGAGCGGCAGGCCCCGGTCCTCGTATCGCGCGACGGGGCCGCAGAGGATGCGGACGTCGCTGCAGGCCGCGCCAACACGCGCGATGGCGTGATCGAGGAGAGTGGACCCGCCCCAGGGCAGGAGAGCCTTGTCCCTCCCCATCCGGGTGCTGAGGCCGCCCGCCACCACGAAGCCGACCGCCTTCAGCGGCGCTTGAACGACCACGTGATCTCGAACTCGGACGCGGCGCCATCGCGGGTGCTCCCAACGGAATGGGCAACGAAGGATTCGCTCTCGCCGCTCGCCACCGCGCGCTCGACCGCGGCCCGCATCCCCGCCAGGTCCTCGAAGGTGAACTCCGCCTCGCCCTGGATGCGGCGGGTGAAGACGCCGCGCACCTCGCGCACGAGCATCGAGACCGATGCCGACGCGCCCTCCGCCAGCATCATGGCGGGAGCGCCGGTGGACATCTCCGCCGCCATCGACTGCGCGGCGAAGTACATCGACCGGAACGGGTTCCGGGTGCGCCAGCCGTCGGGGACGGCGACGGTGCAGGCGGTGTCGTCGAGGCGGCGCAGCGAGAGGCCCGCGCAGGCGGCCAGGGGAAGCCGCGCCCAGAGGTAAAGGCGGAAGTTCCAGGGGCGCAGGAGCCGGCGCCGGACCGCCTCCGAGCGCGCGTTCAGCGTCATGCCGCGCTGCCGGGACCCGCCGTGCCCTCGCGCCGGGCCCAGCCTTTCTTGAGCTCGACGTAGGTGTAGACGACGCGCTGGATCGCGGTGATGTTGGAGAGCACCGCGATCGCCCACAGCGCGGCCGAGAGATGGTTGATGAGCGCGCCGACGATGAGGAGCACGATCCGCTCCGGCCGCTCCAGGAACCCCACCGTGCACCGGGGTACGAGCGTCTCCGCCCGCGCCCGCGCGTAGGAGGTCATGAAGCTGCCGAACGCGGCCACCCACACGAGGATCATGTGCGGCGTGTTGTCGACGCGCGCGTACAGGATCATCACGCCCATGTAGAGGACCATGTCCGAGTAGCGGTCCATGGTGGAGTCGAGGAAGGCGCCGAACTTCGTCTCCCGGCCGCGCAGGCGGGCGACCACCCGTCCAGCATGTCGAAGACGCTCGCGACGAGGGCGACCAGCGCCCCGGCCCGGAGCAGCTCCGGCATGCGGTAGTCCTTGCCGCCCGAGAACGCGAAGCACGCGCAGGCCACCCCGTTCAGGGCCAGCCCGGTGATGGTGAGGACGTCGGGGCTGATGTGCGCGACCAGCCGGACGACGCGGTCGACCGGCGGGCCGAACGCCTCGCCGATTCGCTCGGTGAGCATCTGCAGGTGACGTTATGTCCCGGCGCGCGGGGGTGTCAATCCGTGTCTGGGGCGCCGCCGCCGGGGGCGATTTTGCGCCCGTTTTATAATGGTGGCGTGGGACTGGCGGAGAAGCTCGAGACCCTGCCGACGCGGCCGGGCGTGTACCTGTTCAAGGACGCCGAGGGGACCGTCCTCTACGTGGGCAAGGCGCGCGTGCTCCGGGACAGGGTGCGGTCGTACTTCCAGGCCAGCCGGCCGATCGACCGCACCCGGGGCGACCTGGTGGCCATGATCGCTGACCTCGATCTCCTGGTCACGGACACCGAGATCGAGGCCCTGGCCCTCGAGAACAACTTCATCAAGAAGCACCGGCCGCGGTTCAACGTCCTGCTCCGCGACGACAAGAACCACCCGTACCTGAAGCTCACCGTCGGCGAGGAATACCCGCGGCTGCACGTGGTGCGCCGGGTGGGCGACGACGACGCGGCCTACGGCGGGCCGTACATCCCGGCCTCGATGGGACGCCGCACCTCCCGGCTCATCCACAAGACCTTCGGCGTCCGGTCGTGCAAGGAGACGCTCAACGGCCGCCGCGCCCGCCCGTGCCTGCAGCACCAGATCGGCCGCTGCCTGGCGCCGTGCGTGGTCGAGGTGTGCGAGCCCAAGCGGTATCGGCAGGCCGTCGACGACGCGCGGATGTTCCTGGAGGGGCGGACGGACGAGGTCGTGAAGCGGTTGAAGAGCCAGATGGAGATCGCGGCGTCGCTCGATCGCTTCGAGGAAGCGGCCAGCCTGCGCGACCAGGTGCGGACGCTGCAGCGGCTGGAGACGCCGCAGAAGATCACCACCACGGACATCGACGAGCGCGATCTCTTCGGTGCGCACGTCGAGGGGGACCGCGCGGCGCTGCAGGTCTTCTCGGTGCGCGACGGCAAGGTGATGGGCCGCGAAGGATATCTCCTCGACAAAATCGCGGAGCCGGAGCGGGTGCTCTCCTCGGCCGTGCAGCAGTTCTACACCGAGGGCCGGTACGTCCCCCGGGAGGTGCTGCTGGCGGAGGATATCCACGACCGCGAGCTGCTGGAGACGTGGCTTTCCGAGCGCCGGGGCACCCAGGTCCGCATCCGCGTGCCCCAGCGCGGCGAGAAGGTCCGGCTGCTCGAGATGGTGGTCCGCAACGCCACGATCGCCTTCGACCTCGAGTGGAAGCATCCTCGGCAGCAGTCCCAGGAGATCCTCCGCGGCCTGCGCGACCTCCTGGACCTCGAGGTGGAGCCCCGCCGCATCGAGTGCTTCGACATCTCCAACATCCAGGGGTCCGACATCGTCGCGTCGATGGTGGTGTTCGAGGACGGCCTGCCGAAGAAGTCGGACTATCGCAAGTTCCGCATCCGCGGCCTCGGCCCGCACCCCGACGACTACGCGGCCATGCACGAGGTCGTGAGCCGCCGGTATCGCGGGCTGCTCGAGGCCGGCAAGGACCTGCCGGAGCTCGTCCTGATCGACGGCGGCAAGGGGCAGCTGGGCGCGGCGATGGCCGCCCTCGGGGAGCTGGGCCTCGGTGATCAGCCGGTGGCGAGCCTCGCCAAGCGCGAGGAGGTCATCTTCGTGCCGGGACGCGAGGAGCCCCTGGTCCTGCCCCGATCCTCACCCGTCCTGCAGCTCGTGCAGCGGGTCCGGGACGAGGCACACCGGTTCGCCATCGGGTTCCACCGCCAGACCCGCTCCAAGCGGACGCTCCGCTCGGAGCTCGACGACATCCCGGGCGTCGGCCCCGTGAAGCGCCGCAAGCTGCTGTCGCGCTTCGGCTCCCTGCGCGGCGTGCGCGGCGCGAGCGTGCAGGACCTCGCGACGTCGGTCGGTTCCGCGACCGCGGCGCGCATCCGCGCCTGGCTGGACCGCGCCTAGGCCTTAACCTCCACCCGGTCGGTGCCCTAACCCGCCCCGGGACGGGTTGAGTGATGAACGCTCATGTCGCCGCGGATGGGAGCGAAGAAGCGGTCGGCTTCGAACTGGTTGTGCGCGCGGCAGCAGAGCGCGATGTTCTCCACCGACGGCGCGCCGCCGGTGATGTACGGGCTCATGTGGTGGAACTCGAGGAAGCCGCGCGCTTCGCAGCGGCGCCCGCCTTTGGCGACGAACGAGCATCGCCCGTCGTCGCGCTTCCAGACCGCACGCTTCACCGCCGCCGGAATGTCGCGCGACGCTTCCGCCGTTCCATGGCTTGCGCGCGGATGCCTCGCTGCCGCGAATTTCTCCTTCTCCAGCTCCTGAACGAGAGCCGTGAGCGCACGGTCGAAGATGGCGGCCATATCGCCGTTCGGGATCGTGTGCCGCAGCAGATCCTGGGCGCGGCGCAGCATCGCGACCATGGACCCGCCGCCGCTGAACTTGAAGAGGTATCGGTCGGGCGCGAGAGGCTCGACGTGCGGCAGCCGCCGGATTGCGTCCGGGACATCCGGCCGGGGCGCGCGTCGCGCGAGGAGCTCGCGAATCTCGCGCTTCGAACGAAATGCCGCCTCGGCGAGCAGTTGCTGATGATCCTCACCGAGATGGGGAATCAGCATTCGCAGAGTCGAGAGGTTCAACCGTCCGTCGGCCAGCATGGCGAGGACCACGGGAAATTCACGCGCGGCGCGGGCGGCCGCGATCCGATTGCAGGCCCGGTCCTCGGTCAAGAAGAGGACCTCCCGGCAGTACTCATATAAGGATGTGAATCCGGCGGCGAGGTGGAGGCCGCGCGCCTCGAGCTCGGCGAAATGCGCGACCAGCTCGGCGGTGGAATCGCGCTCACGGGTGGCGAGCTGCTTGACGGCGCCGATCAACTCTTCGTCCGTGAGGTGCGACGGAACGTTCGTCATCGGAACGAATTTATTGTCGCGCCGTGACAGCTCAGGTCCTGTTGCGACAACGCGACTGATAAAAATTAATTGTGAAGTGGAAGACGCCGCGCTACGCGAATGAGCCGCGACCATGAGCACAGGATGCTCAACCCGTCCCGGGGCGGATGGAGCGGGGGAGGTGAGCTAGCCGAGATCCTTCAAGATTTCGCGCGCGGCATTGATCGCGGGCCCACCGGTGACGCCACCGCCGGGGTGGGTCCCGGCGCCGCACATGTAGAGGCCGGCGACCGGTGAGCGGTACCGCGCCCAGCCCAGCAGGGGCCGGGCCAGGAACAGCTGATCGAGCGAAGGCTCCCCATGGAGCGGATGGCCGCCGGTCAGGCCGTAGGTCTGCTCGAGGTCGAGCGGTGTGATCACCTGGCGGTGCTGGATGAGCGACGAGAAGCCGGGCGAGTAGTCTTCGATGAGGCGGGTGACGAGGTCGCCCAGCTCACCGGCGCGCGCCGGCCACGAACCCTCGCGCAGGGCGTACGGGGTGAACTGCACGTAAGCGGAAAGGACGTGCCGGCCCGGAGGCGCGAGCGAAGGGTCGACCACGGAGGGAATCACGATGTCGAGGTAGGGCCGGCGGGAGATCCCGCCGTACTTCGCGTCGTCGTAGGCGCGCTCGAGATCGTCCACGCCGGCGGCGATATGGATGCGCCCGCGCAGGAGATCCGGGGTCGCGCCGCGGAACGCGGGCAGCGCGGACAGGGCGAAGTTGACCTTGGAGGCCATCCCCTTCAGGCGATAGTTCTGCACGCGGCGCAGCTCGTCGGGGTCGAGCACCGCGGGATCGAGCAGGCGCAGGAAGGTCTGGTGCGGATCGGCGCTCGACACCACCGCCGAGGCCGCGATCTCTTCGCCGCCCCGGAGCACGACGCCCGTCACCGCGCCGTCGCGCACGCGGATCTCGGTGACCTCGGCATCGACGCGGATGTCGACCCCCGCGCCTCGGGCCACCCCGGCCAGGGCATCGATGAAAGCGCCCAGGCCGCCGACCACCTGCACCGCCGACCCCGCGCCGTTGCCCCCCGCGGCGGCGGCCTGGAACAGAAGGTTGGCGGTGGTGCCCGCGGACCACGGGCCGGCGAACGTGCCGTAGATTCCGCGCGCGCACACGATCGCGCGCATGATGTCCGACGAGAACCATTCGGATGCGAAGTCCGCGACCGCCATCGGCCCGAAGCGGAGCAACCGATACGCGTCCTCACGGCCGAGGCCGCGGAAGCTCATGGCCATTCCGGCCAGCGGCAGGAGCTCGGCGCTCACCCGCCGATCGATGTCCGGCGGCGTCATCGAGAGCACGCGGCCGAGCAGGGCGGAGATCGCGCCCAGCACGCGGTGGAACTCGGGATAGCGCTCCGCGTCCGCGGGCGCCACCCCACGCATGTCGAATGCGGTCCGGCCCGCGTCGCCCCAGAGCGCGAGGCCCGGGCCGTCCAGGGAGGGCGCGAAGAGCCGGGGCTCGGACTCGATGAACTTCACCCCCCGGCGGCCCAGATCGAGCGCCTCGAGAAGAGCCGGCCGCAGAGGGCCCAGCACGTGCGCGCAGGTCGAGATCCGGTACCCGGGGTGGATCTCTTCCGTCGCGGAAGCGCCGCCCAGGATGGGACGCCGCTCCAGCACCGTCGACTTCACCCCGCCCTTCGCGAGAAGCGCGGCGGTGGCGAGCCCGTTATGGCCGCCACCAATGATGACGACGCGACGCGCGCTCATCGCACGCGCCCCCGGCCCCAGTCCTTCAGCATCTCCAGCGCGGCGATCCGGCCCGGAGCGCCCATGATCCCGCCCCCCGGATGCGTG
>JANMPI010000192.1:0-2491 GCA_031369785.1 Acidobacteriota bacterium
GCCTTCACGTCCTTGGGGAAGCACGACCCGCCGTATCCGATGCCCGGGAAAAGGAAGGACGAGCCGATGCGCGAGTCGGTGCCGATCCCCCGCCGGACCTCGTTCACGTCGGCGCCGACGCGGTCGCACAGGTTGGCGATCTCGTTCATGAAGGAAATGCGGGTGGCCAGCATCGCGTTGGCCGCGTACTTCGTGAGCTCGGCGGAGGCGGCGTCCATCACCAGCACCGGGTTCCCGGTGCGCACGAAGGGCGAGTACAGCTCGACCATGATCTCCCGCGCACGTGGATCGCTGGTGCCGATGACGACGCGATCGGGCTTCAGGAAGTCGTCGACCGCCGTCCCTTCCTTCAGGAACTCGGGGTTGGAAACCACGGCGAACGGATGGCGGGTGACCTTCGCGACCAGATCTTCGACGCGCCGCGCCGTCCCGACGGGGACCGTGGACTTGTTGACGATGACCTTGTAGCCGTTCATCGCCCGGCCGATGCCGTCGGCGACCTTCAGCACGTGGCGCAGATCCGCCGACCCGTCCTCGTCCTGCGGCGTGCCCACAGCGATGAAGAGGATGTCGCTGGACGCGACGGCGGCGGCAAGGTCGGTCGTGAACCGCAGGCGCTCCTCGCGGACGTTGCGCGGGATCATCTCGTCGAGGCCCGGCTCGTAGATCGGGATCCGGCCCGCGCGAAGGGATGCGACCTTGGCCCCGTCGCTGTCGACACAGGCGACGGTGTTGCCGTTCTCGGCCAGGCACGCCCCCACGACCAGACCCACGTATCCCGTTCCGACCACGCCGATCTTCAGACGTCCTCCTCGAGTGCCCGGGAACCTGCGGCGAGCCGCGCCCGCGGGCCGCGGCGCGGCCAATAGGCGCGAGCCGCGCAATTTAGCATGCGAAGCGCCGGGCTTGATATCATCCCGCTCATCCGCATGAACATCGGCCTCGACCTCCGACCGTCCCTCGCGAGGCCCACGGGGGTCGGGTCCTACGTCCTCGCCCTGGCGCAGCGGCTGCCGGACCTCTCACCCCAGGACCGCTTCTTCCTGTTCTCTGCGTCCTTCCGCAACCGCTACCCGGAGCGGCAATGGCCGAAGAACGCGAAGCTCGTGGACCGGCGCATCTCCGTCCGCGGCCTCAACTACGCATGGCATCGGCTGGAGTGGCCGCCGCTCGACCGGCTCGTCGGCGCGCCGCTCGACCTCACCCACTCACCGCATCCGCTGCTGCTGCCCGCGAAGCGCGCGAAGAAGATCGTCACCATCCACGACCTGTTCTTCCTGAAGAACCCGGACATGACGGAGTCGGAGGTCCAGCGCGACTACGTGCCGCTCGTGCGCGATCACGTGAGCCGCGCCGACGGCGTCATCTGCGTGTCCGAGCACACCGCGTCCGAGGCCCGGCTCCTCCTCGGCGTTCCCGCGTCGAAGATCGCGGTGATTCCCAACGGCATCGATCCCGAGTACCGCCTGCCGGTGGCCCCGGAGGCAGTCGACGCCGTCCTCGCGCGCCATCGCCTGCCCCGCGGCGCGCTCCTCTACGTCGGCAGCGAGGACCGCCGCAAGAACCTCGTGAACCTCGCCATGGCGTACATGGGCCTGGCTGGCCGCCGGCGCCGGACTCCGCCGCTGCTCCTCGTCGGCCCCGGCTCGGGGTGGGCGCAGGGGGGCGACGCGATGGGCCCGCAGATCCGCGCCGTCGGCTATCTCGAGACGCGCGAGATCCGTGCCCTCATGGCCGCCTCCGCCGCGCTCGTACTCCCGTCGCTGGAGGAAGGCTTCGGGCTGCCCGTGGTGGAGGCGATGGCGGCCGGCCTCCCCGTGGTGTGCTCACGCGGGTCCGCGCTCGAGGAGGTCGCGGGCGACGCGGCGACGCTCGTAAACCCGCTCGATACCCGCTCGATCGCCGACGGCATGGAGAAGATCCTCGACGACCCCGCGCGCGCCGCGAAGCAGCGCGCGATGGGGCGCGACCGCAGCCGCCAGTTCGACTGGGACATCGCCGCCGCGCGCACGCTGGAGTTCTACCGGCGGGTCCTCGGCTCCTGATCGTCGGGGTCGACGGGCGCGAGCTCACGGGACGGCCGACGGGTACCGGTCGCTACCTCCGCAACCTGCTGCGCGCGTGGGCGGACACGAAGGCGGGAACGCTCCTCGTCTATTTCGACGGGCCGGCGCCCGACGACCACGTGCTCGGCCGCCCGGGAATCGTGGCGCGGCCCCTGGGCAAGGGCGGCCAGCGCGGGATCTGGTGGTCGGAGCGGATCGTGCCGCGTGCGGCGCGGGCCGACACGGTGGACGTTTTCTTCTCGCCCGCCTATACCTGTCCACTGTCCCTCGACGTCCCGCGGGTGACCGTCGTCCATGACGTCTCGTTCTTCGCGCTCCCCCACGACTTCGCGCTCCTCGACGGCTTGCGGCGCCGCGCAACGGTGTCGGCGAGCCTGCGGGCGTCGCGGCTCGTGATCACCGTCTCCGCCTTCAGCCGCCGCGAG
>JANMPI010000207.1:0-11263 GCA_031369785.1 Acidobacteriota bacterium
GGAAGGCCCCGGCTACGCGCCGCCTGCGTGCGCGACGCCGATGTTCGCCGACGTCGCCGCGAGCAGTCCCTTCTGCCCGTGGATCGAAGAGCTGGCCCGCCGCGGCGTGGTCAACGGATGTGGCGGCGGCAACTACTGCCCTACCGCGCCGGTCAGCCGCGAACAGATGGCGGTGTTCACGTTGCTGACGAAGGAGCCGGGCGTCACGCCGCCGGCGTGCGTAGCGCCCGTCTTCAACGACGTTCCTGCCTCCAGCCCCTACTGCCGCTGGATCGAGGAGCTCGCGAGACGCGGCGTCGTGACCGGATGCGGCGGCGGCAACTACTGCCCGACGGCGGCCGTCACGCGCGAGCAGATGGCCGTGTTCCTCACCGCGTCGTTCGGCCTCGTGCTCTACGGCCCCTGAGGCGTCGGCCGATTCCCCGCCTGGCGCGCCACCACCGCCAGCACCTCCGTGCGATGCGCGTGGAACCGCGCGCGCTCCCCCTCGCCAAGAGCGACGGCCGCCCGTGCGGCGGCGGCGTGCAGACCCGCAAACGATCCCGCGAGCCGCGCGTCCAGGGCCGGGATGACCGCGCGCTCGCCGCGCGGCTCCAGCGTGCGTAGCGCCAAGGGCTCGGTGCGGAGCTGCGCCTCCGCGATCCGGAGTTGCGCGCGCGCATCACCGTCGCGTTCGCGCAAACGCAGCTGCGCGATCTCGTTCCCCACCGCGTAGTCCGTCTCACGGAGATCGCCCTCGGCGGGCTGCCAGGGCGCGAGGACGAGCACCGTGGCCAGGACACCCGCGGCCAGCGCCACGCCCAGGCGCCGATACCGGCCATCGATGGCGAGGGCCACGATCGACGCGGTCCCCCTGGCCGCGAACGGGATCAGCACGACCGCGATCGGGAACCGGACCCTCGACGACGGAAAGAAAAGGAGCGCAACCACCAGCACACTGCCGGCGGCGATCCACAGGGGCGCCGCGCGCGTTGGCCTCTTCCATCCGACGGCCACCATCCCGCACACCGCGAGCGGCGCGACGAGCGCGAAACGCACGCCGATCATCGAGAGCAGCGACGCGTGCAGCAGGAAGTAGTCGAAGCTCGCGTTGTCGGTCGCCTCCCGCGCCTCCCAGAAGGCAAGGAACTTGCGGCCGATCTGCGTGACCACGCTTCCCACGCCCGGATGGGTGGCGAAGGTCGCGCGCACCGTGGGCAGGAAGCGCCCACCGGTCGCGGCGAGGATGCGGCCGGTGTGGGCGCTGATATGGAACCCGGCCCGCGGCTCCGCGTCCTCGGCGAGCGCGGTAATGACGTTGACGGCGCGCGCCGACGATGTCTCGAAGGGCGGCAGGCCGACGGCAATGTTCCGCGCCACGAGCGGCACGAGCGCCAACGCTAATCCCACCGCGTACGCGGCGACGGTGCGGCGCGGCGCCGAAGCCGCGAGCCATGCTCCAAGCGCGGCCACGAAAAGCCCGCTCGTCGCGTGGGCCAGGATGCCCAGTCCGGCGAACGCACCGCACACCACCCACCACCGCGACGCCCGGGTCGACCGCGGCGCGTACACCGCCGCCGCCACCGCGCCGGCGAGGGCGAAGGCCTGCAGCGTCGACCGCACGAGCATGCCGTCGTAGAACACCATCGGCGCGTACAGGGCCGCCAGCACGCCGCCGAGAAGCCCCACCGCGGAGCCCCACAGCTCGCCGGCGATGAACGCCACGAGCCCGACGATCACGACGCCGAGCGCCCCCAGGAGCGCGAGCGCCACATCGGGCCCGCCGCCCGCCGCGTATACGGCCGCCAACGCGTACGCGAACAGCGGATCCTGATAGAAGCTGCGGTCACCGAGCCACTCGTTCCAGATCCGGCGCGCCCACGCGTCATCGTAGGGCTCCGACACTGCGAGCAGTCGATGGGCTTCCGCTGCGACCTCGCCGTGCCATCGATGGAAGGGACGTGGCGCGGGGACGCCGAGGGCGTTGCCGCCCGCGATGTCGCGCGCCCAAGCGTCGTTGAACGCCATATCGGACTGCGCCCACCAGTGCAGGCGCGGGATGGAGCCGTCCTTGACCTGCGCGAAAGTGACGATACGGACGACGGCGGCGAGCGCCATCGCGGCGAGGACGGCACGACGCGCGTTCCGCGGCGCGTCCCCCGTCAGTTGGGGGGGCGGCGATCGGCCAGCGCGGCCTTCTCCATCTCCAGCGCGCCGCTCGCCTCCTCGACGAGGCGGCGGGCTTCGGCCACCTGGTGGTGCGCGCGGAGAATCTCGTGGGCGCCGCCGAGGCGCGCGTCGCGGGGCGTGAGACCCGCGCGGCTCTCGGCGAGGAGCGCCTCCGCCTTCGTGAGCTGGCTCTGGGCCTGCCGCAGTTCGGCCAGCAGCTGCTCGATGCGCGCGATCAGCTCCACGCGGGAAGGGTACATCACGGGCACGCGTCTTGCTTCACATTCCCTTCAGGCAGGGTCTGTCCCGGGTTCCCGGTACCCCCGGCCCATATCTACGAATGAGGTGCAATTCTATGAGTCTGTATACAAAGAAGTTGCGCGTGGTCGCCCCGTTTCTGGCCCTCGGCATCGGCGTCGCCGCCGGCTCCCTGAAGGCAGACGACATGACGATCTCGGCCGGCAAGCTGGCCAAGGAGGCCAAGAATTACTACGGCCGCACCGTGACCGTGAAGGCCGAGGTCGAGGACGTGATCGACTCCCGGACGTTCACGCTCGATGAGGATGCGATCCTCACCGGCGCCGACGTGCTCGTCCTGGTTCCCGCCGGCTACACCGGCACCCTCGCCCACGATCAGGTCGTGACCGTGAGCGGCAAGGTCCGCCGCTACGTCGCCACCGAGCTCGAGCACGATTACCACTGGTTCGAGGGCGGCAAGATCGTGAGCCGCGACAGCAAGGTCGACTACAAGACCCGTCCGGTCCTCGTCGCCGACTCCGTGCGCACGGCGGACGGCCGCGAGCTGCTCATGGGCGGCGCGATGTCGATGAGCGACGCTCACTCCGGGCACATGATGGCCGAGGGCCACAAGATGGACCACGACAAGGACAAGATGGACCACGACAAGATGAAGGGCGACCATCACGACATGAAGATGGAAGGTCATGACCGCTCGGCCATGATGCTGTCCGCCGGCAAGCTGTCGAAGGAAGGCAAGAAGTACTACGGCCAGAACGTGACCGTCCGTGCCGAGGTCGAGGACGTCCTCGACATGCACTCGTTCACGCTCGACGAGGACTCGATCATCCCCGGTCCCGACGTCGTCGTTCTCGTTCCCGCCGGGTTCGACACCGCCGCGCTGGCGCACGACCAGGTCGTGACGGTCTCCGGCCGCGTCCGCCCCTACGTGATGGCGGACCTGTCCAAGGACTACGACTGGTTCAAGAACGGCAAGATCGTGACCATGGACACCAAGATCGATTACAAGACCCGTCCGGTGCTGGTCGCGGACTCGATCACGCTCGCGGACGGCCGCATGCTGATCAGCCGGCGGTAGTCACGAGAGCACTCGTTTCGACGTGAAGGGGGCCCGGGAAACCGGGCCCTTTTTTTATCCGCGCCGCGGCTAGAACGTGAAGAGGACGCGCGCCCCGGCGCCGTCGCCCGACGGGCCGCCGTCGGGGATCACCGACAGGCTCGTCGTCGCGGGCGCACCCTTGGGCGCATCGGGATCGCGGCTGTTCCGCCGCGTCACCAGACGCCCCACTCCGTAGCCGAAGCCGCTGCCGGCGACGATGTCGCTGAAGTGATGCTTGTTGGCGGCCATGCGCGAGACCGCGATGTAGCTGGCCGCCGCGTACCCGGGGACGGCGAGGCGCGGGTAGTGGCGCGAGATCACGGTGGCGGCGGCGAACGCGTTCGAGGCGTGGCCGGACGGGAACGAGACCTTGTTCGACTTGTCGGGCCGCTCGCGGTGGACGGCCAGCTTCAGGCCCTGGGTCCACACCTGGGTCACGATGATGGCCTGGCTGAGGTCATAGGTCGAGGCGCGGAAGCGGTCGCCTCCGCGGATCCGGCTGGCGCTGAACGCGCCCACGGTGAGGCCGGCCACCGCGACCGTCCCGCCGAGCTTGCTGCCGAGCTTGCCGAAGTCGGGATGGGGGTGCTGCGCGAAGTACTTCTTCCCCTCGTCGTCCCAGGCAAAGGCGGGGGCGGTGAGGAGCGCGGTGACGAGCAGCGGCTCGCGATTGCCGGAGGTGACGACCCCGAGGAAGTTGTACGCGAGGTTGCTCCAGTAGCTCTTCAACGTGCGGCGCTTGTCGTCACGGGTGGACGGCGGCGCGCCATGCGGAGACGCGGGAGGGGCCGGCGACGGCTCGACCTGCGGCGCGAGCATCGATGCGGGAGCGATCTCGGCGCGCGCGATGGCGGGGGACGATGCGGAGAAAACGGCCGCGGCGAGCATCAGGGCAGGTCGGGTCATCGGTGCCTTCCTATTGGATTCGTCGGGCCGAGGAGGGCCCGTTGGTGTTGGCGGCGTCGCTCCAGAAGCTGCCCCGCAGTCTCGAGCCGTCGGACGAGAGCTGCCACCGGAAGGTGCCGCCGCTCGAGCGCACCGCTCCCTGCTCGGTGAAGGTGAGAACGACGTTCGAGCCGTCGATGCGGCCGGAGACGGTGATCGGCGTGTGGTTGGAAGGCGCGCCGTTCTCCGAGACCTTGACGCCGCTCCCGGTGATGCGCGAGCCGCTCTGCCGCAGGGTCAGGCGATAGCCGAGGTTCAGGCCGCGGAAGCCGTCGTAGTCGGTGGAGACGACGCGGTTCGACAGGTCCCATTCGCCGCTCAGGTCGTTCGTCACCGGCACCGCGGCCGGACCGTCGTCCCGTCCGTCGGCCGGCGCCGCTTCCTCGACTTCGGGATGCACGACGGCGGGAGCCGGCGGGGTCGTCTCGGAGGGCGAGGTCGTCTCGGTGGGCGGAGCTGGAGTGGCGGCCGGTGACGGTCTCACCGACGGTGACGGCCGTGGCGTCGCGCTGGGACTGGGCGCCGGCGAGGGGGACGGCGGCGGGGTTGCCGACGCGGCGACGGGCGACCGTGCCGCGCCCGATGGGCCCCCCGGCTCCGGCGCGTCCTGGCCCACCGTCCCGTCGTCGGTGCGCGGCGCGGCGCGTTGGTCACCCGAGGACTTGCGTGTCTCCGTCTGCCGGCCGCCGCTCTTCGGGCCTTCGTTCCCACGGCTGAGCGCGAACGAGAGGCCGACGGCCACGAGCAGCGCGAGCACACCGCCACCGATCAGCATGCCGCGACCCTTCGACGCGGCGACGATGCGGTCGCTGATGTCCGGCTGCGGAGGATCCGGGACGCGCATCGTGCGGTCGGCGTGCGGGGCCGCCGCGCGTGGAACGGGCGGCGCGGGGGCGGGCGGCGGGAGCTTCCGGGATGGAGGAGCGGCTACCGGCGCCCCGCGCCGATCGACGAGCGACTGCAGCGTGGCGCGGAACTCGTGCATGCTCGGGCGCGCCGACGGATCGGGATCGGTGGCGGCGGCGACGCCGTCTCGCAGCGTGGGCGGGAAGGTCTCGGGAAGCTCGAGCCTCTTCTGCTGCAGCTTGCGCGCGCCGACGGAGGCGGCGGCGACGGCGGCGGTGACGCCCGGATCGACCGCGAAGACGCGCGTGCCGATGAGCGCTTCGTAAAGCAGCAACCCGAACCCGTACACGTCGATGCCGCGGGGATCGGCGGTCTGGCCGCGGAAGACCTCCGGCGGAAGGTACGAAAGCGTCCCCATCTGGCCGGTGTCGGTGAGGGTCTGCCCGGCGGTGCCCCCGGCGATGCCGAAGTCGACGAGGCGCGGCGTGCCGTCGTCGCAGAGGACGACGTTGGCGGGCTTCAGGTCGCGATGGAAGATGCCCGCGTCGTGCGCGTGATCGAGGGCGGACGCGAGCGGAACGAAGGTGCGGAGCGCCTCGGGGAGGGTCATGGCCCCTCGAGCCAGGCGGTCCTTCAAGGTCTCGCCGATCGCGAGCTCCATCACCAGGTACAGCAGGCCCCGCGTCGGGTCCTCGCTGAAGCCCATCACCCGGACGATCGCGGGATGGCGCAGGGCGGACAGCGCTTCCGCCTCGCGGACGAAGCGCCGTCGGGCGTCCTCGTCGAGGGTCGGCTTCATCACCTTGAGCGCCGCTTCGAGGCGCTGGGTGAGCGCGGAGTGGACGCGATAGACGGCGCCCATGCCGCCTTCTCCAAGGACGCTGTCCACGACCCAGTCGCCGATGCGTTCTCCCGGCTTCAGCACTCTCCTCACATCATAGGCGGCGCGAGGCGCCTCGGGGGAGACACGGCGCCCCCCCCGCCACGCGGTCGGACCGATTACTGGTTGCGGTGCTTGCCGCGAAACTCGCTGCGCATCGCCTCGCGCTCGGAGTCGCTCAGCGTGCCGTCTTTGTCCGTGTCGAAGCGCTGCAGCATCTCGGCGCGCTTCGCCTCGCGCCCCGCCCTCATCGCCGCGCGCTCGTTTTCGTCGAGGGCGCCGTTCTTGTCGGTGTCGAAGCGCTGCAGCATCTCCGCTTGGCGCGCCTCTTTCGCGGCCGCGCGCTCCGTGTCGTCGAGCTTGCCGTCCTTGTTGGTGTCGAAGCGCTCCAGCATCCGGGCGCGGTGGCCCTCGCGGCCGTGCTGGCGGCCCTCGTCTCCGGCTTTGGCATGGGCCGCTCCCGCGGTGGCAACGGCGACAGCCACGACGGCGGCGGCGATCTTCCTGTTCATTTGGGTTCCTTTCTCCTTTTACTGCTCAACGGATTGGACCGCTTGCCGCCCCGGGGGTTGAACCCCCGCGCGTCGGGAAGGGTCAAGGCAAGTGAATGGATGCAATGGGGAATGTGAGGCCCCGGGAGCGCGTTATCCTCTTCGTGATGAGATTGAAGCGCGCGCCCCTCTACCTGTCCCTCGCCGTCACCGTCCTGGCCTGCCGAGCCGCTACTCCCGCCGGGCAGAAAGGCCCCAAGATGACGAGCACCCATGTCCACGCCGTAACCAAGACCGACGCGGAGTGGAAGGCCCAGCTGACCCCCGAGCAGTATCGGGTCCTTCGCCAGAAGGGCACCGAGCGGCCGTTCGCCAACGAGTACAACGGCAACCACGAAAAGGGCACGTACGTGTGCGCCGCCTGCGGTCAGCCGCTGTTCACCTCGGAGGCCAAGTTCGAGTCGGGCACCGGCTGGCCGAGCTTCACCCAGCCGATCGACAAACAGGCGGTGGAAGAGGAGACGGACCGCGCCTTCGGGATGAAGCGGACCGAAGTGCTGTGCTCGCGCTGCGGCGGCCACCTCGGCCACGTCTTCGAGGATGGGCCGAAGCCGACGGGGCTGCGGTACTGCATGAACTCCGCCGCGCTCAAGTTCCTCCCCGCCAGCAAGTAAATCGCATCGGCCGTTAAACTAGCGGCCCGATGCCCCCTGCGGCCGATCCGACGTCGCTCACCGGGCGCGTGGCCGTGATCAGCGGCGCGGCGCGTGGGATCGGCGCCGCGACCGCCGCGCTGTTCGCCCGCGCAGGCGCGTCGGTGGCTCTCGTCGATCGCGATGCGGACGCCCTCGGCCAGGCCGCGGCCACGATCGGCGGGACGAGCGCATCGTGGACCGCCGACGTCCGGGACCGCGCCGCCATCGAGTCGGTGATGGCCGACGTCTTTCGCCGGTTCGGGCGCCTCGACATCCTCGTCAACAATGCCGGCATCGTCCGCGACGCCCGTCTCGAGAAGATGACCGACGAGGACTGGGACGAGACCCTTCGCGTGAACCTCCAGGGCGTCATGGCCTGCACGCGCGCGGCCGTGCCGCACATGCGCGCTCACGGCCATGGCCGCATCCTGTCCGCGACCTCCGTCGTGGCGCGGATGGGCAACTTCGGCCAGACCGCGTACGCGGCCGCCAAGGCCGGGATCATCGGCATGACGTACGCGTGGGCCCGGGAGCTGGGCCCGCACGGGATCACCGCCAACGCCGTCGCCCCCGGCTTCATCGACACCGACATGGTGCGCGGAGTGCCCGCGCACATCCTCGAGAAGATGGTCGACCGCACCGCGGCCAGACGGCTGGGACGGCCCGCGGAAGTCGCGTCCGTCTATCTCTTCCTCGCCTCGGACGCAGCGTCTTTCGTCAACGGGGCCGTCGTCGGCGTGGACGGCGGCCTCCTCCTTTGACGCGGGCGACCGCGGCGGTCTTCGCCCTCGCCCTCGCCGCGCGCCTCGCCTTCTGGACGATCGCCGACCAGCCGCTCCTCTACACGCACCAGTACCACTACTTCACGAACGCGCTCACCATCGCGCAGCATCCCGACGCGCTCCGCTACGTCGTCTCCAGCGACGAGTGGCGGACGTGGGACCACAACTGGACGATCGCGCCGCTCTATCACCTGTTCCTGGCCGCGATGTTCCGCGTCGCGGGCGGGAGCCTCGTCCCGGTGCGCGCGGCGCAATGCGTGCTCGACGCCGCCGTCGCGGCCCTCGTCGCAGTGCTCGGGCGCCGCGTGGCGGGCCCGCGGGGCGCGTGGGCCGGCGTCGCGTACGCGCTTTACTGGCCGGCGATGGAGATGCCGCTGTGGACGCTCACCGAGAACGTGCACACGCCGCTCTTCGTGGCCGGCATGGCACTCCTGTCCGCCGACCCGGGGCCGCGCGGCTCGCTCGGCGCCGGCGCCGTGCTCGGACTTTCCGCACTCGCGCGCTCGGTGTCATCGGGCTTCCTCGGGCTGGTGGCGGCCTGGCGCTGGTGGACGGCATATCGGTCCGGCGACGGACGTCGCGGATTCATCCTCGGCGCGCTCGTCGCCTGCGGCGGCGCGGCAGTGATCCTGCCCTGGACGGCACGCAACTTCGTCATCGTCGGGGATCACGTCCTCATCGAGAGCGCGGCCTTCGAGAACCTGTGGTGGGCGAACCACTTCACGGACAAGGCGCATTTCGCGCGGCAGCAGGAGGTCGTCCACGCGCAGACGACGCCCGCGGGCAAGCGCGGGGCGGCGCTCCACTTCGCGCTGCGCGGACTGCGGCGGGACCCCGCCGCGCTGGCGGACAAGGTGCGCGTCAACTTCTGGCACCTCTTCCGCCCCGAGGGCCTCCACACCGCGGTCGCCGTGCAGCGTTCGATCGGAGCGTGGCGGAACGCGGGCAACCTGCTCCTGGACGATCTCCCCATGCTCGTGGCACTCCCCCTGTTCGCCGCCTTCGTGGTCGGCGGGCGTCCTTCGTCCACCCGGTCGCTGATCGCGCTGTGGACGGCGTACTACCTGCTGATGATCGTCGTCGTGTTCCACAACGAGATCCGGTACCGGAGCGCGCTCCTGCCGTTCGTGTTCGCGGGAGGGGCGGGAGGCCTGGTCGCACTGGCCGAGCGTCCGCGTCGCGCTCGCGCCTGGGCCGGCCTTCTGGGCGGGGCCCTCGTCTCCGTCGGGAGCGTGTGGCCCTACGCGGGCGGAGCGTTCCGAGCCGTGCAGGCGGCGCGTTCGCTGCAGCCCGCGCTCGCGGCGGTGGAGCAAGGGCGCCTCGCGGAGTCGCGATCGCTGGCCGAGGCCGCCGCTTCGCGTGATCCGCGCTCGCCGCGCCCGTGGGCGGACTACGGCCGGGAGCTCGGGGTCAGCGGTCACGCCGCCGAGGCGGCGGAGGCGTATCGCCGCGCGGTCCCGCTCTCCAACTTCGCGAACTGGCGCGCGCCGCTCGGTCTGTCCCGCTACGACGCCGATGCCGCGCCCTGGACACTGCAGCTGGACCGCGCGTCATGGGACGCCGACCCGTGGATGGTTCTCGAAGCCGGATGGGAGGAGCTGCCCGCGCCACTCGCCGACGAAGTGACGGTCGGATGCGGGGACTATGGCGCCGTGCGCGGATTCCTGCATCCGCGCGGAGGCGATCCCGCGCTCTCCGCGCATCGCCAGGAATGGACGCGCTACGAGGCGCCGGGCGAGGTGCCGCCGCCCGGCGCGCATCGCTGGAGCCGCCATCGCGCGTGGCTGCGCCTGCGACCGACGGTCTCCGCCGCCGCCTACGACGTCACGCTCGACATGGGCGCGCCGTTTCCGTCGCGGCTCGACGCGCCCATGGTGCGTGTGGTCGCGAACGACGGCGCGACCCATTCCTTCACGCTGGACCGCACGGTGCGCGCATATTCGTTCCGCGTCGCGATCCCGCGCGGCGAAGCGCTGATCGTCCGCCTCGACGCGCCGACGTGGAGCCGCATCGGCGAGCCGGCCGATCAGGGCGTGCGCGTCGACCGCATCTCGATCCGCCCGGTGGAATGAATGCCTTGCGCGGCGGATGAGCGGTGGGGTATAAAAGTCCTTTCGGCAGTGGCGCGCTAGCTCAATGGTAGAGCAAGAGACTCTTAATCTCTGGGTTGAAGGTTCGAGCCCTTCGCGCGTCACCAACCAGGCGCAGGCCGGGCAGATCTTCGACCGACCCCGGCGCCTCTGGAAGACCGCGGGTTAGCGGCGGTCGGGCGCCGGGTCCGGCTCGGCTTCCTCGGCCGGGGCCTTGTCCTTCTTCATGGCGTCGACGACGCGGCGGTAGGCGTCCATCGTTTCCTCCACGTGGCGGAGGACCTCCGGCGGGCGCTTCGATCGCGGCGGGCGGTTGAGGGGTGGCCTGGCCATGCCGGATTTCCCTTGCGAACGGCGTGCCACTTCCCGATGACGGCCAACGCTCTAGTCAGACGTGCGGGAAGCGCGGGTTCCACGCCACTTCCCACAGGTACCCCTCGGAATCGGAGAAATACCCCGCGTATCCACCCCAGCTCGTCTGGTGACCGGCCTTCACCACCGTGCCGCCACCGGCTCCCACCTCGGCCAGCAGGCGGTCGACCTCCGGCTGCGTGCGGACGTTGTGGGACAGGGTGAACCCCGCGAAGCCGGTTCCCGCCGCGGGCACCCCGGCGTCGGCGGCGAGCAGGTCGCGCGGATACAGGGCGAGCCAGGTGGTCCCCATCTCGAAGAAGCTGATCCCAGGCGGAGTCTCGCGGCGCGGGAGGCGCAGCACGTCGCGGTAGAACGCGGTCGCCCGCTCGATGTCGCGGACGCCTAGGGTGACGAAGCTGATGCGCGGGTCCATGGCCTCCAGTCTGCCTCGGAGCGCGCCCGGCGCGAAGGACAATGTCGGCCGTGAATGCGGGCTTCGAGTACCGCGAGCAGGTCGGCCCCGAGGCCGCGGGCCGCACCGTGCTCGACCATCTCGCGGCGCGGCACCGGCATTCGACCGTCGCCGCGTGGCGCGAGCGCATCGCGGCGGGTGAAGTGCTGATCGGCGATGCTCGCGTCGCGGCGGCGGCGGTGCTGCGTCGCGGAGACTGGCTG
>JANMPI010000236.1:0-38749 GCA_031369785.1 Acidobacteriota bacterium
TTCGCGAGCGTGTTCACGTTGTCGGTTAGGTCCTTCCACACGCCCGACACGTCCTTCACGTCGGCCTGCCCGCCAAGGCGGCCTTCGGTGCCGACCTCCTTGGCGACGCGCGTGACCTCACCCGCGAAGCTGCGGAGCTGATCGACCATCGTGTTGAGCGTGTTCTTGAGCTCGAGCACCTCGCCCTTGGCGTCGACGGTGATCTTCTTCGAGAGGTCGCCGTTGGCGACCGCGGTCGTGACCTCGGCGATGTTGCGCACCTGGCTGGTCAGGTTGCCGGCCATGAAGTTGACGGAGTCGGTGAGGTCCTTCCACGTGCCCGCCACGCCCTTGACGTCGGCCTGACCGCCCAGGCGACCTTCGGTGCCGACCTCGCGCGCTACGCGCGTGACCTCGGCGGCGAAGCTGCTCAGCTGGTCGACCATCGTGTTGATGGTGTCCTTCAGCTCGAGCATCTCGCCCTTGACGTCGACGGTGATCTTCCGCGAGAGGTCGCCGCCGGCGACCGCCTTCGTGACGTCGGCGACGTTCCGCACCTGCGCGGTGAGGTTGCCGGCCATGGAGTTGACGCTGTCCGTCAGGTCCTTCCAGACGCCGCCGACCCCGGGGACCTGCGCCTGTCCGCCCAGCCGGCCCTCGGTGCCGACCTCGCGGGCCACGCGGGTGACTTCGGACGCGAACGAGCGCAGCTGGTCCACCATCGTATTGATGGTGTCCTTCAGCTCGAGCATCTCGCCGCGCACGTCGACGGTGATCTTCTTCGAGAGGTCGCCGGTGGCGACCGCGGTCGTGACGGCGGCGATGTTCCGCACCTGGCTGGTCAGGTTGCCGGCCATGGAGTTGACGCTGTCCGTCAGGTCCTTCCACGTGCCCGCGACGCCCTTCACCTTGGCCTGGCCACCGAGCTTGCCCTCGCTGCCGACCTCGCGGGCGACGCGCGTGACTTCCGACGCGAAGGATCCCAGCTGCTCGACCATCGTGTTCACGGTGCGCGCCGTCTTCAGGAACTCGCCCTGCAGCGCGCGCCCCTCGATCTCCATCGCCATCGCCTGCGAGAGATCGCCGTGGGCGACGGCGGTGATGACGCGCGAGCTCTCGCTGAGCGGCGCGGCCAGATCGCCGATGAGGGCATTCACCGCGCCGATGGAGTCCGCCCACGAGCCGCTGACGTCGCCGATGCTCGCGCGCTGGTTGAGCTTGCCTTCCTTGCCGACCGCCTTGCTGATCCGATCCAGCTCCTGCGCGAGCCGCTGATTGCGCTCGACGACACCGTTGAACGCGTCGGCGATCTTCCCGCCGAGCCCGACCCAGTCATCGGGCAGGCGGACGGTGAAATCGCCGCGCCCGAGGGCGGTCAAGGCGCGCAGCAGCTGCCGCGGATCCATTTCGATCGCGCCGTTGCCCTTCACCGGACGCTCGCGTCCGTTGGGCGGCTTCGGCGGTTGAACGTTCCCCATTGGGCAGGCTCCTCGTCCAGGGAAGGCAGTCGGACGGCTAGGCTCGGGGCGCTTTCGGCCGAAGCCGCCGCCCTCCTGACATTTACAATCCAGAGTAAGGCTGTCTGCAACTCACTGTCAATGATGAGGTAGAAAGGTTCATGCAGACCCCCTTCGACCTACAGGCGCTGAATGCCCTGCCGTGGTGGATCCTCACCTTCTGGGCGCTGGGGATCATCGCGTTTGCCACCTCCATCGTCACGCTCTTCTTTGCCCTCGGCCGGCGGCCGGGGAAAGTGTGGGCATCCGAAATACCGCCCGTGGCGTCCCGGGACTTCCTCGTCGGCATCTCGGGGATGGTCAACTCGCCGCTCGAGACCGGGGGCACGGTCAAGCTGTTGAGCAACGGCGACGAGATCTTCCCCGCGATGCTCGACGCGATGCGAACGGCGAATAAGACCATCAACTTCTCGGTCTACATCTGGGAACCCGGCAAGGTCAGCGACATGGTGCTGGAGGTGATGACGGAGCGCGCGCGTTCGGGGGTCGAGGTGCGCGTACTGCTCGATGGGCTCGGCGGGATGCGGGCGCCCACCAAGGGCTTCGACGCCCTGAAGGCGGCGGGGGGCCGGATCGAGCTCTTCCGTGCCCCCCGGCTGGGGCGGTTGACCCGGTTCCACCGGCGGAACCACCGGCGGTCGATCGTCATCGACGGCCTGATCGCGTTCACCGGCGGGGCCGCGGTGGGCGACAAGTGGCTGGGAAACGCGGCCAACAAGGAGGAGTGGCGGGACAGCATGGTGCAGGTGACGGGGCCGCTCGCCAAGAGCGTGCAATCGGCGTTCACCACTACGTGGGGCGCCTGCGCGGGCGAGATGCTGGTCGGCGACGGCCATTACCCGGCGCGCGAGGCGTCACCGGCGGGGGCGCAGGACGTCTCGTACCACACGTGCGTGGTCAGCGCACCGTCGGCCGAGGACCGTCCCATGCCGCTCTTCTTCATGTTGTCTTTCCTGGCCGCCCGGCGCACTCTTTACATCACGACGCCGTACTTCGTGCCCGACGCGCAGACGCGCGCCGCCGCCGCCAGCCGGGCGAAGGCCGGCGTCGACGTCCGCATCCTCGTCCCCAACGAGCTGACCGATGCCGTGCCCATCCGGCTGGCCGGCCACAGCTACTTCGACGAGCTGCTGAGCGCGGGAGTGAAGATCTACGAGTACCAGCCCGCGATGATGCACAACAAGACGGTGGTGGTCGACGGCCAGTGGTCGATCGTGGGCTCGGCCAACATGGACATCCGGTCGACCGAGCTCAACCAGGAGAACGTCCTCGGGATCCTCGACGCGGGCTTCGGCCGTCAGCTCGACGCGACGTTCCTCACCGACATCGAGAAGGCGAAGGAGATCACGCTTGCGGACTGGCGCCGCCGTGGCCCGTGGCGGCGGCTCAAGGAACGGGCGTCGGCCCTGTTTGCGGAGCAGTACTGACCGCCGAGATTTCCTTCGGGAGCACGCTCAAGGCCTGATCGCAGCTCTCGCTCACCCGGCGGACGCTCCGGGCGAGTTCGTCCGGTGCGCACGGCTTGGCGAGAAACGCCGCGACCCCCGCCTCCCGCGCGCGTTGCTCGTCCGCGGGGAAGGTGTGGGCCGAAAGCACGACCACGGGAATGCGGGCGGTCTCGGGATTGGCGGACAGGCTCGCAATGGCCGTCCACCCGTCCATCGAAGGCAGGGAAAGGTCCATGACGATCACGTCGGGGATGAACTCGAGCGCGATTGCCACCGCGTCCCCCCCATCACCTGCTTCGTGGACGGCATACCCCGAAGCGCGCAGGAAGAACGCGTACATCTCCCGGGAGTCGTGGACGTCGTCGACGAGGAGGACCGTGCACTGCTTCTGGGGGATGGTCTCGAACGCAGCGGTCATCGTCGCTCCTGACTCCCGGGCGCTTCGGGGACCCGTGGGTGGTCACGAGCTGTGCAAGAACCGCGCCCGGCGAATCAACGTGCTACCGTGGCTCGAGATGGGGCCGAATCTTGCATGGAACGGACCGGGGCCACTCCACTCATGAAGATCCTCATCATCGACGACGACGCCGACACCCGGGAGCTGGTGCAGATGAGCCTGGTCCTCGCGCGCATGGAGACGCTCACCGCGTCCTCCGGCGCCGACGGAGTCGCCAAGGCGGCGCGAGAGCATCCGGATGCGATCCTCCTCGACGTCATGATGCCGTTCATGGACGGCCCCGCGACGCTGCGGGCCCTGCGCGCCGATCCGCGAACCGCGGACATCCCGGTCCTGTTCCTGACCGCTTCGGCCATGATCGCGGAGGTCGAGCGGCTGGAGTCGCTCGACGTCGTCGGCATTCTCGCCAAGCCCTTCGATCCGGCGACGCTCGGCGGCAGGGTGCGCGCGGCGCTCGAGAAGAGCGCGGCCTCCCGGAAGCCGCCCGGGGCAACTCCCAAGGCGGCGGCGCTTCCCAAGACCCTCGAGGACCTGCGGAACGCGTTCGTCAAGACGTCGCTCGAGAAGTCGGTCCGCGCGAAGCAGGTGGTGGCGCACCTCCAGAAGGAGCCGGCGGACGAGACGGCGCGCGAAGAGCTGATGCGCTTCTTCCAGTCGCTGGCCGGGATCGCCGACAGCCACCGCTACGTCCAGGTCACGGCGCTCGCGAAGGAAGGCGAGCTCGAATGCATGGCCCTGAAGAAGGCCGCCGCGCCGGCCGGCCCCGGCGAGATCGACAACTGGCAGCGCATGATCGACGCGCTCGTCCACGAGCTGAAGACCCCTCCCGCGGGCGCGCATCCCCTCGCGACGCCGGCGGAGGCGGAAGTGCCCGACGTCGATCCCGATTCGGCGCGCAGCTCCGTCCTCCTCGTCACCGCCGACGAGGACGCGCGCAACCAGCTCGTCCCCTTGCTCGAATCCGAGGGGCTTTCCGTTTCCCACGCGGGCACGCTGCAGGAAGCCCGCATGGCGCTGGCCGACGAGCGCGCGCTGCCCTCCGCGGTGGTCGTCGACGTAGAGCTCCCCGACGGCTCGGGTCACGACATCATCGTCGGCATCCGCCGCATGTCCGCCGGTGAAGGCGTCGCGGTGGTGGTGATGAGCCCGCGCGGCGGATTCCTGGACAAGGTCGAGGCGATCACCAGCGGCGCCGACGGCTATTTCGAGAAGCCCGTGGATTGGAAGGCGCTGCTGCGCCGCCTCCAGCATCTCCTGGAGAGCAGCCGGCCGGAGCCGTCCAAGGTCCTCTCCGTCGAGGACGACCCGGAGCAGGCGGCGTACGTGCGGGCGATCCTCGAATCCGCCGGCCACACCGTGTTCGTCTGCTCGGATCCCGCCAACTTCGACCAGATGCTCCGCGAGCACACGCCCGACCTCGTGCTGATGGACATCCTCCTGCCCGGCGTGACCGGCTACGACCTCGTCCGCTACCTGCGGCAGGACGAGCGCTACGCGACCCTGCCCGTCCTCTTCCTGACCACGGAGGGCCAGCTGCAGTCCCGCTATCACACCGCGCGCGTCGGAGGCGACGACCACCTCGTGAAGCCGGTGGTCGCGCCGCTTCTTCTCTCGACCGTCGCCGCCCGCATCGAGCGCTCGCGCTTCGTGCGGCAGCTGCTGAGCCGCGACGGCCTGACGCGCCTTCTTACCCATACCGCCTTCATCGAGGCCGCGCAGGGCCTGCACGCGCGGTTTCAGCCCGACCCGACGCGGCCGGTCAGCTGGGTGATGATCGACGTCGACCACTTCAAGTCGGTGAACGACCGCTTCGGCCACCCGGTGGGCGATCGCGTGCTCGCCTCGCTCGCCGCGCTCCTCCGGCGGCGCCTGCGGCAGTCCGATCGCGTGGGCCGGTACGGCGGCGAGGAGTTCGCGACCCTGACCGAGGAGCTGCCGGAGGCGGAGGTCGTGCGCCTCGTGGAGCGCCTGCTCGCGGAGTTCGGGGCGATGGAGCACCACGCCGCGGATGGGAAGCCCTTTCACACCACATTCAGCGCGGGTGTGGCCATGCTGACGCCGGGCATGACGCTCGACGCCTGGAAAAAGGCGGCGGACGACGCGCTCTATGCCGCCAAGGCCGGCGGCCGCAATCGCGTGATGGCCTTCGGGGGCGATACGGCGCCCCGGACAGGAGAGCATGGAACGCAGGGAAGCGCCCTGGGCGCCTGATAATCCGCGCAACCGCCGCCGCCCGCGCTGGGGCGACTTCCGCGGCGCCTATCCGCGGATCGTCACCGCGACGGCCATCGGCCTCGCGGGCTTGATCGCCCTCGACAGCTGGCTCGTGTACAAGCGGTTGCAGTACACGCGCCAGATAGCGGCGATCCGCGACAGCTTGAGCGAGGTCGATAAGCAGCGCGCGGACGCGATCATCGCCTCGGGGGCGAACCGCACGCGCCTGCAGGTCGCGCTGGTGCGCCGCGACGCGCAGCTCGAGGATGACCTGAACCTGGCCGTCTCCATCGACAAGGCCCGTCTCTACCTTCAGCGCGAGGGCGCGCAGCTCCGCGAGATCCCGGTGCGCCTCGGACCCGAGAAGTCGATCGGCAACGGAGAGGGCGACGTGAAGCTCGCCGCCCCCCGCGGCCGGTTCACGATCGCCAGGGTGGTGGACTCGTCGTACCGCTGGCGCGCTCCGCAGTGGCTGATGACCGATCGCGGCGTGGCCGCGGGCGCCCGGGAGTTCGAGGGCGGCCTGGGGCCGATCGCCATCCTGCTCAACGGGGGCGCGGTCATTTATTCCGACCCCGACCACGGGCCGCTGAAGGATCCCGACTACGTGATGCCGGGGGCGGTGCGTGCGAGTCCGTCGGACTTGAAGGCGATGGCCGAAGTGCTCGAGGTCGGCATGCCGGTGTACTTCTATTGAAGGGGACCCAAGACGTGGGGATGACGCCGAGCGGGCTCACGGACCGGACGGTCCGATTCTTCGGGCATGGCGGCGGGGTAGCGTGGTATCTGCTGGGCGGGATGATGCTGCTCACCGGGCTCTCCACGTGGCTCTTCGTCGACACGCGCGTTGCCCTGCGCTTCCGGCGCGACGTCATGCGCATGGTCGCGGAGGACGACGTCAGCCTCCTCGAAACCGTGCAGGCCAATTTGCAGCAGACCGAGCAGCTGCTCCAGGAAGCGGCGGACGCGGAGCCGCCGAAGGACCGCCCGTATCTCGTGGTGAGCCTCGACGAGCACCGCGTGTGGCTGAAGGGCGGCTCGGAGGTCAAGTTCACCACGCAGGTGGCGACGGGCAGCGGCAAGTCACTCGTGCAGGAGAACGGAAACAGCACCTGGAAGTTCGAGACGCCGCGGGGCCGGCTCGTCGTGCAGAGCAAGGAGAAGGACCCGGTCTGGAATCCGCCGGACTGGCACTTCGTCGAGCAGGCGCGCAAGCGCGGGATGACCGTGGCGCGGGCCGAGCGCGGCACTCCCATTCGCACCTCGGACGGAGGCGTCATCACCGCCGAGGGATCGGATCTCGTGAAGCGCTATCCGGACGGGCGCCGCGCGGTGCTCGATGCGACGGATGGGCGTGAGATCGTCGCCGATGGGCGCTTGATCATTCCCCCGCTCGGCACGAACCAGCGGCAGTACAAGGGCGTGCTGGGAACGCGGCGCCTGAACCTCGGCAACGGGTACGCGCTCCACGGGACGAACCAGCCGGACTCGATCGGCCGCTCGGTGAGCCACGGCTGCATCCGCCTGCGCAACGAGGACATCGAGAAGCTGTACGAGATGGTCCCGGTGGGAACGCCCGTTTACATTTACTAAGTGCTAACGTCCGGCGGATGAGCAGGCGGGAGCCGGCGGAGCGCCGGACGGCGTTCGACACCGCTTCCGGCCTGGCGCGTAAGGCGGTGTACGGGCCGGGCGACGTGAGCGACCCGGCGGCGATCGGCGAGCCGGGGCAATACCCGTACACGCGCGGCCTGCATCCGTCCGGATATCGCGCGAAGCTCTGGACGATGCGGCAGTACGCCGGCTTCGGCTCCGCCGCGGAGTCGAATCGCCGGTACCGCTACCTGCTCCAGCGCGGGACCACCGGCCTGTCCGTCGCCTTCGACCTTCCCACGCAGATCGGGTACGACTCGGACGATTCGCACTCCGCGGGCGAGGTCGGACGCGTCGGCGTGGCCATCGACAGCCTCGAGGACATGGAGGCTCTACTCGACGGCATTCCGCTCGAGCGCGTGTCGACCTCGATGACCATCAACGCCACCGCCGCGATCCTGCTCGCCCTCTACATCGCCGCGGCGCGACGGCGCGGGATCGCCGAGGACGCCCTCTCGGGGACGGTGCAGAACGACATCCTCAAGGAATACGTCGCCCGCGGCACCTACATCTATCCTCCGGCGCCGTCGTTGCGGCTGGTCACCGACGTCTTCGCCTACTGCGCGGAGCGGGTGCCGCGCTGGAACACGATCTCCGTCTCGGGCTACCACATCCGCGAGGCGGGGGCGACGGCGCCGCAGGAGATCGCCTTCACCTTCGCGCACGCGCTCGAGTACGTGCGCGCGGCCCGGGCGGCGGGCCTCGAGGCCGGCGCCTTTGGCGAGCGGATCTCGTTCTTCTTCGCCTGTCACTCCGACTTCATCGAGGAGGTGGCGAAGTTCCGCGCCGCGCGGCGGCTCTGGGCGCGCCTCGTGAAGGACACCCTCGGCGTCGACAACGCGCGCGCCCAGCACCTGCGCTTCCACGTGCAGACCGGCGGGGTGACGCTGACCGCGCAGCAGCCGGACAACAACGTCGTCCGCGTCGCTCTCCAGGCCCTGGCCGCGGTGCTCGGCGGGTGCCAGAGCCTGCACACCAACGGCAAGGACGAGGCGCTGGCCCTTCCCACCGAGGACTCGGCGCGCCTCGCGCTCCGGACGCAGCAGGTGATCGCGCACGAGACGGGCGTCGCGGACACCGTCGATCCCCTCGGCGGGTCCTATGCCGTGGAGGCGGCCACGGATGCCATCGAGGCGGAGGCCTTGCGCATCCTCGATCGCATCGAGAGCCGCGGAGGCGCGCTGGCCGCCATCGAGCGCGGCGACATCCAGCGCGAGATCCAGGAATCGGCCTACCGCCACCAGCGCCAGGTGGAATCGGGTGAGCGCGCGATCGTCGGCGTGAACACGCTGGAGGAGGGCGCGGACCCGCCCTTCGACATCCTGCGGATCGACCCCGACCTCGAGCGCGCGCAGGTGGCGCGCCTGCGGGCCCTTCGCGCCCGCCGCGATGTGACGGCGTGGAAGGCGTCGCTCGATGCGCTCGAGGAGCGCGCGCGGTCGGGCGGGAACGTGATGCCGCCGATCATCGAAGCCGTCCTCGCGTGGGCCACCGTGGGGGAAATCGCCGGGCGGCTGCGCGCGGTGTTCGGCGAGCACCGCGAGACGCTCGTCCTCTGAGCGCGCTCTTCCGCCTGCGAATCGAGGAGGCGATCGCGCTCGCCTTCCTGCTCCCGACGACCTAACGGACCCTTGCCGCCGACTACTACGCGCGGGAAGCGGGGATGCTCGGCGCCCGCCATCCCGGCGGGGTGTGGCGTCTCGCCGTCGCGGCGGGAATGCTGCTCATCCTCGCCGCCGCGCACTGGTGGCTCCCGCGGTCCCCCGCCGTGCACGCGCTGCGCGAGGTCGTCCCCTTCATGGCCTGCATCCTCATCTACACGAACCTCCACGACACCATCGGGCTCGTGAACCCGCACGACGTCCACCACGTCCTCGCCGCCCTCGACCGGCAGATCTTCGGCGTCGTCCCCTGCGTGTGGGCCGAGCGATTCATCACCGCCGGCCGCACCGAGGTGATGTCGCTCTTCTACGTGAGCTTCGCGTGGATCGCCCCCTCGACCGCGCTCATCCTCCTGGCGCGCCGCCGCCATGCGGAGTTCCGGGCCGCCATCCTCGGGGTGCTGATGTGCTTCTACTTGGGGTACCTCCTCTACGTGGCCTTCCCGGCCGCGCCGCCGCGCCTCGTGCTGGTCTACGAGTTCACGCGCACCCTCCAGGGCTATCCGCACCTGTTCTCGAACCTGTCCGCGCGGACGTTCGAGCTCCTGCCGGTGGACAGCCGCGCCGCGTTCCCTTCGCTCCACGCCGCGGTGTCGCTGGTGGCCCTCGTCTACGCGTGGCGGTTCGTCCGCGGGTGGTTCTGGGTGCTGCTGCCGTTCTGCGTCGGCCTCTGGATCGCGACCATCTACCTCCGCCATCACTACGCGGTGGATCTGATCGCGGGCTTCCTGCTCGCCCCCGTCGCGATGTGGGTGGCGCCGCGTCTCGACGCCTGGTGGGCACGGCGGCAGAGGGTGTACGGCTACCGGACGGCCCTCGGCGCCGCAGCCTGACCGATCAGAAGATGCCGCTGACGATCCAGCGGCCAGTGTCCTCGGGATAGTTGTTCTTCGTCGCATCGAGGATGCGCGCCGCGCCGGAAATCGCATTCGCGGCTCCGCACGCCGCGGTGTCGCCGCGGGGCCGGCGGGCGTCGACGACGAAGAACAGCGGGTCGTGCGCCATCCCGGTGCGGTACACCGCGCGCAGCGCGACGGAGCGGCCCGCGGGGGCCGGGCCGAAGAGGACGTAGGTGCCGTACGGCTTCTCGCCACGGATGCCTTCGAAGGCATGACAGAGGCGATACCCGCCCCCTTCGACGTCGTAGCTCCAGGTCGCGCCGAGCGGAAAGCGGAGTACGGCGCGACCGTCGACCGAGAGGTCCGCCTCTCCGCGCGTGCCCGACCACGCCGCCCAGGTGAAAGCGGCCGGAGAAGCCGGCGCAGCCGCGGTTTCCCATTCCGCCCAGCCCTCGTTCTGCGCGAGGGTCACCAGCCGGACGCGATGGACGCCGCGCAGCGCGTGCTTCCGTCCGGACGCGTCGATGCGCGCGCTGCGCGTGGCGACGCTCCCGACCGGCTCGCGCACCGCGAGCCGGTAATCGCCGTCGTATTCCAGCTTCAAGGGCACGTACCGCGGCCAGTCGCCGAACGACGGCCCCTCGTAGACGCGGGCCTGGTCCGCGAAGCGGTCCCCGCCGAGCGTCGCCTCGCGGTCGAAGGGAAGCCGGAGCGTGATCACGAGCGGCGTCGCGGCGTCGCGGGGGAGGAGCGTGGGATCGAGGGCGATCGCCCACCATTGCGGGTACGCGCGCCGGTCGCGGCGCGCCGTCGTCGTCGATTCGCGCAGCTTCGGCATCGTCGGGACGAGCGCCGCGCCGCCGTACTCATGCCCGCCGATGGCGACGATGGCGCCGTGGAGATCACCCGCGGGAACCTCGAGGTCGAAGCACACGAAGGCCTGGGTCGCGGCCCGGAGGCGGCCCAGCGCCTCCGGGGTGAGGGTGATCTCCTGCTCGACGCCCGCTCCGCCGGGAAGCGCCGTGCGCACTTCGTGCCAGCGCCGGTCCCGCACCGCGTGGGCGGTGAGGAGCACGGCCAGCACCGCGAACGCGACGCGAACGAGCCGGCGCGCCGCCACGGCGCGCGACCATGACGCGGCCAGCGCGAAAGGAAGGGCCGCGAAGGCGAGGACGGACGCGATCCGCATCAGGTGCGCGGCGCGCGGGAGGACGTCCGCCGCGAGCCACGCCGTCATTGCCAGTGCCGCCGCGCCCGCGGCGAGGGCGAAGGCCCACCGCGGTAAAGGCGCGGCCCGGGCGCGCGCGAGCATCCATCCCAGGAGGCCTCCGGCGGACGCGATCAGGATCAGGAGCGCGGGTTGCGCGTAGCGCGGCCAGGGAAATGCGAGGCCGTGCAGCACGGTGAGCGCGATCGGGATCAGGAACGCTCCCGCGCGGGACGGGCGCAAGGCGGTGAAGAGCGCGATGCCGGCCAGCGCGAGCACGAGGAGCGCGCGATGCGCCACGACCTGCGCGGGGTACGGCCAGGGATAGTCCCATTTGTAATCGTTGGGCGGCCGGTCGTGGAGGCGATAGGCGTTGTCGAGGACGAGGAGCGCGGAGTCGACGGGGCGAGCGGCGACGTAGCGGGCGGTGAACGCGAGCTGCCGGCGGCGATTGCGCAGGAGGTCGGGATCGCCGGCGGCGGCGGCTTCGAGCGCCCGGTAATAAGGCTCCGTCTTCAATCGGTAGGGACCGATCCAGCCGTCGGTCTCGAGGAATTGCCAGAAGCCGTACGGGTACCGCTGCCGGAACGTGAAATTGCCGAGCTGATCGACGGCGTCGAGGTTGCCGGCCACCGCGCGTTGGATCGCCATCCAGCCGCAAATGACGGGCAGCGCGCCGAGGACGAGCGCGGCCACCATCCTCCGCGCGCCCGGAACCCGCCACCACCCCGGCGCCGAGGCCACGATGGCCACCGCGGCCAGGACGGGGATGAACTCGAGGAGCTGCGACCGCACGAAGAGGCCAGCGGACAACGTGAAGCCGGCGGCGGCGAACCAGCGCGCGCGCCACCGGTCGAGTCCAAAGACGTACAGCCACCCGGCCCACACGAAGAGGCACCCGGTCACGGGATCCGGGTAGAGGCGTCCCGTCTGCACGGAGAAGCTCGGATGAAGTCCGGCCAGGACGAGAGCCGCGATCCCGCCCGCGAAGTTGCCGCCGAGCCGGCGGGCGAGGAGAAAGGCGCCGAGCATCCCGACCGTGTTCACCGCCGCCATCACCACCCGGAAGGCGGCCAGATCGCCCGGCCGCGCCGCCTCCAGCCCCGCGAAGATGGTGCCCACCCCGAGGAGCGGCAGGAGGAGGCGCATCGGCGCGAACGCCGCGGCAAAAGGAACGCCCGACCGCCATGCGTCCAGGCATTCGAGGAGCTTCTGGCCGACGGTCAGGTAGCCGGCGGGATCGCCGAAGAGGATGGGCTGCGGATAGGTGCTAAGGAAGTGGTACTGGACGGCAAAGGCGGCGGCGAGGAGCGCCACGACGACGGCCGCGCGCGTGCGGGTCACCGCGGGAGCGGTTCGGCCCGCACGCGACGCGTCCGTGTTACCGGGACGGGGAGCCCTTGATGTCCGCCGTCCAGCTCTCGCCGCCCCACGTGAGCGTGATCGCCGAGCGGGCGCCCTTCGCCGGTTGCAGGCCGATCAGGAACCGGTCCATCGCCTCCGCGGCCGCGGCCTTGCGCAGCGGGACGCGGATGACTTCCTTGTCCTTGATCTTGTCGTAGCCGTCGAGCCGGGGCCAGAGCGCATCCGCCACCGCGGCCGGCGCGGCCGGGTAGATGAGCTTCAGCGCGATCCCGGGGTCGGAGTTGAGGACGAGCGAGTACGGTCCGGTCGCCGGCGCGTGGAGGTACACCGTGTACTTGCCCGCGCGCACCGTCTTGCCGCCGACCGTGATGTCGCCCTCGGTGGTGAGCGTCGTCGCCTGGTCCATCCCGGCGCGCCAGATGCGATCGGCGGGAAGCTGGGTGAGCAGGTCGGCCATTTTGCGCCCGGCGAGCGCGGGGCGGCCGTACTCGACGGTCACCTTCTTGCCGCCGACCATCGCCGTCGCCGTCTCGCGCGGCGCGGGCGCCTGCGCCGAGGCGTAGGTCGCCGCCGCCAGGACCGCCGCCGTCAATGCCAATCGAATCGTCATCAATTCCTCCTCAAAGCCCCCGGCTCACCGGCCCTCCTCGAGGGCCTTCTTCAAGAGCGCGTTCACGAGCTGCGGATTCGCCTTGCCGCCCGTATTCTTCATCACCTGTCCGACGAACCAGCCGAGCGTTCCCGTCTTGCCGCCGCGATAGGTCGCGACCTGGACCGGGTTGCCCGCGATCACCGCGTCGATCGCGGCCTGGATCGTGGACTCGTCCGACACCTGGCCGAGCCCCTCGCGCTCGACGATGGCGGCGGCGCCCTCACCCGACGCCCACATCTTCTGGAACACGTCGCGGCCCGTCGTGCCGCTGATGGCGCCGGCGTCGATCATACGCACGAGATCGGCGAGGGCGGAGGGCGCGATCGGGCAGGACGCGAGCGGGCGGTCGTCCTCCTTCAGCTTGCGCAGCACCGCCGTCATCACCCAGTTGGACGCCGCCTTGGGGCTTCCGCTGCCCCGCGCCACCGCCTCGTAATAATCGGCGACCTCCGGGGACAGGGTGAGCACGCCGGCATCGTAGTCGGGGATGCGGTACTCGGACGCGAACCGCCGCCGCTTCTGCGCCGGCAGCTCCGGCATCGCCGCCCGCACCTGCTCCATCCAGGCCGCGTCCACCACGAGCGGCGGCAGGTCGGGCTCCGGGAAGTAGCGGTAGTCGTGCGCCTCTTCCTTGGAGCGCATCGACACCGTCTCGCCGCGGTCGGCGTTCCAGAGGCGCGTCTCCTGCACGATGCGGTTGCCGGCATCGATGAGCGCGGCCTGGCGGACGACCTCGTGCTCGATGGCGCGGGCCACGTTGCGGAACGAGTTCAGGTTCTTGATCTCGGCGCGCGTCCCGAACGGCTCCGTGCCGCGGGGGCGGATGGAGACATTGGCGTCGCAGCGCAGCGATCCCTCTTCCATGTTGCAGTCGGAAATCCCGGCGTAGAGGAGCACCGCCTTCAGCGCCGTGAGGTAGTCGTAGGCCTCCTCGGGCGTGCGCAGGTCGGGGCGGGACACGATCTCGATCAGGGGAACGCCGCTGCGGTTGAAGTCGACGCCGCTCTTCTCCGCCGACCACGCGTGCCCCTCGTGAAGCAGCTTGCCCGCGTCCTCCTCCATGTGGATGCGCTCGAGGCGGACGGTGCGGAAGCCGTCCCCGGAGGGGATTTCGATGCCGCCGTCGGTGGCGATCGGCTGGTCGTACTGCGAGATCTGGTATCCCTTGGGGAGGTCGGGATAGAAATAGTTCTTGCGGGAGAAGACCGACGTCGCATGCACGGTGCAGCCGGTGGCGAGCGCGGCGCGGATCGCGAGCGTCACCGCGTGTCGGGAGAGGACCGGGAGCGCGCCGGGCAGGCCGAGGCACACGGGGCAGACGTTGGTATTGGGCGCGTCGCCGAAGCGATTGCGGCACCCGCAGAAGATCTTGGTCGCGGTCAGCAGCTGGACATGGACCTCGAGGCCGATGACCGGCTCGAATCGCGCGAGCACGCCCTCGCGGGCGGCGGTTGCCGTAGCCATGGACCGCCGATTATAAAGGAAGCGATGAACGCGCGACGCGGGCCCGCTCCCGCCTCCTTCCAGGACCTGCAGGCGTCGGTCCTGTTCTGCGCACGGTGCCGCGCGGCCCGTCCGGTCCGCGAGCGGCTGCTGCTCGTCCTTCCCGACGGCGAGCTGAACGAGTATCTTTGTGGGGACTGCGGCGCCTCGGTCGGCACGCGCAAGGTGACCGCCGCGCCCGTCGTCGTCGCCCGCTCACGGGCCGATGAGACTCCATGATCGCGATGATGATGACGGTTGCCTGCCTGGCCGCCGCGCCGGCGGCGGCGGACGCCAAGGTCGCCCGATACGGGAAGCCCCTCGAGGGTTTGAAGCCGACGTCCGTGGCATCCGTCCTCGCCTCGGCGAAGGACGGCGACATCGTTCGCCTCGAAGGCAAGGCCGACGAAGTGTGCAAGGCGATGGGATGCTGGGTGACGGTGAAGCAGGGCGACGCGAGCGTGCACGTCACCTTCGAGGACGCGGGCTTCACGATCCCGAAGAACTCGGCGGGCAAGCAGGTCGTGATCGAAGGCAAGGTTCGCGTGAAGCAGCCCGACCCGGCCGAAGTCGCGCACAAGCAGGGCGAAGGCGCGGGCGCGGCCGCGGCGGCCAAGGTATCCGTCGAGGCCTACGGGGCCGAGCTCCGGACCGCGCCGTCGCGTTAGACCCGGGTCAGGCGACGGGCGGGTAGCTCATCGCGCCGCCGCCGAACGACCAGTTCTCGCGCGGGACTTCGACGAGGTTCACCAGGACGTCGTCCGGCCGCAGTCCCACCGCCGTGGCCAGGCCCTGTGCGATGGCGGCATAGAGGGCCTTCTTCACCTCGACCGTCCGCCCGGCGTTGAGCGTGATCTCGATGAAGACGACCTGCGGGCTGCGCGACTGGCCGAGGTAGCCCGCGTTCCAGATCAGGGCGTCCGCCGGCACCTCCTGCACGACCTGGAAACGATCGTCGGGGGGAACGTTCGCGGCGCCGACGAGCGCGCCCTGGACCGCGTCCGCGATGAGGCGCCGCTCCGCCGCGGGGCGGCCGGCGGCGAGAGTGATGCGGACCAGTGGCATTCTTCGCTCCTTCCGAGGCGGGTAGAATACGCCGCCTCGGAGGACGGATGCTCGACAAGGACGCGCTGGCGCGGCTCATCGACTACACGATCTGGGCGAACCATCGGGTGATGCGCGCCTGCGCGACGATCTCGCCCGCCGACTTCGTCCGCGAGCTGGCCGCGAGCCACGGCAGCCTGCGCGGCACGCTCGCCCACATGATGTGGGCGGAGTGGATCTGGCTCGAGCGCTGGAAGGGGGTCTCGCCGCCGGGGCCGCCCGACGAGTCCGAGCTCGCGCACGTGATCGCGCTCCGTGATCGCTGGAAGGTGATCGAGGATCACCGGCGCGCGTGGCTCGACGCCCTTCCCGCGTCCGCCCCCATGGCGCCCGTCGCGTACAGGACCATGGCCGGCGCCGCCCACACCCAGCCCCTGTGGCAGCTCGTGCAGCACGTCGCCAATCACTCGACCTATCACCGCGGCCAGGTCACGAGCCTGCTGCGCCAGGTCGGAGGCCGCACCGTGCCGACGGACATGATGCTCTTCGACCGGGAGGCGGCGGCAAAAGCTACGTAAAGAGCTACAAACGAGCCCTAGTCCCTGCGCAGGATCTTGCCGTTGCGCATCACGAACTGGACGCGCTCCGTCGCGTGGATGTCGGCCAGCGGGTCGCCGGCCACGGCCACGATGTCCGCCTCCTTGCCGGCCTCCAGCGTGCCGACGTCGGCCTCGATTCCCAGCAGCGTGGCCGCGGACTGGGTCCCCGCGCGGAGCGCCGCCGCCGGCGTCATCCCGTGATCGACCAGCAAGCCGAACTCCTCCGCGTTCCGCCCATGGGCGCTCACGCCGGAGTCGGTGCCGAACGCGATCTTGACCCCGGCCTGGATCGCCTTGCGGAGGGCGGTACCGTGGGCGGCCGCGGCGGCGCGGGCCTTGGCCGCGATCTCCGGCGGGTATGACCGCGTGGGCGACGTCACGTACTTGACCGCCATCGCGGTGGGGACGAAGTACGTCCCGCGCTCCTTCATCATCCGGACCGCCTCGTCGTCGAGGAACGAGCCGTGCTCGATGGAGTCGATGCCGGCGCGGATCGCGACCTTCGCGCCCTCGGCGCCGTGGGCGTGGGCGGCGGTGCGGCGCCGCAGCCGGTGCGCTTCGTCGACGAGCGCGTCCATCTCCGCCTGGGTGAGCTGCGGCGTGTCCACGGCGTCGGAGAGCGAGAGAACGCCGCCGGTGGCGCACACCTTGATGACGTCGGCGCCGTACTTCACCTGGAAGCGCACGGCGTCGCGGAAGCCATCCGCCCCCGAGGCAATGCCCTCCGCCATCCCGGGCTCCTTGCCGAACAGCAGGTACGGGAAGCCGGTGTTGTCGCAGTGACCGCCGCGCGCGCCGAGCGCATTCGCCGCCACCAGCATCCGCGGCCCGGGCACGATGCCTTCCGCGATGGCGTTGCGCAGCCCGACGTCCACGAAATCGCCGGAGCCCACGTCACGCACGGTGGTGAAGCCGGCCATCACCGTCCGCCGCGCGAACCCGGTGGCGCGGATGGCCGTCTCCGCCACCGCGCGCCGCAGGCCCGCCATCGTGTCCTGGAGCCAGTTCTCGGTGGATTCCCCGGTCAGGTGCGTGTGGGCGTCGATGAACCCCGGCAGCAGGGTGACGTCGCCGAGGTCGATCACCTCCGCGCCGGCGGGCGCCGCGAGGCCGCTGCCCACGGACTGGATCCTGCCGTCCGCGACGACGATCACCGCATTCCGGATGACGGTGTCGCCGCGGCCGTCGAAGAGCCGCGCGGCCTTGAGGACGGTCGTCCGCGCGGGCGGATCCGCAGCCTGGGCGCCGGCCGCCACTGCCGTCACGTACAACGCAATGAAAGCCGCTCTCATCGCCGTCCTCCTCGCCGCCATCGTATGCGAAGAGTCGCGCGCTTTGCTTCCGCGGCCAGATGTGATTTCGTCTCGCGATGATCGATCTTCGGTCCGACACCGTGACCCGGCCCACGGCGGAGATGCGCCGCGCGATGGCGGAGGCGGAAGTCGGCGACGACGTCTACGGCGAGGACCCGACCGTGCTCCGGCTCCAGGCGGAGGCGGCGCGGCGGCTGGGGTTCGAGTCCGCGCTCTGGGTGCCGTCCGGCGTCATGGGGAACGAGATCGCGATTCGCATCCTGACCCGCCCGGGGCAGGAGGTGCTCGCCGACGCGCGCAGCCACGTCGTCCAGTACGAGATGGCGGGGATGGCCGTCCTGTCCGGCGTGATGCCGCGCATCGTCCACGCCGAGGACGGCCTCATCACCGCGGCCGACATCCGGGCGGCCGCGCGGCCGTCGGCCTATTACCGGTCCGACCTCGGCCTCGTCGTCCTCGAGAACACCCACAATCTCGCCGGAGGGACGGTGGCGGACGTGGCCACGATGCGCGACGCGATCGACGCCGCCCACGCCCTCGGCGTTCCCGTCCACGTCGACGGCGCTCGGCTCTGGAACGCCGCCACCGCGCTCGGCGTGGAACCGCGGGAGCTGGTTGCCGGCGCCAACACGGTGATGGTCACGCTGTCCAAGGGGCTGTGCGCGCCCGCGGGGTCGATCCTTGCCGGGCGGCGCGTGCTCATCGAGGAAGCGCGGCGCGTGCGCAAGCAGCTTGGCGGCGGGATGCGCCAGGTCGGGATCCTCGCCGCCGCCGGCCTCGTCGCGCTCGAGACGATGACGCGGCGGCTGGCCGAGGATCACGAGAACGCACGGATCCTCGCCGATGCGCTCGCCCAGTGCCGCTCCGTGAAGCTTCTGCCGGTGCGAACGAACATCGTGGTCGCGGAGATGGTCGATCCTCCCGGAGCGGCCGCCAACGTCGTCGCGGAGCTGGCGCGAAGGCACGTCCTGGCCTCCGCGATGGACGCGCGCACGATCCGGCTGGTGACCCACCATGACGTCTCGCGCGGCGAGTGCGCGAACGCCGGCGCGGTGCTGGCCGAGATACTCTCGTGAACGCTAAACGGTACTACCGCCTGTAGTTCGTGCAATTCGTGGTAGCGTTCCCGGGCAAATGGACGAGCGTAGGCGGGAGGCCCGGTTCGACGTCGAGACCGGCCACGGGACGATGCTTTCGACCTCTCCCGTCGAGATCATCAACATCAGCCTGGGCGGCCTCGCCTTCCGGACCGAGACCCGTCTCCTCGTCGGCGAGGAGTACACCTTGACCCTCGATGTCGCGGGCAAATCGGTGGCGATGCGCGGCGTCGTCTCGTGGTCGGTGCTCGGCGGGCTCGAGTCCCGGGGTGGCGAGACCATTCCCATCTACTCAATCGGGATGAAGTTCCACGGCGCGTTCACGGAGGGCGGCGAAAACGTCCTGGTCGCGGGCGCCGATCCGGTGGCGGTGGAGCAGCGGCTGGCCGGCGTCCGCTTCCACCTCGACGGACAGGCTTCGATCGCGCACCCGTTGCGGTACGAGGTGCGGATCATCAGCATGCACGGAATGCTCATCGAGATCGACCATCCGATGAAGGTCGACGAGGTCCTGCCCCTCGAGGTCTCGCTCGAGGAGGAGCCGCCGATCCGTTGCCGCGGCCGGGTGGCGTCGTGCCAGGAGCGACTCCAGAGCCACCCCAAGCACTACGACGTCGGCTTCGAGTTCCAGCAGATGCCCATCGAGGACAGCGCCCGCCTCGCCCGCGTGGTGAGAGCCCTCTCCAAAAAGGGTTGAACCGCGACCTCGTCGCGCTCACCGTGCGGGAGCACGACGTCCTCGTCATCGGCGGCGGCGTCAGCGGGGCGGCCATCGCCTGGGACGCCGCGCTGCGCGGGCTGCGCGTCGCCCTCGTGGAGGCGGCGGATTTCGGCTCCGGCACGAGCTGGAACAGCCTGAAGACCATCCACGGCGGCCTGCGGCACCTCCAGCGCGCGAACCTCGCCGCCGTGCGCGCGTCGGCTCGCGAACGGAAGGCGCTGCTGCGCATCGCACCCGCCCTGGTCCGTCCCCTCCCGTTCCTCGTCCCGACCGACGGGCACGGCCTCCGCAGCCGCGCGGCGCTCGCGATCGCGATGAAGGCGAGCGACGCACTCACCGCGGATCGCAATCACGGGCTCGACGCCGCGCACGCGATTCCGAGCGGCCGCATCCTCTCGCCGGAAGACGTGGCCGCGCGCGTGCCGGGGCTCTCACCGCGCGGGATCAGCGGCGGCGCGCTGTGGCACGACGCGCAGGTGGAGAGCAGCGAGCGTCTCGTCCTCGCCTTCGTCCACTCGGCGGCCGCCGAAGGCGCAACCGTCGCGAACTACGTCGCCGTCTCCGCGCTCGAGCGCGACGCCGCTGGCCGCGTGACGGGCGCTTCCTGCCGGGACTCGCTGGGCGCGTCCAACCTTTCCGTCCGCGCGCGCGTGACCATCAATGCCGCCGGCCCCGGGATCGACGGCATCCTCGCCGCGTCGGGCATCAACGCCGTCCGCGTCCCGCTCCTGCGCGCGTTCAATCTCGTGCTGCGCCGGCCGATCGTCGACGGCGTCGCGGTCGGCGGGCGCGCCGAGGGCCGCTACCTGTTTCTCGTCCCCTGGCGCGGCCGGACGATCGTGGGCACGGGATATGAGCCGCCTTCGGCCCCGGCGGGCGGAGCGCGTGGGTTCCTCGCCGTGGCGGCGCGTGCCTTCCCGTGGGCCGCGCTCGCCGCCGAAGACGTCGCGCTGGTGCACGAGGGGCTCGTCCCCGGCTCCGCTGGCGGCCTGTGGAGCGGCCATCGGGTGCGCGATCACGCGCGCGACGGCGCTCCGGGCCTCCTCTCGGCGCTGGGCGTGAAGTACACCGGCGGCCGCGCGCTGGCGGAAGCGGCGGTCGACCGGGCACTCTGCGTGCTGGCGCGGCCGAAGATCGCCTCGCGCACCGATCACGTGGCGCTCCACCGTGCCGCCCCGCCCGTGGGTTCGCTCCCCAACGCGGCGCGCACGGCCGTGCGCGAGGAGATGGCCGTGCACCTGACCGACGCCGTCCTCCGCCGGCTCGACCTCGGGACCGCCGGCCCGCCCGCGGAGAGCGACGTCGCGATCGTGGTCGACGTGATGGCCGCGGCGCATGGCTGGGACGAGGCGCGGCAACGCGAAGAACGCGCGGGACTCGAGGCCTTCTACGCCTCGCGAGGGCTCTGACGGGCCACAATCACCCGATGCGACTGTTCCTGCTCAGCAACTCGACGAACTTCGGCGAGGGTTATCTCGACCACGCCATGGACGATATTCGCGCTTTCCTCGGCCCGATCCAGCGCCTCGCCTTCGTGCCCTTCGCGCTGGCCGATCACGCCGCCTACACCGCGAAGGTGCAGGACCGCTTCGGCCGCGAAGGGATCGAGGTCACGGCGCTGGCCGCGACGAGGAACGCGGCGTCGCTGCGTTCCGTGGACGCCGTCTTCGTGGGCGGCGGCAACACCTTCCGCCTACTCCGCACGCTGCAGAAGGCGCGCTACGTCGACGACCTCCGCGCGCGCGTGGCCGCGGGGATGCCGTACCTGGGCGCGAGCGCGGGTACGAACATCGCCGCGCCCACCATCCGCACCACCAACGACATGCCGATCGTCGAGCCGGTGACCTTCGACGCGCTCGGCCTCGTCCCCTTCCAGATCAACCCCCATTTCCTCGATGTGACGGCCGGCTCCCGTCACATGGGGGAGACGCGCGAAGACCGCCTGCGGGAGTACCTGGAGGAGAACGAGGCGCCGGTCGTGGGCTTGCGCGAAGGCGCCTGGCTGCGGCGCGAGGGCGGGTCGCTGCGGCTCGAAGGGCGGAACGGCGCGCGGCTCTTCCGGCGCGGAGCCGACCCCGAGGAGGTAGCACCCGGCCGCGCGCTCGACGCCCTGCTCTAGGAAGCCCTACTCCCGGACGTAGTTGTGCTGGTACGACCAGCGCACCTTGACCCGGACGCCGCCTTTCACCGCCGGCTCGTAGCGCCAGTTACGCACCGCGTTCACCACCGCGCGATCGAGGAGGTCGCCGGCGGACTGGACCACCCGCAGGTCGGTCGGCTCTCCGCGCTCGTTCACGATCATCTCGAGCTTGACCGTGCCCAGCAGGTTCACGCGCCGCGCCTCGTCCGGGTAGGGCGGGGAGCTCCCCGAGATCTTCTTCGGCGGAGAGACCGTGGCGTCGAAGGGCACCAGCGCGCCCTCGTAGGGAATCCACTGCGGGGACGGAGACGGCAGCAGGGGTAGCGGGTGCGAAGCCGACGCGCGGGCGAGCCGCGCCTTCACCTCGACCGTGTCGCCCGCCGCCCCCTCCACGCGCTGGACGAAGGATGCGAACCCCTTCTTGTCGACGCGCACCTCGTGCCGGCCCGGCGGGACGATGGCGGCCGGCAAGGGCGCGACGCCGATCGTCTTTCCGTCGACGCGCACCGTGGCGCCGGACGGCTGCGACGTCACGGAGAGACGAACGGTCACCGGCTCGAGCACGAACCGTAGCGGCGGGGGCGCCGTTCCGGCGGTGATGTCGAGGCTCAGCTCTGCGGGCGCGTAGCCGGCGACGGCGACGCGGACGGTGTGGCGGCCGCCCGCCACCGGCAGCAGGACGGGCGCGGCGCCGACGTCGGTGTCGTCCACCCACACCCGTGCGCCTGGCGGCTCCGCCTCGACGCGGAAGGTCGCGTAGCCGAGATGAACGCCGGTCGGTGGCGGGGCGGGAGGAGCGGGCGGTGCGGCACGGAAGTAATGCGATCCGGCGCCGGCGGCGGCGAGGACCAATGCGATCGCCCCCAGCCACATCCACGCCGGACGGCGCGCGGGTGACCGGCCGCGGAGGTCGGCCGTTTCCTCGCCCGGCGACAGGGGCGGGATCGGCGTCGCCAGCCCAACCGGCGGCGGCGCAGGCGCACCCGCGACCGTGGGCGGGGCGGGCGGAACTTCGGTGAGCGCGTCGAGCTCGGACTCGATGTCCTTCACCTGCAGGGCGGCGACGAGGGCCGCGGCATCGGGATACCGGTCCGCCGGCGCCTTGCTGAGCGCGCGCTTGAAGATGACGTCGTAGCTCGCGGGCAGGTCGAAGTCCCACTGCCGCGGCGGCGGCGGGTCCTCGTTGACCACGCGATACATGACGGCGGTGATGCTGTCGCCTTCGAAAGGCCGCCGGCCGGTGATCACTTCGTAGGCCAGCACCGCGAACGAGAAGAGGTCGGCCCGGCTGGTCACCTCTCCGCCCGCGACCTGCTCGGGGGCCATGTAGGAAGGCGATCCGAAGAAGTGGCCGGACTGCGTGGCCACCGACGACTCCAGCCGCGCCACGCCGAAGTCCATCAGCTTCGGGCGCGCGTCCTCGAGGACCATGATGTTCGCGGGCTTGATGTCGCGATGGATGATCGACGAGCGGTGCGCGTAGTCGAGCGCGTCCGCGAGCGGGGTGAGGAGGCCGAGCGCCTCGTCGAGGGGAAGGGCGCCGCGGGCGGCGATCACCGCCTGCAATGTCGTCCCCTCGAGGTACTCCATGACGAAGTACGTCTCGCCCACGTCGTAGATGCTCACGATGTTGGGATGGGACAGCCGGCCGGCCGCCTGCGCCTCGCGGCGGAACCGCCGCAGGTAGTCCTCCGCCGTCTCCCGGGTGAGGTACTCCTGCTTCACCGTCTTCACCGCCACCAGCCGCTTCATCAGCGGGTCGGCGCACCGGTAGACGCGCCCCATGGCGCCGTCGCCGATCTCGCGCTCGACGACGTAGCGGCCGAACCTGCGCGGCGCCTTACTCATGGCGCACGGCGGACGCGATCAACATGTATCCCGATCCCGTGGGAAGGAGCGCGTCGAGCCGCGAGATCGACCATACGAGAGGATAGACGATCGAGTACGCCCGGAAGAGGCGGCGGTGCTTTGCGAGGTCGGCGCCGGTCACCACCAGTCCCTTGGACGCCGATTTCTTGCCCAGCCGCTCGACGCCCCACTGGATCCCGGTGTCGACGAGCTCGGAGAAGAAGCGCGAGTACGGATGCCACGCCGAGAGGGTGAACGCGGGCGCCAGCAGGGCGCGCAGCCCTTCCGGATCGTAGCCGGGGCGGAGGTGGCCGTGCTTCAAGTCGGTCTGGCCGATGGCGTGGCGCAGGCGGCGGAGCGGCGTTTCGCGCCGGAACGGGGTGTTCACGACCAGCGTCCCGCCCGGCCGCGTCACGCGCGCGACCTCGGCCATGAAGGCGCGGTCATCGGGCACGTGCTCCAGCATGTCCACCACCGCCACGCGATCGAACTCCGCGTCCGCGAAGGGAAGGCGATCGCCGCTCACGAGATGGACGTCGGTCGCGACCAGCTCACGGATGGACGCGACGGCTTCCGGCGCCAGGTCCGCCGAGGCCCACCGCCCGCCACGCTGCCGCAGCAGCAGCGACACGACACCGTTGTCGGACCCGAGGTCGAGGCAGCGCAGGCCCTCGGTGGGGCCGAGCATGGCGGCGATCTCGGCGAGCTTGCGCTGCTTCAGCACCGAGCGGCGGAAGAGGGCCAGCGGCCAGGGCTCGGGCTCAGGCGTCAATGCGGAACGCCTCCGCGATGACCGGAGAGCCGATTCGCGACGTCAGCCCCATCGCCCCGGCGACTCGCTCGATGCCCCGGGATAGCGACACGGCGCCGAGCGCGCGATGAACCGTCATCGGTACCGCGAACTGCCGCCGCCTTTCGCGCACCATGAAGCCGCGGGCGCGGAACGCGGAGCTCACCTCGGCGTCCGCGAACACCGCGAACGGCCGGGTGTCCCCTTCGAGCTGCTTCTTCAGGCCGAAGAGCGGCCCCGCGACGGCGTTCACGCTGCGCTTCGACGGATAGTCGACGATCACCGCGCCGGCGGCGACGCGGCACAGCTCGGCGATGAGGTCGCGCCATCGCTCGACGTGGGGAAGGAGCCGGAAGGCAAGGGCCACGTCGAACGAACGCGCGTCGAACGGAAGGCGCAAAGGGTCGGCGGTCGACCACCGAACCCGCCCGGCATCGACGAGCGCTTGCACGCGACCGCGGCAGGCATCGGTGCTGCCGACCACCGTCACGGCGTGACCCGCGTCGGCGAGCGGCCCCGCGAGCTGGCCGTGGCCGCCGCCCACGTCCACGATGCGCAAGGGACGCGACGTGCGCCGATTCACCTGGAGCAGGCCGAGGGTCGCCTGGGCCTGGACGTCGAGGAACCATCCGCCGACGGAGCCGGAGAAGCGGCGGGCGTACGCCTCCGACGACGTCTCGACGTCGGCGTCCTCCATCCCGCGGTCAGCCGCCCTGGCTGAGCAGGGTGACGAATCCGCCCACGAGGTCGCTGTCGGTCAGGATGCCGACGATCCTGCCGTCGCGGAGCACGGGGAGGGCGCCGAACTTGGTGGTGTGGAGCGTCTGCGCCGCCTCGAGAAGGGGCGTGTCCTCGGTGGTGGTGATGGGGTTCGGGATCATGATCCGCGAGATAGGGGTCCCCTCCATGACGCGGACGAACTCCTCCTCGGAGTCGGAGAGCGCCGACGGCTGCGCGCGCTTCAGGTCGCCTTCCGCGAGCAGGCCCACGAGGGTGTCCGCCACCACCACCGGCAATCGGCGGATGCCGCGCTTGCGCATCACCTCTCCCGCCTGCATCAAGGTGTCCTCGGGGCCGAGGGTGACGAGGTCCTTCGTCATCACGTCGGCAACGGTGAGCTGGCGCGTCCACGACGGCACGCCCCGGGGCAGCGTCGTCCCGCACTCGGGGCAGCGATTCTCCATGTAGTCAACCTCCAACCTGCGACGGGGACTAATCGTACAATGTCCGCCACGCCCGCCACGAGGAGGCCGTTTGGACTTCAGCCTGAGCGAGGAGCAGCAACTCCTCAAGAAGACCGTCCGCGACTTCGCCGAGTCCGAGCTAGCGCCCCACTCGCGCGAGTGGGACGAGAAGCAGGAGTTCCCGCGCGACGTGTTCACGAAGCTCGGCGAGCTCGGCTTGATGGGGGCGGTCTGGCCCACCGAGTATGGCGGCGCGGGCCTCACGACGCTCGACTACGCGATCGCCATGGAAGAGCTGTCGCGGGTGGACGCCGGCGTGGCGCTCTCCATTGCCGCGCACAACAGCCTCTGCTCGGGGCATATCTACCTCGCCGGCAGCGAGGAACAGAAGAAGAAGTACCTCGTTCCCCTCGCCAAGGGGGAGAAGATCGGCTGCTGGGGGCTCACCGAGAACAGCGCGGGGTCGGACGCCGGCGGCACCAAGACGGCGGCGATCCGCGACGGCGATTCCTGGGTGCTGAATGGCTCCAAGACCTTCATCACCAACGGCCGCATCGCCGACACGGCGGTGATCATGGCCGTCACCGACCGCGCGAAGGGGAAGAAGGGAATCTCCGCCTTCGTCGTGGAGCGCGGGACCAAAGGGTTCCGGCCCGGGAAGAAGGAAGACAAGCTCGGCGTCCGCTCGTCGGACACGTCCGAGCTCGTCTTCGAGGATTGCCGCATCCCCGCCGCCAACCTGCTCGGCAAGGAAGGCAACGGCTTCATCGACACGCTCCGCATTCTCGACCGCGGCCGCATCGGCATCGCCGCCTGGTCGGTGGGGATCGCGCAGGGCAGCCTCGAGGCGGCGCTCAAGTACGCCGCCGGCCGCCGGCAGTTCGGCCACGCGATCGCGGAGTTCCAGGGCATCCAGTTCAAGCTCGCGGACATGGCGACCGAGGTGGAGGCGGCCCGCCTGCTGACCTGGCGGGCGGCGGCGATGCGCGACGCCGGGCAGGAGCACACCGTCCCCTCGTCGATGGCGAAGCTGTTTGCCACCGAGATGGCGGTGCAGGTGGCGCTGGAGGCAGTCCAGATCCACGGCGGCTACGGCTTCATCAAGGAATATCCCGTCGAGCGGTTCCTGCGCGACAGCAAGCTCGGCACCATCGGCGAGGGCACGAGCGAAGTGCAGCGCCTCGTGATCGCGCGCGAGCTCCTGTCGCTGCGCGGGGTGGTGAGATAGCCGTCCCGGCCCCGCCCAGGGACGCGACGGCGGCCCTCGCCGCGGGCGTGCGGCAAGGGGACGTCCGCTCCATCGCCCGCGCGATCAGCCTGGTCGAGGACGCGCGGCCGGAGGCGGCGGCGCTGCTGGCGCTTCTCTTCCCGCACGCCGGCACGTCCGTCGTCCTCGGCGTCACCGGCCCCCCCGGATCCGGCAAGTCGACGCTGGTCGACCGGATGACCGCGCACCTGCGCAAGGGCGGCCGGACGGTGGGCGTCATCGCCGTCGACCCGACGTCGCCCTATACCGGCGGCGCGATCCTGGGCGACCGGATCCGGATGCAGGGGCACGCCCTCGACGACGGCGTTTTCATTCGGTCGATGGCCACGCGCGGTCACCTCGGAGGCCTGGCCGCCGCGACCTCCCACGTGCTCACCATACTCTCCGCGTCGGGCAAGGACGTGATCATCGTGGAGACGGTGGGCGTGGGGCAGGACGAGGTCGACATCGTCGGGGCCGCCGACGTCAGCATCGTCGTGCTCGTGCCCGGCCTCGGCGACGAGGTGCAGGCCCTGAAGGCCGGGATCATGGAGATCGCCGACATCTTCGTCGTGAACAAGGCCGACCGCGACGGCGTCGAGCGCGTGGTCGCGGAGATCGAGTCGATGCTGTCCCTGGCCGCGCCCGACGCGGCCCGGCCGCCGATCCTGAAGACGGTTGCGACCGCCGACCAGGGCATCGGCGAGCTGCTGGCCGCGGCGGAAGAATTCCGCACCCGTGCCGGTGCGAGCGGGCTCCTCGCGCGCAAGCAGCGCGCGCACCTGCGGCAGCAGTTCGAGGAGACGCTGCGCGGGCGGCTGCTCTCCGAGGTGCGCGCGCGGGGTCTCACCGACGCGCAGACGGAGACCGTCGTCGATCGCCTGGCCGCGCACACCGTCGATCCGTTCACCGCCGCGGACGAGGTCCTGCGGCGCGTGGGATTGCTCGGGGCGGGCGGCGCCTACTCGAGGATCGACCACCTGGGGATCGCCGTGGCGAGCATCGAGGATGGTGTCCGCGCCTACGAAGCGCTCGGGTTCCACGTCGACGCCACGCACGACGTGCCCACGGAGAAGGTGCGGACCGCGTTCCTGCCCGTGGGAGAATCGCACCTCGAGCTGCTGGAGCCGACGGAGCCCGGTTCCGTGATCGCCCGCTTCCTCGAGAAGCGCAGCGGATTGCACCACGTGTGCGTCGCCGTGCCCGACATCCAGGAAGCGCTCGATGCGCTGGCCGCGCGCGGGGTCGAGCTCCTGGATACGAAGCCCCGGGTGGGCGCGGGCGGGCGCAAGGTGGCGTTCGTCCATCCCCGGTCGGCGGCGGGCGTACTGCTGGAGCTAGTGGAAAGGAAGAGCGAGTGAGCGCGTCGGCGGAGATCGGGATCATCGGAGGCAGCGGCCTCTACGAGATGGAAGGCTTCACGGACGTGACGGAGGTCGGGGTGGAAACGCCCTTCGGGCCGCCGTCGGACCGCCTGATGGTGGGCCGGCTCGAAGGCCGCCGCGTCGCGTTCCTGCCCCGGCATGGCCGCGGTCACCGCATCCTGCCCAGCGAGCTCAACTTCCAGGCCAACCTCTACGCGATGAAGACGCTCGGGGTGGAGAGGATCCTCTCCGTCTCCGCGGTCGGGTCGCTGAAGGAGAAGTACGCTCCGTTGCACATGGTCGTGCCCGACCAGTTCGTCGACCGCACCAAGCGCGCGGCGACGTTCTTCGGCCGCGGGCTCGTCGCCCACGTCGCGTTTGCCCATCCTTTCTGCGCGGACCTGCGCGGCGTGATGGACGAGGCCTGCACGGCCGCCGGGGCCACCCACCATCGCGGCGGGACCTACGTCTGCATCGAGGGCCCGCAGTTCTCGACCCGCGCCGAGTCCGAGCTCTACCGCTCGTGGGGGATGGACGTCATCGGCATGACCAACCTCCCGGAGGCCCGCCTGGCCCGCGAGGCGGAGATCTGCTACGTCACCCTCGCGATGGTCACCGACTACGACTGCTGGCACCCCGACCACGAGTCGGTCACCGCCGACCAGATCATCCAGAACCTGGTGAAAAACGCCGTGACCGCCCAGGCGGTGCTGCGCTCCGCGCTCCAGCGCGTGCCCCGCGAGCCCCGGCGCTGTGAGTGCGCGACCGCGCTCCGCTCGTCGCTGGTGACCGCGCCCGAGCTGGTGCCGGCGCAGCTGAAGCGCGACCTCGCGCCCATCATCGGGCGCTACATGCCCGCGGAGGGCAGATGAAGACGGCGGCGTCCTCGATCCTCGTCGTCGGCAGCGTCGCCTTCGACACCGTGGAGACGCCTTTCGGGCGCGCGGAGAAGGTGCTCGGCGGCAGCGCGTCGTTCTTCTCCGTGGCGGCGTCCTTCTTCGTGCCCGTGAACCTCGTGGGCATCGTCGGCCGCGACTTCGGCGAGAAGGAGCTGGCCGCTTTCAAGGGACGGCCGATCGACCTCGAGGGGCTGGAGCGCGGCGATGGCGAGACCTTCCACTGGCAGGGGAAGTACTCCTACGACCTCAACTCCCGCGAGACGGTGTGCACGGACCTGAACGTCTTCGAGACCTTCAAGCCGCGCATCCCCGAGAAGTACCAAAGGAGCAGCCACGTGTTCCTGGGCAACATCGATCCCCTGCTGCAGCGCGACGTCCTCGACCAGGTCCGCGACCCCGAGGTCGTGGCCTGCGACACCATGAACTTCTGGATCTCCGGCAAGCCGGAGGAGCTCCGGAAGACGCTGGCCCGCGTCTCGATCCTGCTCATCAACGACGCCGAGGCTCGGCAGCTGTCGGGAGAATGGAACATCGTGAAGGCGGCGCGGGCGATCCGTGCCATGGGGCCGCGGACGCTCATCGTCAAGAAGGGCGAGCACGGTGTCGTCATGTTCTCGGACGAGGGGTCCTTCGCCGCCCCCGCGTATCCGCTGGAGGAAGTGTTCGATCCGACGGGCGCCGGCGATACGTTCGCGGGCGGGTTCCTGGGCTCGCTGGCCGGGGCACGCACGACGGACGAGGGCGCGCTGCGCCGCGCGGTCGTCATGGGCAGCACGCTCGCGTCGTTCTGCGTCGAGGCTTTCAGCCTGGACCGGCTGCTCCGCCTGACCCGGCCGGAGATCGACGCCCGCTACCGGCTCTTCAAGAAGCTCACCGACTTCGAGGCGCTCTGAGGGTTAGACTTTTCTGATGGGGAGCCGGTCGCAACCGCAACCATCACTCGCCCGGGCCGAGATCTCGCTGTACCAGAGCGTGCAGCAGATCAAGGACTCCCACGGACTGGTCGAGCTCGGGATCGCGTTCTACGACTACGAGACGACGCTGCAGTGGTCGTACAACGCCGACTCCTGGTTCCACGCCGCGTCCACGATGAAGCTCGCCGTCCTGCTCGGCGTCTACCGCATGGTCGACCGGGGCGACCTGACCATGGACGCGCCGGTGCACGTGCGCAACAAGTTCACGAGCATTGCCGGCCCGCCCCATCAGCTCTTCATGGTGGACGTCAATCGCGACTCCGACCCCGAGCTCTACCGGCATCTCGGGCGCACCATGCCGGTGAAGCGCCTCGCCTACCAGATGATCACCGCCTCCAGCAACTTCGCCACCAACCTGCTAGTGGACGTGGTCGGCGTGCCGACGATACAGGCGGCGCTCGCGGAGCTCGGGATCGAGGGTGTCACCGTGCTGCGGGGGGTCGAGGACCAGGCCGCCTTCGACGCCGGCCTCAACAACCTCGTGACCGCGAACGGATTGCTGCGGATGCTGCGGATGATCGCGGACGGGAAGGCGTTCTCCGCGAGCGCCTCCCGCGAGATGCTGGACATCATGCACGACCAGCAGCTGAAGAGCGGGATTCCCGCCGGCCTCCCGGAGGCGGCCCGGGTCGCCCACAAGACAGGAAACATCGCGACCGTCCATCACGACGCGGGCATCGTGTATCTTGAAGATCGGAAGCCCTACGTGCTCGTGATCCTGACGCGGTTCGACCAGGCCTCGCCGCGCAGCACGGCGGTCGCCGACGTCTCCCGCGACATCTATGAATGCCTGGCCGGTATCCGGTGCACGTGAAAAACCGATGATGGAGCGGGAGTCGGGCCTGAAGGTCGTGGACGGCTTCGACCTGGAGGCCGACCTGCGGGCCGTCCTGCGCCCCCACGAGATGGTGCAGGACAAGCTCGGGCGGCAGCACCGCCTGCCGCGCTACTTCTACGAGGTGCCGTCGCACGAGGCGGCGCGGGACATCCGCCTCACCGGCCACTTCGGGCTGAACGAGTTCCTGCTCGTCGACCTGAAGGAAGCGTCACGGCTCCGGCAATATCCCCGTTACGTCCCGTGCGCGATCCGGACCCTGGCCTTCTACCTCGAGCGGTTGCGCGAGGGCGTGGGCGCGTCGCTGCACATCGCGGTAAACGGCGGGTATCGATCGCCGGCCCACAAGCTCGCCGTCGGCGCCACGCCCCACATGTGGGGGACCGCGGTCGACCTGTATCGCGTGGGCTCGGTGATCCTGCGCGAGCAGGCCCCGATCGAAACCTACAACCGCGTGGCCGAGGAGCTCACCGACGATTGGTACGTCATGCCGTACGGCCACGAGATCGGCAAGGCCGACGATCACCTCCATCTCGACCTCGGGTTCGTCGTGGTCGTACCCCGCGAGATGAGCGAGGACCGCCTCGAGGCGCCCCAGGCCGTTCCCCGCCATGCCTTCGAGGAGCGCCGCAGCGGGGACCGCCGCGGCTGGCCGTCTCCGGCGAACCTCGAAATGCCGCCCGCCGCCACCACCACCGATCGTTAGGGCTTGGCGCGGATCCTGCTTTGGGTCAGGGAGCGGAGTTTCCGTTTTGCGTCGCGCGGCGCCTTGGATTCCGGCAAACCGATAATATGAAAGGGTCCGCCTCCGGCCCCGGCCTCAGCGGCCGTGTCCCGCGCTTGTAAAGAATGCAACCCGAGATCAAGTACGACGACGAGCCCTCCGGCCGACGCCGCCTGCGCGGACGGGGGACCACCTCCATCTACGAGGCCGCCGCCGAGGGGCTGGCGATGCCGGTCTGCGGGATGGAGGCGGAGTTCAACGTCGTGATGGACGGCGTCGAGATCGACCCCCGGAAGTTCTGGGGCGATCCCACCGCCTTCATCGACCAGCCGCTCCTGCGCCGGACGCGCAGCTCGCTGCAGCTGCCGACCGGCGGCGCCGTCTACTTCGACCGCGGGGTCATCGAGGTCGTGACCCCCGTCATCGAGCTGGCGCCCGGGTGCACCGCCCGCGTGGTACGGAATCTCTGGGAGCAGATCCACTTCGTCCGCGACGAGCTCACGAAGTGGGAGGCCAAGTCGGGCAAGCACATCCGCCTGAAGGCGTACAGCGCGCACTACAACGTCTCCTTCGAGCTGAAGCGCCGCGAGCAGGACAAGCACCGCAACATCCAGAAGCTGGCGCTGCTGCTCGCCCATCTGCTGCCCGTCCCCTTGGCGCTCGTCGGCACCAACCGCCGCTCCACCGGGCTCGGGGTGCGGCCGCGCGGCAACCGCCTCGAAGTCACGGCCGACTTCACGCCCGATCCCGGGCTGATGATCGCGAGCGCGACCCTCATCGTCGGCATCGTGCGCGCGGTGATCGAATGGCCCTCGTACGAGCTCTCGATGCTCGAGACGCACGGGATCCCGCTCATCGCCGGCGTCATCCCGGGGAAGCACACCACCCGGAAGGGATGGCTCACGAAGGATTTCCAGTACCCGGGCCAGAGCCCGTTCACGACCGACGTCGATTCGCGGGTCTGGCGGATGCGCGACGGGACGCTGATGTCGCTGCGCGGCATCTCCCGTCAGATCACGTGGTACTTCCGCCAGTCCATCCGGCGGTTCGCCGATCCGTTCAGCATGCGGCACCTGTTCGCGATCATGAGCGGCCGCGCGCCGAGCATGCTGGAGCTGCCGGACCGCCCGCCGGCGTACTACGACGTCGGCCGCCTCATCCGCTGGGGCATGGTGCTGCCGCCGCTCGCGAGCGTCGCCCGCGGGCGCACGCCCGACATGGCCGTGGCCTGGCCGGGGAACGAGCCGTTCGAGAGCTTTCTCGATGCGCGCGACAAGGAGCGCAAGGCGTACTGGGGAACGCTGACGGCGCCCGCGACCCCGCGCCGCGGCCGCACGGCAACGCCGGTGGTGCCCAGCGCAGCGGACAACGGGAAGACGACCATCAGCGAGCAGCAGGCGGCGGCTTCGGCGCGCCCCGCGGCCTCCCGCGTCCATTCCGGCGGCAACGGACGCAGCCGCGTCGCGGAGGTGTCGCCGCGCCCGCGGCGCAGCCAGGACAACCCGCTCTCCGCCACCCGCGGGCTGGCCGGCGCGCAGCGCCGCGCCCGCGCCCTGGAGCGGCGGAAGCGCGAGCGGCGCGCCAAGCGTGTGCCGGTCCCGTTTCCCGACCGGCGCCTCACCCGTTCCGCCTACGAGCAGGTCTTTCTGAAGCTGGTGTCCGGCGGGCGCCTCCGGATCGGCCCCGAGACGTACACGCCCGTGGGCATGCGCGGATGGGACCAGGCTGTCTTTCGGCGCGACTCCGACGGCAAGGAGCGCCTCCTGTCCATCGACCAGCTGCTGAAGAAGATCAACGACTGGAAATGACCGCGGCGCAGGCTGCGGGATGGCGCGCGTCGCCCCCGGCCGCGCGCGCGGCGGCGCTAACTACAGGTTGCTGCCCGACTCCAGCATCGTGTTCACGATGGTGAGCAGCTTGTTGGCCGTGAACGGCTTGTTGATGTACATGACCGCGCCCGACTCGAACCCCTCGGCAAGCGCGTCACCGCCGCCCTTGGCGGTCAGGAAGATGACCGGGATGTCCTTGAGCCGCGGGTCGTCCTTGATCTTGCGGCAGACCGTGAAGCCGTCGACCTCCGGCATCATCACGTCGAGCAGGACGAGGTCGAAGGTGGCCGCGGCGAGCACGCGCAACGCCTCCGCGCCGCCGCCGGCGGACGTCACCTCGAAGCCCTTCTGCTCCAGGATGGTCTTCTCGAGGTTCAGGATGTTCTCGTCGTCGTCGACGACCAGGATCCTCTTCGACATCAAGACCTCCGCGGAGCCGGCGAGGTGCGGATTCTAGCAAGCGGTCCGCGGGCGTTCAATGGAGGAGCTTCGCCACCTGGGGCGGAGGGAGTCGGCGGCGGGCTGCGATCAGCGCGCGGGCGCGTCGACCATCAGGGGTGGAACGTGATGCGCACGTCGTTGGAGCGGAGGCCGTCCGCCTCGCAGTAGGCGGTGAGGGTGCCCGATCCGGTCGCGGCGATCGTCGGCGTGAACTGCGTCTTGCCGGAGACGCCGCCCGCGATGCCGGCGGGCGAAAACGTCCAGCGTGGGGTCTCGCGTACCCGCGTGTGTGCGTTCGCCGCATCCTTCGGCGTGACGTCGAAGTGCACGCGGCACCCGATCTGCGCCTGGGTCGCCCCTTCGCTGCCCGGGATCTCGCGGCCTCCGCACTCGACGAAGAACACCTTCGCGCCGAGGCGGACGGGCGTATTCGTGTTGTTGACGATCTGGTCTTCCGGTCCGACGCCGCCGCCGCCGGGCGTCGGATTGGAGGGCGCAGGCGCGGCCGGCCGCTCGACGACTTCCGGCACGGGCGCGGAGGGAGCCGGGATGACGATCACCGGCGCCGGCGGAGGCGCTAGCGGCACGCCGCCGTTCACGAGAATGGGACTCGGACGGGCCGGTAGCTCCTCGGTGATGGTGTGGCAGCCGACTCCCAGCGTGACGACGACCAACGACAGCAGGATCCGTCGCATCGGGCCACCTCCTCTACCGCTCGAAAGTATGTGAGACGGTGGCATGGAAGCACGCGGCTGTCAACGCTTTTCTTGGCCGCCCATGAGCCGGGCCACAACCTCCGCGGCGCGGCCGGAGGCGCCGGGCGCGCCCAGCCGGCGCCGGACGTCGGCCAGCGCCTCGCGCATGGCGTCCCCGGCCGGGCCCAGAAGGGCGAGCACCTCGTCCGTCACCTTCTCCGGCGTGAAATCGCCCTGGATCAGCTCGGGAACGATGCGGCGCTCCGCGATGAGGTTGGCCATGGCGACGTGCGGCACCTTCACGAACCGCCGGCCCAGGCTATAGGTGACCGCGGACAGCCGGTACACGACGACCATCGGCGTTCCGAGGAGCGCGGCTTCGACGGTGGCCGTCCCCGACGCGACCACGGCCACCGCGGCGGCGGCGAGCGCTTCGTGGGTCTGGCCGTCGACGAGGACGACGCGGGGCGGAAGCCCCGCGCGGAGATCACCGGCATCGATGGACGGCGCGACCGCGGCCACGAACTGCAGATCCGGCCGGCGGTCGGCGAGGAGGCGCACCGCTCCCGCGAGCGCGGGCAGGTTGTGCGCGATTTCCTTGCGGCGGCTCCCCGGGAGTATCGCGATCACCGGCCGCCCCGCGTCCAGCCCGTGGGCGGCGAGAAAGCCGACCCGATCACGCGCGGGAGCGACGAGGTCGATGAGCGGGTGGCCAACGAACGTCACCGGCACGGAAGCGTCGTCGTAGACCTTCGCCTCGAAGGGGAAGATGACGATCATGTGCGCGACGCGGGCGCGAATGGCGCGCAGCCGGTGCTTTCGCCATGCCCACACCTGCGGCGAGACGTAATAGACGACGCGCACCCCGCGGTCGTGAAGCGCGCGGGCGAGGCGCAGGTTGAAGTCGGGATAGTCGACGAGCACGGCGAGATCGGGCCGTCGCGCGTCGACCTCGGCGAGGAGCCGGCGGAAGATCCTGCGGAATCGCGGCAGGTGCGAGACGATTTCCCACAGCCCGACGACCGCGAGCTCGCGGACGTGGCCGAGAAGGCGCGCACCCTCGGCGAGGAGCCGGTCGCCGCCGAGCCCGAAGACGTCGAGTGGCGCTTCCGAACGCGCACGCAGATGGCGGACGAGGTCGGCGGCGTACAGGTCGCCGGACGGCTCACCGCACGAGACCAGGAGCCGCGGCATGGGCGGCCAGTATACCGGGCGCGGCCGAAGGGGGAGTGTCACCAGGCGTGACGCCGGGTGTCCTGGGCGCGGGACAGCTCCGTCCGTTCGCGACCATCCGAACGCTCCGGTAAGATAATGAGACGTCACACGTTGCGCGGCATTACAGGAAAATCTGTCGCGGCATGTCGATTGCAAAAGCGCCCGCCGACGGTGTGGGTGCTTCGCCGCGATCCCGCGGCGTCACCGGACACGGAGGACCAGCGATGAGCGCACGAGTCGTTCTGGCAGTGGCGGTGGCGTTCGCGGCCGCGCCGGCGTGGGCGGACGAGAAGGTCGCGCCGATGGCGAAGGTCGCGCCGTCCGAGGCCTCGCATTCGTCCCGGTCCGCTACGTCGTCGTCTTCATCCTCTTCGTCGTCGGACTACGCGTTCGCGAAGTCGGATGCCCGCCGTCCGTCGGGCGCCTCGGCGCGCAGCGGCAGCGATCGCGGCGGGTCGTCGGGATACGCGCGGCCGCGGACGGACGCGCAGGCGCGTCATCCCCGCCCTGGCACGGGTACCGGCCAATTCGACGACGATCACCACCGGAGCCGTTACGGCGGCGGCCATCGCGGCGGCTACGGGAACGGCGGCCGCTACGGATACGGCGGCAGCTACGGATACGGGTACGGATGGGGATCGCCGTCCTATGGCGGCTACGGCCGGTTCGGGGACCTCTATAGCCCCTACGACTCCTGGTACTCGCCCTACTACTACAGCGGCTACTACGGCTACTCGCCCTCGTACTCCCGCCGCGGCTACGGATACGGGTACCGCGACAGCGGATCGGTGCGGCTCCTCGTCGACCCCGAGCGGACGCGCGTTTACGTCGACGGTTACTACGCGGGCATCGTCGATGACTTCGACGGAGTCCTGCAGCGGCTGAACATTCCGCCCGGCCGCCACGAGATCACGCTCCGGCTCGAGGGCTATCGCACGCAGAACTTCCGGGTGTACGTCCCCGTGGACGACACGATCAAGATCCACTACGACATGGTCCACGGCGCGGGCGAGGCGACGTCCGAGGAGTTCGCCGGCCGTCCGGGCGACGACTATGCGCGGGTCGAGGACATGGGTGACCGCGACCGCGGCCGCGACGATCGCCGCTATGGCCGCGACGACCGGCGCGACGACGGCGACTCGGCGGGCGTGCGCATCCAGGTGAGCCCGCGCGATGCGTCGGTGTACGTCGACGGCGAGTTCCGGGGCTCGGGCCGCGACGCGACGAGCCTGCGGCTGCGCCCGGGACGCCATCGCATCGAGATCGTCCGCCCGGGTTTCCGGACCCTCGAGCGTGAGATCGACGTCCAGGCCGGACGCAGCGCCGATCTGGAGTTCGACCTCGAGAAGATGTAGCTACGGCTCACCACCCCCTGCCGACACGATCGGCAGGGGGGCGGGCTTGTAAAGCCGCTGGTAGATGCGCCCGCCGACCGCGGACGCGGAGTGGCCGTTGCCGCCCTTCACCAGCGTGACGATCACGACCTCGGGCCGGTCCGCGGGGGCGTAGGACGCGAACCAGCCGACGCCGGCGCAGGTCCCCGTCTTTCCCGCGACGATGACGTCGGGGTCGAACGCATTCGACGCGCTGCCCTCGTTGACCGCCCCCAGGAAGCCATCCGAGAGCCCGCCCAGCACCGTGTTCGGCGGCAGCCGCCACCGCTCGCGGGGAACGAAGCCGCCCGGACCGCTCACCTGCGGCTGATAGACGATCCCGCCGTTCACCATCGCCGACATCAGGACGGCGATCTGCACCACCGACGTCCTGATCCCCGCGGCATGGCTCGAGAGATGTCCGACCCGCGACGGCGGGACCGCCAGCGGAATCTGTCCCGCGTCCTCCCCCTCGAGGTTGATGCCGGTCGCACTGCCGAGGCCGAGCAGGAATGCGTAACGCTGCACGCGGTCGTAGCCCAGCCGCTCGCCCACGGCCTCGAAAAAGGGATTGCAGGATTGCGCGAGGGCGCGGCGCAGGTCGATCGGCCCGTGGCCGGGCCACATCCAGCAGCCGCCGTGGCAGTCATGGATCGTCTCCGGCGTCAGGAGGCCCTCCGTGAGGCCGGCCACCGCGACGACGATCTTGAACACCGAGCACGGCTGGTACGCGCTCGCCAATGCGTCCGCCGGATTGACGATGCTGATCACCCGTCCGGTGTAAGGGTCCATGGCCACCACCGCGCCGCGCGTCTCGCCGAGCCCGCGGCGGCAGGCTTCGCCGATCTCGAGGTCGCGCGGGGACGCGGACGCGGGCACGACCACGGCGGGTAGGGAAGAGCGGTGGACGGCGGGGCGGGCCACCGGGCGGCGCGCCGGGCGCGACGCGCGCGTGCGCCTGGCCGCGCCCGCGTCGCCGGAGACGACGAGAAGCGCGAGCCCGACGGCAAAGCCCCCACGGATGGCGTGCACGGCGTAAGTTAGCATGCCCATGAAACCGCGAGCCGGCAATCGTGCGCCGCGACGGACGCGTTAGACTGCTGGCGTGCGCGCGAACCGGCTCCGGCTGGCCCTGGCCATGGGCGTCCTCGCGGGCGCTCCGCGTGTCGCCGCGCCGGAAGCGCCCACGTACGTGCTCGCCGGCGAGCTTGCCCGCGTCAGTGTCTCGCGTCAATCGATCACGGTGAAGCTCGCGGGGCCGCCGCCGCGTGAGATCGAGGTGCGCGTCGATCCAGCCACCGTACTCTCGTCGCGCGGGCGGCCGCTGCGCCTCGCCGACCTCCGCCCGGGGGAGCGCGTCCTCGTGGCCTGCGGCGACGACGCCGCGGGCGTCCATCACGCGCAGCGAATCAAGCTGGGCGGCGGCAAGGCGCGCTAGACCACTCAAATGAACAAGGAGCCATCGATGGACTTCAGGAAGCTGATCGCGGCGATCGCCGTGCTGCTCGGCCTCGCCCCCACCGCCGCGCTCGCGCAGAAGTTGGACAAGGAAGCGAAGAAGTGGCTGGAGGACGTGCGGCCGATCCTCCTCGCCGACGAGGAGAAGACCTACCGCGAGCTGAAGGACAAGGGCGACCGCGACGAGTTCCAGAAGATCTTCTGGGCGCGGCGCGACCCGAACCCGCAGACGCCGCAGAACGAGTTCCAGGACGAGTACCTGCGCATGAAGGCGGAAGCCGACGCCCAGTTCCGCGTCGGCGCCACTCGAGGGTCGGAGACCGATTGCGGCCGCGTGTACATCCTCCTCGGCAAGCCCGACGAGACGAAGGCGGAGGCGGTGGGCGAGACGCCGATGCTGCGCAGCGCGGAGACGTGGACGTACCGGGATCGCCCCGGGCAGACCTTCACCGGCGGCGCGGCGAAGATCGGCTTCTCCGGCAACTG
>JANMPI010000265.1:0-15504 GCA_031369785.1 Acidobacteriota bacterium
GTCGCCGAAGCGTCCGCCGAGGCCGAAGCCGTCGCCGTCGCCCAGCCCCCGCTGATCGCGGGCTAGGCCTCGCGCCGGCGTGCGCGCCAGAACGCGTACGCCGGCACGCCGGTGGCGAGGACAGCCATTCCGAGCAGCGTATCCCGCGGCCGTTGGGCCACGAGGTTGGCAACGAACAGCCAGCAGACGGCGATGAACGCCCCCGTCGTCCAGGGATGGCCGGGCACCCGGAAGCCGTCTTCGCGCCGGCCCGGGTCGCGCCGCCGGAAGACGAACAGGCACGACGCGGTGAGGCCGAAGAACAGGAAGTCCACGGCGATCATGTAGTCGAGGATCTGCCGGTACTCGCCCCAGGCGGTCAGGATCATGGCGAACGCGCCCTGCAGCGCGATCGCGAACACCGGCGCCCGCGTGCGCGGGTCGAGCCGCCCGACGCGCGCGAAGAACGACCGGTCCAGGGCCATCGCGTAGTAGACCCGGGGCGCGGTGAGCATGCTCTGGCTCAGGAAGCCGAGGGTCGAGATGGCGATGCCGGCCTCGATGAGCCGCGCGCCGATCGGCCCCAGCGCGCGCTGCATGATCGCCGAGGCAGGGGCCGCGGTCCCGGCGAGGCCCGGTCCGCCGAGCACGCGCACGCAGGCCCAGTTCACGCCGAGATAGAGGAGCACCACGCCCCCGACGCCGAACATGAGGCCGCGGGGAAGGTCGCGCCGCGGATCGCGCAGCTCGCCGGAGACGAAGCTCGCGGTCTGCCATCCGCCGTAGGCGAAGAGCACCGGGGCCATCGCCGCCCCGAAGGCGAAGATGTCGAATGGCGCGGACGCGGCCGGCGGTTCCGCGGTCCCGGCGGGTGCTATGAACAGCCCGCACGCGATAAGCCCGCCGATGGCGGCGATCTTCAGCACCATCAGCACCGACTGCACGCGTCCCCCGGCGGCGACGCCCATGCAGTTGATGACGGTCAGGGCGAGAAGCGCCGCCATGGCCAGCGCCCATTCGGGCAGGCCGCCGCCGATGAGCCCGCCCGCGAAGCGCGCGAAGATGAGCGCGACCGCCGCCATCCCGCCCGTCTGCACGACGAGCAGCAGCACCCACCCGTAGAGGAACGCGGCCAGCGGGTGGTAGGCGTCGCGCAGGTACGCGTACTGGCCGCCGACCCCCGGCCGCCGCGCCGCGAGTTCGGCGTAGATGAACGCGCCCATGAAGGCGACCACGCCGCCGAGCGCCCACGCGGCGAGGATGGGCAGCGGCCGCGGCAGCGCGCGGGCGACTTCGTGGGGGTTCGCGAAGATGCCGGATCCCACGATCCCGCCCATGACGAGCATTGTGGCGTCGAAGGGCCCGAGGCGGCGGGCGAGCTCAGCCATCGCCGGGCAGTCTAAGCGCGATCAACGATCACGGTTGCTGCCCTGCGTTTCCGCCTGCTACACTCGTCTTCCGTTCCCCTCGCCCCCGCCTCGCCGGCGTAGCTCAGCGGTAGAGCAGCTGATTCGTAATCAGCAGGTCCACGGTTCAAATCCGTGCGCCGGCTCCGTATAGACTCAACAACTTGCGGCACCATCACCATCTGGGCCTCTAGCCCGCCGGAGCAGGAAAAGCCGCCGCCGACCCGGGAGTGGTCCGGGTGCCGGTCGACGACGAGGGCCGCGAGATTCAGGCCGGCTGACCACAGCCACCTTCAATCCTGACCCTCGCCCGCGAAAGGGCGTAGTCTCTCCGTCAACGGAGCCAGCGCGACGTCGAGGAGGGTCGGATGGGTCTTGTGGGGCTCATGAGTCGCGCCACCGGCAATCTCGCAGGCTCGGCGGTAGGGTCGAGCGGGGTTGGGAAGCTCCGCCTCCCGTGACGGGCGTCTCCGTAGCCGTCGTCGCGGATGAAACCCCTATCGTTCGGCGACGTGACGGCGCCGAGCTGTTCTATCTCGCGCCGGACCGCAGGCTGATGGCGGTTCCCCTTCGGACGTCCCCCGGCCTCGAAACAGGAGCGCCGGTGCCGGCTCTCGTGAAGCGATGACACTGGTTCGAGCCGTGGCTGTGCTTTTGGTGGCCTCGAGCTTCGGGCGGGTGAGCGTCGCCGCGACACCCCAGGCGGGTCTCCCGGCCTTCGACATCGTCATCCGGAGCGGCCGGATCGTCGACGGAACCGGCTCCCCCTGGTTCTCCGCGGATCTGGGAATCCGCGACGGGAGGATCGCCGCCATCGGTCGCCTCGCGGACGCCCCGGCGCGGCGCGTGATCGATGCCCGCGGGATGGTGGTGGCACCGGGCTTCATCGACATGATGGGCCAGTCGGAGCTGACGATCCTCGTCAACCCTCATCTCCCTTCCAAGGTGTTCCAAGGGATCACGACGGAAATCACGGGCGAGGGAGGCTCGGCGGCGCCGCTCAGCGATGATCTCGTCAGGCGGGACAAGCTCCTCTACGAGCAGCTGGGGATCGAGCCAACCTGGCGAAGCTTCCACGATTATTTCGCCCGCCTCGAAACACAAGGCATCGGGATCAACTTCGCGAGCTACGTCGGCGCGACCCAGGTGCGGCGGATGGTCCTCGGGGAGTCGCAGCGCCCTCCGAGCCCGCAGGAGCTGGAGCGGATGAGGGGCCTCGTCCGAGAGGCCATGCATCACGGTGCGGCGGGTCTGTCCACACTCCTCGAGCTCGTGCCCGGGTCGTATGCGTCCACCGAAGAGGTGCTCTCACTCGCGAGGGAGGCCGGGCAGCTCGGCGGGGTCTACGCCACGCATCTGCGCAGCGAAGGCGTCGCCGTCCTCGCGGCCATCGACGAGGCCGCGCGCGTGGGGAGGGAGGCTGCGCTCCCCGTCGAGATCTTCCACCTGAAAGCGGGCGGGAAGGCCAACTGGGGGCGGATGCCGGAAATGGTGGCAGAGATCGAGCGGGCGCGGCACGCCGGCGTCGACATCGCGGCCGACACTTATGCCTACACCGCGTGGATGGACGACCTGAAAGAGTTCATGCCGCCGTGGGCGCTTGAGGGCGGCAGGGCTGCGCTGCTCGAGCGCTTGAGGGACCGCCGGATTCGGGAGCGTATCCGCACGGAAATGAACAAGCCGGCGCCGGACTGGTATAGCCAGTGGCAGGACGTTCCGGATGCCGGGGCCGTGAGGGTCGCAACGGTGCGGAATCCGAGACTTCTGCCACTGCAAGGAAAGAGCATCGCCGAGATCGCCGAGCAACGGCACGAGGACCCGATCGACACCATCTTCGACCTCCTGGCCGATGACGAGGCCTTTACGCAGGTCACCGTCTTTGCGATGGCGGAGCCCGACGTCGCCCTCGCCGTCGAACAGCCCTGGGTCTCGGCATGCACCGACGCGGCGGGGACTTCTCCGGAGGGCCGGCTCGGGCGCGAGCATCCGCATCCGCGCGCCTATGGCGCCTTCACGCACATCCTCCGCAAGTACGTTCGCGAAGAAAAGCGGTTGCGACTCGAGGACGCGATTCGGAAGTTCACGGCCCTCCCGGCGCAGCGGATGCGATTGGGCGACCGCGGCGTCCTGAAGGTGGGCCTGTGGGCGGACGTGGTCGTCTTCGATCCGGGGGCCGTTGCCGACGTTGCGACATTCGACAGCCCGAACCGGCTCTCGGAAGGGATGCGGTTCGTCCTGGTCAACGGCGTTCCGGTCGTGGACGACGGCAGGGCCACGGAGGCTCTGCCTGGAAAGGTCCTCAGGGGCCCCGGCCAGCGGCGTCCGAGATGAGGCTCGCTGGTGGCGCTGCTGGCGCCCTGGCCGGAGGTGATGGGCTTCACGCCCAACCTGCCGGAGGGTGTCCCCGCGGTCGCCACCTGGGAGAAGATCACCGGCGAGGTCGACCGAAATCGCAAAACGTAATCTGCGTCATGCGGCGACTCGCGTTTTTCGTGCTATTCCTCACAGCCACATCCGCCGTCGCGGAGAGCGGACGTCTGCGCCTTCACAATGTCCTCCAGCCGACCGGCTGGGAGACCTACGAGCTCCACCGCGACGAGGGCGGCTACGTCCTCACGTCGAGCTTCGAAGACTCCGATCGCCGCGTGATCAGCCGTCTGGAGACTCGTCTGCGCCTTCGCGACGACCTCGGCCCGCTGCTCTTCGAGTCGAAGGGAAAGCCGGAGCGCGACTCGTCGATCGACGTCCACATCGAAGTCGATCCTGCCGCGCCGGAGCGCGTCTTCGCGCTTGCCCGCTTCGCGCCGATCTCCGTGCAGACGATGCTGGTCCGGTACTCAAGCGCGATCCGCGCAAGACGCTCCTTAGCCTTCCCGACAACGTGCCCGTCACGATCGCTGACCGCGGCGTCGACGTCGTCCGCAAGACAAGCACGGGATGACGCTGACGGGACACGTGCCGCGCGGCATGAATGCGTTCGATTTCATCGACGCCGGCGCCGACCAGATCAATCACGTCTCCTTCATCTATGCGGCGATCGTCCCCGACGCCGATCCGGTCGCGGCCGCGCCGCCGGTCGACGTCGCGAGAAAACTCTTCGCCCTGATGCGCGAGCGCGGTACGGTCGTCTGACGGCGCCTCCGTAGCCGTCGTCGCGGATGAAACCCCCTATCGTTCACGGGCCGTAGAGCTCGCCCCCTCGGGCGGGAGTTAGACTTACCCCACGTCCTCCCTTCCTTCCGGCGCTCGAAAGCGATGACCCTCGCCGCCGGCGCGCGTCTGGGCCCCTACGAGATCGCGTCGATGCTCGGGGCGGGCGGGAGGGGCGAGGTGTACCGGGCGCGCGACACGCGGCTCGAGCGCACGGTGGCGATCAAGGTGCTGCCGTCTTCCGTCGCCGATTCGCCCGACCGCCGCGCGCGCTTCGAGCGCGAGGCCCGCGCCATCTCCACCCTGAACCATCCCCACATCTGCACCCTGCACGACATCGGCCAGCACGACGGTGTCGACTTCCTCGTGATGGAGTACCTGGAAGGCGAGACGCTGGCCGAGCGGCTCCAGGGTGGGCCGCTGCCGCTGGAGCAAGTGCTGCGCTACGGCAGCGAGATGGCGGGTGCCCTGGACCGGGCGCACCGGGCCGGCATCGTGCACCGCGACCTCAAGCCGGGCAACGTCATGCTCACCAAGTCCGGCGTCAAGCTGCTCGACTTCGGCCTGGCCAAGCTGCGCGCGGACGGTGGAGCGGGCACGGTGTCGGCCATGATGACGGCCGAGAAGCCGCTCACCGGCGAAGGCACGCTGCTGGGCACCTTGCCCTACATGTCCCCCGAGCAGGTGGAGGGCAAGGACGCCGACGCGCGCAGCGACATCTGGGCGCTGGGCACGGTGCTCTACGAGATGGCCACGGGCACGCGCGCCTTCGAGGGAAAGAGCCAGGCCAGCCTGATCGGCGCCATCCTCAAGGACGAACCGCCGCCGATCACGAGCCGACAGCCGCTCGCCCCCACCGCGCTCGATCGGGTGGTGAAGGCCTGCCTGGCCAAGGATCCCGACGAGCGCTGGCAGAGCGCGCAGGATCTCGCCAGCGAATTGGCATGGATCGCCGCCGACGGCGGGGTCCAAGCCGCGATCGGCGGAGGTCGACGAGCCACCCGCCTCGTCTGGGTACTCGGCTTGGCATGCGCGCTGGCGCTCGGAACGCTCCTGTCATTCGCCCTCCGTCCTGGGCGCGAACCGCAGAGGCTCATCATCCCCGTGCGCTTCCAGATCGCACCGCCCGATGGCACCACCTTCACCGGACCGGTGGCCGTTTCGCCCGACGGGACCCGGATTCTCTTCCTGGCAGCTCCCAAAGGCGGCGGCCCCGCGTCTCTGTGGATTCGGAGCCTCGATGCCGTCGCGCCTCAGCGCCTGCCCGCGACTGAAGGGGCCAACCAGCCGTTCTGGTCCCCCGACGGCCGCTTCATCGGGTTCTTCGCTGACCGCAAGCTGAAGAGGATCGACGATTCGGGCGGCTCCGCCCGGATCGTTTGGGAGGGCACAGGCGACAGCGCCGACGCGCGGGGGGGGACCTGGAACGGTGACGATGTCATCGCCATCGCCCCCAATTTCGAGGGCGCGCTCTTGCGCGTGCCTGCCAGCGGTGGCGAGGCGACGCCCATCACCACCCTCGACCGCGGCCGGGGCGAGTACAGCCACCGCTGGCCGCATTTCCTCCCCGATGGCCGTCACTTCCTCTACGTCGCCCTCGCCGGCGGACACGACGCGAACGGCATCTACGTGGGGTCGCTCGATTCGAAGCAGACCAGTCTCGTGATCAGGGCCACGTCTGCCGTGGCCTACGCGCCTCCCGGCTACCTCCTCTATGCGCCGGAGCGCTCCCTCGCCGCGCAGCCCTTCGACCCGAAAAGCCTGAAACTGTCTGGCGAGGCGGCGTCCGTCGGAGACCAATTGCTCTTCGATCCACAGATGACCGCCGGACGACCCTTCTCCGTCTCCGCAAACGGGACGCTCGCCTATCGGAGCGGAGGGAGCGCACTCACACAGCTCACCTGGCTCGATCGCCAGGGTAATACGATCGGATCGATCGCTTCGCCCGGTGAATACCATGCTCCGCGCCTCTCCCCCGACGGCAAGCGCCTGGCCGTGACGCGCATCGACGTGCGGAGCGCGCGTGGCGACGTGTGGGTCATCGACGTCGCTCGCGGCGCCGCCTCGCGGCTGGTGTCCGATGCCTCGGTGGACACCATCCCGGTGTGGTCGGCGGACGCGAGCCGGATCCTCTTCAACTCTTATCGCGGGGCCGACCAGGCTCTCCTCCAGAAGAGCTCCCATGGAGGCGGCAGCGAGGAAGTCGTGCTGCAATCCGGCAAGGTGGGGAACTTCCAGTCGTTTTTTACGGACTCTTCGCCGGACGGACGGTTCGTCGCCTTCGACACCCTGGACCCCACCACCAACCTCGATGTGTGGATCCTACCGCTCGAGGGCGATCGCAGGCCCGCCCGGCTCATCGGCACTCCGGCCGGGGAGTGGGGCGCCGAGTTCTCACCCGACGGGCGGTGGCTCGCCTATCAATCCAACGAATCGGGAGAGGCCGAGGTGTACGTCCAGGCGTTCTCCGCCACCTCACCGGTGCCGGTGCTGGCTGGCGAACGGTGGCAGGTCTCGGCCGGCGGCGGCAGGATGCCGACGTGGAGCCGGGACGGGAAGGAGATGTTCTATCTCGGCGCCGACGGGAAGCTGATGGCGGTTGACGTCAAGACCGCTCCTTCGTTCGCGACGGGGCGTCCGGTCGCGCTGTTCGACGCGCGGATGAAGGTGTCCCCCGACCGCCAATACGACGTTTCTCCTGACGGGCAGCGGTTCCTGGTGAGACAACCACTCGCCGATCAGGTCGCGGCACCTATGACAGTCGTGCTGGACTGGGCCGCAGGATTGCCGCGATGACCCTCGCCGTTGGCGCGCGCCTGGGGCCCTACGAGATCGTCTTGATGCTCGGCGCCAGTGGCATGGACGAGGTACCGGGCGCGTGACACGCGGCTCGAGCGCACGGATGTCTCGGCGGAGGAGATGCAGCGCCGCGCCGCCGCGGCGATGAAGTAGAACGGCCCGCCGTCGCCCGGTGGCACCGACAGGATGTGTGGTGAGAGCTCCGCCGGGAAGGAATTGGGTTAGGGTGGAAGCGGAGGCAGGGCAATGAAGACCTATACGTGTCGTGACGTCGGCGTCAACTGCGACTGGAAGACCACCGGCCAGACGAAGGACGAGGTCATGGGGAAGATCCGCGACCACGCCCGCACGACCCACAACATGCAGGAGATCCCGAAGGACCTGGCCGCGAAGGTCGACACCGCGATCCGCGACCAGAAGTAGGCGGGAGAACGGGCCGGAGCGATCCAGGCCCCGGCCCTTCCGTCAGGCTCGAATACCGGAGGTGGCGGACGCACGCGGTCTCCCGCGCGGTCGCCCAAGCCACCAAAGTCCCCGAGGCCCGGGTCCGGACGTTTCTTTTCGTGCCCCTGCCCCATGCAAACGCTGCGTCGCGTCGTCCTGCTCAGCAGGTCGCGACGGGAATCACTAGTGCAGGAGCGTGGCCACACTCAAGGAACGGTCCGAAGGGGCTGCTTCCGGCGTTCTTCACGGGTTTGCCGTCGTCGAGATCCTCCGCCACGACGAAGAGCGGGCAGGGCACCCGAGCCTCCCGGGTCCTATTCCCGCGGGGTGTCATCCCGCCTCGGGCGCGGCGGCGTCGATCGCGAGCAGGCTCAGGAGCGCGTCGCGGTTCTTGAGGTTCCCGAGGATGCGACAACCGGGGGAGGGCGACAGCTTCAGCAGCGTGGCGGTCACCATGATCCCGTCCCGCGCGGCACGGGCGGGATCGCGCTGGACGTCCACTACCTCGATTTCCACCGCGTCGCCCTTGCCGTTCCGAAATGAGCCTCCAGGTTGGCAACGGCGATGGCGGAGTCGGGCGAATCGCCGGCCACGAAAAGGTGATCGGCCCCCTCACCACGCGGACGGCTTGTAGTCCTTCAGGAACTTGCCCCAGACGTGGAACCCCGTGGCCAGCCCGGAGAAGAACGGGTCGCAAATGCGCGCCGCGCCGTCCACGATGTCGAGCGGGGGCTGGAAGTCGAGCTCGTCGCGCTTGCGCGTCGCGTGGAGCGCTGGATCCTCGTCGGTGACCCAGCCCGTGTCCACCGCGTTCATGTGGATCCCGTCCTGGACGTAATCGCGCGCCGAGGTGAGGGTCATCATGTTGAGCGCCGCCTTGGCCATGTTCGTGTGGGGGTGACGGTCGGTCTTGGTCCCGCGGGAGAAGATCCCCTCCATCGCCGACACGTTCACGATGTGCTTGTCGCCCGTGCGGTCGCGCGCCATCAGCGGCTTCAGCTTGCTGCAGAGGACGAAGGGGGCGACGGCGTTGATCAGGTGCACCTCGAGCATCTCCGGCGTCGCGACCTCGGCGAGGGTGAGCCGCCAGGTGTTCCGCGCGCGGAGGTCCACCTGCTGGAGGTCGACGTCGAGGGCGCCCTCGGGGAAGAGGTCGACCCGGCGAGTGGCGTCGTCGTACGCGTACGAGACCTGCGACAGCGCGGCCGACGCGACGAGGCCGATGCCCGATCCCCCGCCGTGCCAGACGTCGAGGCCGGTGGCGTCGGCGCCGTCGCGATGCGCGAGCTGCGGCGCGCCGGAGAGCACGGACACGCAGGCCTGGTGCGAGCGCAGGAGCGGCTGCAGCTCGGGAGGAAGATCGGAGTGGGCGCGAGCCTCGAAATCCAGCAGGTGGGCGTAGAACGCGGGAGGGCGGCGCACCGTCTGGCAGGCGTTGTTGATGAGGATGTCGAGGCGGCGCAGGTTGCGCTCGAGGTAGCGCGTGAAGATCTCGACCGAAGGAGAGTGGCGGAGGTCGAGCCCGTGGATCTGCAGGCGGTCCTTCCACTCCGCGAAGTCGGTCTCGCGCGCATAGCGCTGCGCGGCGTCGTGCGGAAAGCGCGTGGTCGCGATCACCTCGCCGCCGGCGCGCAGCACCTTGAGCGCGGTGTGGAAGCCGATCTTCACCCGCGCCCCGGTGATCACCGCGACGCGGCCGTCGAGGGGCACGGCGTGGAAGCGCTTCTCGTAATTGAAGGAAGCGCAATCGGGGCACAGCGCGTCGTAGAAGAAGTGGAGGCGCGTGAAGTCCGTCTTGCACACGTAGCAGCTCTTCGGCTTGCGGAGCGTCGGCGCATCCGCGTGCGGCGCCGCTTCGGCTGGCGCGGGAAGGAGCTTGGCGGCGGGGGCGACGAAGACGGCGGCCTGCCGGGCGGCGCGGATCCCTGCCGTGGCCCGCGTCTCGCGATCGTCCGCCTGCGCCTGCTGCTTCTTCCGCCGCCGGAATTCCTTCACGAGGCGCGTGGCTTCGTGTCGCGCCGGCCGGGACGCGCGGCCGGCGGCCAGGATCAGGGCCTGGCGCGCCTCCGCCGGCACGTCGGCGAGGAGCGAGCGGTCGGCGACGATCGCCTCGAGGAGTGCTATGCACAGCCGCACGTGCTCGAGGGAGAGGGCGGCCTCCGGAGGGGGATGGGAACTCAAGCCGAATAGAGTACAGTACTTACCGTTTCGGGACGGGCACCTCGGGTCGGGCTGTGAGCCGGGTCATTTGTCCTCCGGCGCGGTGTCTGGTAGCTTCCCCGCACCGTCGCGCACCCTCCGGGCCTCAGGTGAAATGGTCGACTACAAGCTGCGCCTCGGCGACGGAACCACCTTCCAGGTCGACGAAAAGGGCCTGAACACCTGGCTCCAGGGTGGCCTCGTCGACGACAAGGCGCGCATCCAGCCCGCCGGGTCCAAGAAGTGGTTCTCGCTGAAGCAGGTCCTCGCCGCCCAGGGCGCCCAGCGCGGGCACGCCGAGCGCCAGACGGACAAGGGACGCGCCGACGTCGACCGCCAGGCCGCGGAGGAAACGGCCGCGATCGAGCGCCGCGTCGCCGAGCAGCGCGCGGCCGAGGAGAAAAAGGCCACCGAGGACGTCGCCGCCGCCGAGCGCAAGGCGGAGCACGACCGCACCGAGGCGGAACGAAAGGTCATCGAGGAGCGCGCGAATGCGGAGCGCCGCGCGGCGGAAGAGCTCGCGGCCGCCGAAGCGCGCCAGGCGGCCGAGAAGCAGGCGGAGCGCGACCGCATCGAAGGGGAGAAGCGGGAGGCCGAGGAGCGCGCCGCCGCGGAGCGCAGCGCCGCCGAGGCGGCCGAAGCCGCGCGCATCGCGGAGGCGGAGTCGCAGGTCGCCGCCGAGCGAGCGGCGCGGGCGGAGAAGAAGCGCAAGGTCGAGGAAGCGCGCCTTGCCGAAGAAGCGCGGAAGGCCGAGGAAGCGCGGGCCGAAGTCGCGCGCGTCGCGGAGGCCGAGCGGCGCGCCGCCGAGCGTGCGTCGGAAGAGCGGCAGGCCCGCGAGCGGGCGGCGGCGGAGGAGGCGGCGCGCGAAGTGGCGATGGAAGCGCTCCGCGTCACGGCCCCCTCGGCCCCCCCCGCGACCGAGATTGCGATCGAGCCCGCGGCGACGATGACCAACGTCGGCGACTTCGAGCGCGAGCTGGCCCTCGTGCCGGTGACGTTCAACGACGCCACCGACGCTCCCTCCGCGCGTGTGCCTTCGCCGTCGCGCGTCGAGCCGGAGAGTCGAGACGAGCGGAGCGACGTTCCCTCGATCAAGACCCCCGCCGCGATGGACAACGCCGTTCGTCGCGTGGTCAAGGTCCTGGACGTCGCGGTGGTCGGCCTCGTGCGCGCGCTGAAGAGCGCGGGGCCGAAGGTGAATGGTCTCTTCGCGCGTCGTGCCGCGCCCGCGCAGGCCGCGGAACCGGTCGTCGAGACAAGCGCGTCCATCGCGCCCGCCACGGCGCTCCCCGTCGCGCCCCCTGTCGCGCCCACCGCGACCGCCGTGGCTCCGGCGCCGATGTCACGCCCGGCCGCCGCGGCGCCCGTCGCGCCGCCGCCGCCCTGGGCCGCACCTCCGCCCCCGCCCTGGAATGCGCCCCGGGCCACGCAGACGAAGGCGGCAACCCCCGCCCCCGCCCTGAAGCAGACCACGCCTCCGCCGTCCCACCAGAAGATGGAAGTCATTCCCTTCGCCGCGACGCCGTTCGCGCCGCAGGAAGCGGAGGAGATGTGGGAGGGCGAGGACCAATGGCAGGACCCGGGCCGCGTGTCTTCCGCCTTTTCGACTCTCTGGCGGTGGACGAAGCGGGTGACGATCGCGACCGCGCTCATCGTGACCGTCGCGCTCCTGGCGCTGAACCGGCAGAAATGGCAGCCGCAGGCCGAGTCGGCGGCGATCTCCCTGGGGCAGGGCGTGGACGAGCTGTCGGAGCGCGCGTCGACGCGCACCGTTCCGCCACCGGCCATCGCCGCCGCGGCCGGGCAGTCTCCGCACCTCCGGCCGCAGACGATCGAGCTCGTGATGGCGCGGAGCACCGAGGGCGTGCTCGACCCGACGGAAGTCTTCCGCCGCGCGCATCTGGCCGCGGAGCGCGCGCACGAGTCGCTTCCGCCCACGGTGTCCGGCGAGCTCGACAGCATCATGACCACGGTGGCCAACGGGCTCGACGCCGGCGAGGCGGAGCGGCTCCGCGCGTATCTCGCCGACCTCCGCGCCGGGAACCCGACCGCCGTCTACCAGGACAAGGAGGCGACCTGGCTCATGTCGCGCGCGGTGCGGCGCCTGCCCGCCGAGCGGCTCGCGCGGCTCCAGGAGCTGATGGCCCAGGCCGTCCCCGCGGGCCTGGCCCCGAAGCCGAAGCCGTAGGCGTCACGCCGTCGTCTTCTTGAAGCGCACCACGGCCAGCGTGATGATCAGGAGCGTGTAGCCGGCGAGGAGCGCCGTCGGCTGCCACAGCTCCGCGATGCTCGCCCCGCGCAGCACGATCCCGCGGATGACCTCGATGAAGTACTTGGCCGGGATCGCGTTGGAGATCCAGCGGAAGATGCGCGGCATCCCGTCGATGGGGAAGACGTAGCCGGACAGGAACACGAACGGCAGCAGGAAGAACATCGACATCTGCGACGCCTGCATCTGCGTCTGGGCGATCGTCGAGATGAGCATGCCGAGGCCGAGCACGGCGGCCATGAACAGGAAGCCGACGATGTACAGCTCGAAGACCGATCCCATGATGTGGATGTCGAACAGGTACCGCATCAGGAGGAGGGTCATCGTGAACTGGAAGTACCCGATGGCGATGAAGGGGAGGATCTTGCCGAGGATCAGCTCCGCCCGCGTCGCGGGGGTGACCTGCAGCTGCTCCAGCGTCCCGCGCTCCCGCTCGCGCACGATCGCGCTGGCCGTGAACTGGATGAGCGTGAAGGTGAGGATGATCGCGATCAGCCCGGGGATGATGAAGCGCGACGTGCGGAGGTCGGGGTTGTACCAGGGGCGCACGCGGACGTCGAGGGGCAGCGCCGCATGCGGCCAGCCGGCGCCTCTGGCCAGCGCGCGGATCGACATGCCCTGCGCGATCCCCGACATGATGGCCATGGCCTGGGACGACGTCGTGGTGTCGGACGCGTTCACGATGAGGAACGCGCGGGCGGGCCGGCCGCGATGGCGGTCCTTCCCGAAGTCGCGGTCGATGACCAGCCCGACCATGGCGTGGGCGGCGTCGATCTCGGCCCGCATCTCGTCCAGGGACTGGACGTTCCCCAGCACGTCGAAGTACCCCGTCGCGGTCATCTTGGCCACCAGCTCGCGGCTTTCGTACGACCGGCTCTCGTCGTAGACGATCGTCTTCAGATCCTTGACGTCGTAGTTGATTGCGTAGCCGAAGATGAGCGTCTGCATGACCGGGACCATGACGATCATGCGCAGGGTCATCCGGTCCCGCTTCAGCTGCAGGAACTCCTTCCAGGTCAGCGCCAGCAGTCGGCTCATGCGTTCACCAGCTCCTTTGCGCGCGCGCGGCCGCGCACCAGCGAGACGAAGACGTCCTCCAGCGACGGCTCCGCGGGCTCCGGCGAGCCGAAGGCGGCGAGGACCGCGCGTACCCGCGCCGGATCGCGGTCCGCGGACACGGTGCGGACGGTGGCGCCGAACAGGTACGCGTCCTCCACCGACGCTTCGCCGCGCAGCCGCTCGAGCACATCGAAGGGATCGCCCTCGGACCGCAGCTCGAGGATCCTCCCGCGCAGGTCGTGCTTCAGGTCGCCGGGCGTGCTCTCGGCGATGAGGGCGCCGTCGAGGATGAAGGCCAGCCGGTCGCACTGCTCGGCCTCGTCCATGTAGTGCGTGGTGACGAGGACGGTCATCCCGCGGTCGGCCGCCAGCTCGTAGATGAGGTCCCAGAAGACGCGGCGGCCGCGGGGATCGACGCCGCCCGTGGGCTCGTCGAGGAACAGGAGCTCCGGCTCGTGGATGAGCGCGGCGGCCAGGGCGACGCGCTGGCGGTACCCGGTGGAGAGCCCCTCGGTGAGCTCGCCCATCACGTCCCCGAAGCGCAGCCGCTTCGAGAGCTGTGCGATGCGCTCCCGCTCACGATCGCGGCCGAGCCCGTAGATCCGGGCGAAGAAGCGCAGGTTCTCGAGGACGGTGAGGTCCAGGTACAGCGAAAACTTCTGGCTCATGTAGCCGAGCCGCGTCTTCCACGCCTCGGTGTCGCGCGTGACGTCCAGCCCTTCGAACCCCGTGATCGTGCCCGACGTCGGGGCAAGGAGGCCGGTCAGCATGCGGATGGTCGTCGACTTGCCGGAGCCATTGGGGCCGAGGAACCCGAACACCTTCCCGCGCGGAATGTCGAAGGAGACGTCGTCGACGGCGGTGAAATCGCCGAACTTCCGGGTGACGTTCCGCACCGAGATGAGGCTCACGCCGCCTCCTCCCCGCCCACCAGCACGAAGACGTCCTCGAGGCTCGGCGCGACTTCCTGCACGGCGCTCGGCTCGACCACGCCCAGAAGCGCGCCGCGCACGCGCTCGAGGAGGCCCGGGCCCGTCCCGGCCGCGCCGCGCGCGTGGAGCACGGCGCCGAAGAGCGAGAGGTCGTCGACCTCCGGCATCCGGGCCAGCAGCTCCCGGACCTCGAGGCGGCTCGCGGTGCGGATGGCCAGGAGCGGCCGTCCGTAGGACGCCAGGATCTCGCGGCGCGTTCCCACGGACGAGATCCGCCCGCGGTCCAGGAACGCGATCCGCGTCGCGTACTCCGCCTCGTCCATGTACGGCGTGGAGACGACGATGGTGAGCCCCTCGTGGTGCAGATGGTTGAGGAGCATCCAGAACTCGCGGCGCGAGACGGGGTCGACGCCGGTCGTGGGCTCGTCGAGGAGAAGGAGCGGCGGCTGGGTGAGGAGCGCCGCCACCAACGCGAGCTTCTGCTTCATCCCGCCGGAGAGGGCGCCGGCGAGCCGCGCCCCGAAACGCTCCATCCCCACCCGCGCGAGGAGATCGGCGGCGCGCGTGCGGTACACGTCCCGCGGCACGCCGTAGAGCTTCGCGCGGAGCTCGAGGTTCTCGTCCACCGAGAGGTCTTCGTAGAGCGAGAAGCGCTGCGGCACGAACCCGAAGCTCGACGCGCCCTCGATGGCGACGGTGCCCGAAGTCGGCTCGAGGACGCCGGCGAGGAGGCGGAAGAACGTCGTCTTGCCCGCGCCGTCGGGGCCGATGAGCCCGAACAGCTCGCCCTTCTCGACGCGCAGGGAGATGGCGTCGAGCGCGGTCCTGGCCCCGAACCGCCGGGTCAGGCCCGCCGCGGCGATCATCGGTGCGCCGCCTTTACGATCACCTCCGCCGGTTGCCCGGGAACGAGCGGCTCGCTCCAGCCGCGGTCGAGGTCGGCCTTGGCTGCGTAGACGAGGTTCACGCGCTCCGTGCTCGTCTCCACCGCCTTCGGCGTGAACTCCGCCTCGGGCGAGATTTCCGTGATGTGGGCGGCGAACTCGCGGCCGGGGAAGGCGTCCACCGTTACCGTCGCGGAGTCGCCGGCCTTCACCTTGCCGAGCCGGGTCTCGGGAACGAAGGTGCGCACGTAGAGGCGATCGGCGAAGGCCATGGTGATCGCGGGCTGTCCCGCGCCGACGAGCTGGCCGGGCTCGGCCAGGCGATGCACGATGATGCCGTCGGCGGGCGCCCGGACCTCGCGTTCGCCGGCCACGACCTCCGA
>JANMPI010000275.1:0-7640 GCA_031369785.1 Acidobacteriota bacterium
GGTGGGTCATCCCTTCGCGGACCTGCGCCGGCTGGAGTACGTCGGCCACGCCGCCGGACAGGAACACGAATGCGGTGAGCGCCGTCGTCACCCAGTAGGCGATGTGCCGTGTCTTCATCATGTCCGCCACTCTACCTCGCACGAGATCCGTCGGCCTCAGAACCGGAAGCGGACCCCGAACGACGGAAGGAACGGCACGCTCTGGCCCGGCTTCTGCACGAGCCGTGGCTGGTTGGCGTCCGGGTCGTACACGAGCGAGGGCTCGTACGCGCCGACATTCTCGCGGTCGAGCACATTGATCGCGTCGATGTAGAACAGCCACCGCCCGCCGAGCCCCCGGGGCCGGAACGAGACGCGCGCGTCGAGACGCGCAAAGGCCGGCAGCCGCGCGGAGAGAAGGTTCTCCAGCCCGCCGCGGTCGGGAGCGTAGACGGGCAGCCCGATGGCGTCGCGCTCGGGGACGATCTCCGTGGGGCTGCCGTCCCCGTCGGTGTCCCGCGTATCGACCACCCCGGACACGCGCAGGCCGATGATCGGCGTGTACGGGAATCCCGAAGCCAAGCGGCCCGTCGCTGATACTTCCAGCTTCGCTCCCACGCGCATGGCCGCCACCGCGGTGAGAGCGTGCGGCCGGTCGTACTCGAAGGGCAGACGGCGCCCATGGACGTCGCGGGTGGCGCGGCCGAGGGTATACGACGCCCACCCGCTGAGCCGCGTGCCGGGAGTGACGGCGCGCCGTGCGACATGCACCTCGACACCGTACGCGCGGCCGGCGGCGCCGTTGACGGGCTGGGTGGTGATCTGCGCGCCCGCCGGGATGCTGGACCGAAAGGCGGGTGGGAAATCGTATCGGGCGATGCGCGCCGCGCGCTCGGCCCCCGTTTCGAGGCGACCGACGATGAGACGGTCGAAGCTCTTGTAGTACCCCTCGACGCGAGCCCGAAGACCCGGCGCGAGGTCGCGCTCGAGGCCCACCACCGCGTGCAGGGCGCGCTCGGAGTCGAGCCCGCGCGCGTCGGCACGGGAGAGGTCGAGGAAGTAATCGGCCTGGACGAGCTTCTCGTAGCCGGGACTCTGGATGAAAAGGCCGGTCCCGGCGACCAGGCGCATGCTCTCGCCGAGGCGAAGAGTCGTGCGCAGCCGTGGCGACAGCGTCGTCTGATCATTGATGCGCGAGACGTCGAGACGAAGTCCGGGCTCGACGACGAGGCGCGGCGCGACCTGGAACCGATCCTGCGCGTAGGCGCCCACGCGTGTCGAGTCGCGGCTCGAGTCGAGGACGCTGGGAAGCCCCGTCCCGCCACGCACGCTGGAGCCGTTGGCTTCATTTGCGTTGCGGTCGCCCCGGATGAGCCAGCCGACGTTGGTGTCGAGGGCGTGGGCCTCGAACCCCGCCTCGATCAGATGGCGACCGGTGGCTCCGTAGGCGAAGTCCTGGCGCAGGGCCACGTCGCGCACGGCGAGGCGGCGGGTGAATTCGACCACGGCGTCCGCGAACGCCGTCCCCTCGAAGCTCGAGTTCGAGCGCCGCGCCTCGTCGCGGAAGACCGCGTCGACGTCCACGAGATCCTCGTTTCGATACCACGACAGCGACGTCCTCGAGCTGCCGCGCGCGCCCAGGGTACGGTCGTAGCGCAGGGCGGCGACGTCGTTGCGGGCCGCGGTGACGAAGGCGCCATGCTCGGTAGTGCGGTCTCCCTCGAAGCTGGCGTCGGCGGACTCGCGGCTTCGCAACGCGAAGGCGGTCAGCCGGTGACCGGGCCGCGGCTCCCAGGTCATCCGCGCCTGGAGATCGTTGAACGCCGGGAGCTCGGCATCGACGATCTTGTTCGCGACGAGGTCGTAGTAGGTGCGGCGGCCGGTGACGAGCCACGAGCCCTTCGCGCTCCCGGGCAGCCGGCCTTCGAAGACGACGTTGGCGTCGGTGATGCTGAGCGACGACGTGCCGCTGAACCCCTGGCTCTCGTCCCCGTCGCGGTTCTCCACCACCAGCAGCGACGACAACCGGTCGCCGTAGCGCGCGGCGAAGGCGCCGGTGGAGAGCTCGAAGCCGCGGATCGTCTCCGGGTTGAAGGCGCTGGTCAGGCCGAACAGGCGATAGGGGTTGTGGATCTCCACGCCGTCCATGACGGTGAGGTTCTGGTCGGGCCCGCCGCCGCGCACCGCGAGCCGGCTGCCGAATTCGTCGGTGGCGGCCACCCCGGGAAGGGTCTGCAGAGTGCGGAAGATGTTGTCGGCGGAGCCGGCAACGGTCAGGACTTCGGCCGGCGTCACGGGCAGTGCCGCGGGGCCCTCGTCACCATCGCCGCCCTTGGCCTCGACGAGTACATCCTCGCGGAGACGCCGGCGGTCGAGGAGGGAAAAGTCGATCACCCGATCGTCACCGGGCGCGAGGATCAACGTCTGCAGCTGGGGCAGGTGATCGGCCGCGCGAGCCTCGATCGTCCGCGTGCCGGGCGGCACCGTCAGCTCGAAGGCGCCGCGGGCGTCGGTGGTCACGGTGCTCCCGTACGCCGAGACGGAGGCCCCCGCCAGGGGGCTCCCCGCGAAGGCTTCGCTCACCTGACCGTGAACCCGGGCCGTCGCCCCCTCCGCGGCGTCGGCGGCGAAGCCGGGCGCGGGGGCCAGCCAGGGGAGGAGGAGCATCAGTGCGGCCCGCTCAGTCAGCACAGTTTTTGAGTATATTATGAAGAACTGCATGAGCGACGCGATGAGGACCCTCGTCTGGTTCCGTGGCAAGGACCTTCGCGTCTCCGATCATGCGCCACTGCGGGCCGCGGCGGCGGTCGGAGAGGTCGTCCCTCTCTTCGTCCTCGACCCGTACTTCTTCGCCCCCCCCCGCGCGCGGGAGCTCCCGCACCGCATGCAGTTCCTCCTCGACTCCCTGCGCGCCCTCGAGGCGGAGCTGGCCGCGCGCGGATCGCGACTGCTCGTGGTGGAAGGGAAGAGCACCGAGGTCGTGCCGCGCCTGGCCCGGCAATGGCGCGTGGACCGCGTGGTCGCCCAGCGCTGGACCGAGCCATTCGCGCGCGAGCGGGACGCCCGCGTGCGGGCCGCGCTGGCCGCGCATTCCATCCCGTTCACGCTGCACGAAGGGGAGACGCTCCTCGCGCCGGGGACGCTGCGCACGGGCGCGGGCCGGCCCTACGCGGTGTTCACGCCGTTCGCGCGCGCGTTCGCGGGGACGGTGGCCATCGAGCGGCCGCTGGCCGCGCCGGAGAGCCTGCCGCCCTTGCCCGTCGGAGTGACGGCAACCACGGTCCGCATTCCGACCTGCGAGTCCCTCGGGATCGCGCCCAACCCGCGTGTGATCGGGGGAGGGGAGATCGCGGCGCGCGAGAGGCTCCGCATGTTCCTCGGCGGCGCAGCACGCGCGTACGACGCCCAGCGCAACCGGCTCGATCTCGCCGGCACCAGCCGGCTCTCCGCGGACCTGAAGTTCGGCACGCTGTCGCCGCGCACGGTGTGGAACGCGGTCGGGGACGAGTGCGGCGGGTCGGCCGCGGGACGCGCGTTCCTGAACGAGCTGGTCTGGCGCGAGTTCACGCACAGCACGCTCCACGACCGGCCGGAGCTCCTGGCGCAACCATTCCGCGCTGATTTCGCCGGCTTCCCGTGGCGGCGCGACGCGCCGGCGTGGGCGGCGTGGACGCGCGGCGAGACCGGCTATCCGGTGGTGGACGCCGCCGCCCGGCAGCTCCTCGGCGAAGGCTTCGTGCACAACCGGGCGCGCATGATCGCGGCGAGCTTCCTCGCCAAGCACCTGCTGCTCGACTACCGGCTGGGGGAGGCGCACTACATGAAGTACCTGACCGACGGGGACTGGGCACAGAACAACGCGGGCTGGCAGTGGTCCGCGGGCTGCGGCGCGGACGCGCAACCGTACTTCCGCGTCTTCAACCCCATCCTGCAGGGAGAGACGTGGGATCCCGCGGGCGACTACGTCCGGCGCTTCGTCCCCGAGCTGGCGCGCATGCCCGCGAAGCACATCCATCGGCCGGCGGAGGCGCGCGACGACGTCCTGCGGGCGGCGGGCGTCGTTCTCGGCCGGACCTACCCGCGGCCGATCGTGGAGCACGCATGGGCTCGCGAGCGATTCCTGGCCGTGGCGCGCGACCACCTGGCCGAGGCGCGTCGCGGGGCGCCAGGCTCGCGACGCCGCACGGGGGCCGCATGAGCGGCGCGCGGTCCGTCGCCGTCGCGACGGTGGCGACCGCGGCCACCCTCCTCGTCCTCGACCTCGTGTGGCTGGGCGTGGTGGCGACTTCGCTCTACGACTCGCTCGGCACCTTGAAGCGGCCGGTGGTCTTCTGGCCGGCCGCCGCCCTCTTCTACACGCTCTACGTCGCCGCCATCGTCATCCATGCCGAGTTGGGCGCATCCGGCGTGCGCGATGCCTTTCGGCGGGGCGCCGGGCTGGGGCTGGTCGCCTACGGGACGTACGAGCTCACGAACTGGGCGGTGCTGCGGGACTGGCCGGCGCAGCTCGTCGTGCCCGACGCGGCGTGGGGGATCGCGTTGACCGCGATCGCGGCGGCGGCGGGGAAGGCGGCGCTCGATCGAACGGGGGCGCGGTAGACTCGCCACCTCATGACCCTCTCCAGGCCGCGGCTCTCCTTCGGGCAGATCCTGAGCATGAACGTGGGGTTCTTCGGCATCCAGTTCAGCTTCGGGCTGCAGCAGAGCAACATGAGCCCCATCTACCGCTACCTGGGCGCGGACGAGGCGAGCCTGCCCTACCTTTGGCTCGCGGGTCCCATGACCGGCCTCCTCGTGCAGCCGGTGGTGGGCGCGATGAGCGACCGCACCACGTCGGCCTGGGGGCGCCGCACGCCCTACTTCCTGGTGGGCGCCGTGCTCTGCAGCCTGGGCCTGCTCCTCATGCCCTTCAGCGCGACCCTCTGGATGGCCGCCGGCCTCCTCTGGATCCTCGACGCCGCCAACAACGTGACCATGGAGCCGTACCGCGCATTCGTGACCGACCGGCTGGATTCCAGCCAGCACTCGATCGGTTTCATGACCCAGAGCGCCTTTACCGGCCTCGGCCAGACCCTCGCGTACCTCACGCCCACGCTGCTCGTGCTCCTTGGGGTGAACAAGGACCTCGTCAACGCGCGCCACATTCCCTACGTGACCATCGCCGCGTTCCTGATCGGCGCGGTCTTCTCGCTGGGCTCGATCCTGTGGACGGTGAAGACCACCCCCGAGCTGCCGCTGCCGCCCGAGGAGATGGAACGGATGCGGCAAGCGCCCACCGGCATCGCCCACACCTTGCGCGAGATCGTGGACGCCATGCGCGACATGCCGCCGACCATGAAGCAGCTCGCGCTGGTCAAGCTGTTCCAGTGGTACGCGATGTTCTGCTACTGGCAGTACATCGTCCTCTCCCTCTCCACCACGCTCTTCGGCACCACGGACCAGGCGTCCCAGGGCCTCCGCGACGCCGGGCTGATCAACGGCCAGATCGGCGGCTTCTACAACTTCGTGGCCTTCGTGGCCGCGTTCGCCCTCGTGCCCTTCACCAAGGCCGCCGGCCCCAAGGCGGTGCACAGCGCGTGCCTCGTCGCGGCCGGCCTGGGCATGCTGTGCATCCCCCTCGTCCACGACCGCTGGCTGCTGCTGCTGCCCATGATCGGCGTCGGGCTCGCGTGGGCGAGCATGATGGGCACGCCCTACGTGATGCTGGCCGGCTGCATCCCCGCCCAGCGGGTCGGGGTGTACATGGGGATCTTCAACATGTTCATCGTCATCCCGATGATGATCCAGATCTTTACCCTGCCCCTTTACTACCGCTCGTGGCTGGGGGGAAATCCGGAGAACGTGATCCGCCTGGCCGGGACGCTGCTGTTGTGCGCGGCGGTGGCCACCCAGTTCGTGCGTCTGGCCCCGCCGTCCGCGGACGCCCCGGCGGGCTGAGGCCCCGACGCGTAACCAGGTCCAGCTCATCGCCTACGTGGATCGCCTCGGCGGCGGCGGGCTGCGCGAGCTGCACGCGCTGCTCCGCGGCCCGCTGGCCGACCTCTTCGGCGGTGTGCACCTGCTTCCCTTCTACCTCCCCATCGACGGCGCGGACGCGGGCTTCGACCCCATCGACCACACCGCGGTCGATCCCCGCCTCGGCGGCTGGGACGACGTACGCGCGCTGGGCACGGACATCGAGGTGATGGCGGACGTGATCGTGAACCACGTCTCGTCCGACTCGCCGCAGTACCGCGATTTCTCGGCGCGCGGACGCGACTCCGAGTTCGCCGGCCTCTTCCTTACCCTCGAGGCCGTGTTCCCGCAGGGCGCGAGCGAGCAGGACCTGCTGAAGATCTACCGGCCGCGGCCCGGCCTGCCCTTCACCGTGGCCACGCTCGCCAACGGCGAACGCCGGATCCTGTGGACGACGTTCACCGCGAAGCAGGTGGACATCGACGTCGACCATCCGCAGGGACGCGCGTACCTGGACGGGATCCTGCGCACGCTGCAGGCGGGCGGCGTGCGCTCCATCCGCCTCGACGCCGCGGGGTACGCGGTCAAGAAGGCGGGCGGGACCTGCTTCATGATGCCGGAGACCTTCGCCTTCATCGACGCGTTTGCTGCCCGGGCGCGTGGTCTCGGCATGGAAGTCCTGGTCGAGATCCACTCCCACTACCGCCAGCAGATCGCGATCGCGTCCCGCGTGGACCGGGTCTACGACTTCGCGCTGCCGCCTTTGATTCTCCATGCCTGCCAGTTCCGGACCGCCCGCTACCTGCAGGAGTGGATCCGGATCCGTCCGACCAACGCCGTCACCGTGCTCGACACCCACGACGGGATCGGCATCGTGGACATCGGCCCCGACCCCGCCGATCGCGAGGGCCACCCCGGGCTCGTGCCCGCCGCCGAGCTCGACCTGCTCGTGGAAGGCATTCACGAGCGCAGCCGGGGGCAGAGCCGGAAGGCCACCGGCGCCGCGGCGTCGAACCTCGACCTGTACCAGGTCAACTGCACCTTCTACGACGCGCTGGGTCGGGACGACGGCGCCTACCTGCTCGCGCGGGCGATCCAGCTCTTCGTCCCCGGCGTCCCGCAGGTTTACTACGTGGGCCTTCTGGCCGGCGAGAACGACATGGATCTCCTCGCGCGCACCGGCGTGGGGCGCGACATCAACCGGCACTTTTTCCGGCCGGAGGAAGTGGAGGAGGCCCTGCGCGAGCCGGTGGTGCGGGAGCTGCTCGAGCTCATCCGCCTGCGCAACCGCCATCCTGCGTTCGACGGCCGCTTCGAGCTCGAGGCATCGACCGAGGAGCTGCTCGCGCTGCGCTGGACGCAGGGGAGCGCGCGCGTCGCCCTACGCGTGGATTTCCGGACCCTCCGCTACGAGATCATCGCTTCGGGCGGCTGACGCCATACGGACTCCCCGGGGCGCCGAAGCCCCGGGGAGCATTCGCAGGTGTCATTCGTCGTCGGAGTCGTCACCATCGTCGCCGTCGTTGTCCTCGTCCTCGCCGTCCTCGACCTTGATCTTCCGGGCCAGGATGCTGCCGTCCGCCTGACGGCGCCCTTCGACCTCGACGAGGTCGCCGACCCTGAGGTCGGTCAGCGCGATGGTCCGGTCATCACGCTTGATCCGGGTGCTGGCATCCGTCCACACGGTCCGTCCCGCGACGGTCAAC
>JANMPI010000291.1:0-7636 GCA_031369785.1 Acidobacteriota bacterium
GCGTCGCCGATCGCGTAAAGATGCCCGGCAGTGCGGATGAACAACCGTCCTTCCGAGATCGCGGGTGTCGCGAGGACAGGTGAAGCCATGTCGTTGGTGGCGACGGTCTCGAAGACGGGACCAGCCTTGACCACGAACACCGTCCCGTCCTCGCTCGCGAAGTACACGTTGCCATTCGCGGCGACGGGCGACGCGGTGAACGCCGAAGTCCCTCCCGCCATCCGCTCCTGGTACTTCCGCTCGCCCGTCTTTGCGTCGTACACGGAAAGGACGCCGTTGAACTTCACGATGTAGACGAGCCCCTTGTAGACCAGCGGCGTGCACATGTACCCGCCGTCCCGGGCCTGGCTCCACGCGATGTGCTCGTTGCTGGTCTTTCCTTCCGCGAGCGTGATGTCGCCCTTCGCGGTCTCCCGGATCGCGAACACGGGGGCGCCGATGCCGCCATGCGCGTTCGTGATGTAGATGAGCCCATCGTGCACGACCGGCGTGGGTACCGGGATGTCGCCCGCCCCGGTCATCTTCCAGATCTCGCGTCCGGTCTTGAAGTCGTACGCGCCGATGTGCTTCCAGCCGTTGACGATCACCTGCGCGTGTCCCCCGACCACGTGGACGGTCGGCGTGCCCCACGTCGGCACCTCGGCGCGCGGGGTCCGCCACAGTTCCCTGCCCGTCTTCGCGTCGAACGCGGCGAGGAAGGAGCCCTTCTGGATGTCGGCCTGGATGACCCACGACGCCGTCATGAATGACGGGTGAGCTTCCGGTCTCCCACTGCGCCTCCGGCGCGGCGAAGAACCCGGCGTCGAGAACGCCCAGGTCCTTCTTCCACAGGAGCGTGCCCTTCATGTCGTATGCGTACAGGCCTTCCGACCCGAAGAACGCGATCAGGCGCTCGCCGTCGGTGGCGAGGGTCGAATTCGCGTGCGTCGACTTCATGTGACGCTTCACCTTCGGCACGCCGCGAATCGCGGTGCGCTCCCAGGCGACGGAACCGTCGCCCTTCCGGAGGCAGAGGACCTTCCACTCGTGCGCGCTGTCGTCCGTCACCGGCTCGATGTCGCCGTACAGTCCGGCGCGGATGCCGGCGTCCTTCTTTCCGCTGATCGCGGTGGTGAGGCACACCAGGTCGCCCCACACGACCGGGCTCGACAGGCCGAGGCCCGGCAGCGGCGTCTTCCACGTGACGTTGCGTCCGTCGGCGACGCTCCAGCTGATAGGCGTCGGCCGGCCTTCGGCGATTCCGGTCGCGGCGATCCCGCGGAACTGCGGCCAGTCGACACCGGGCCGCGGCGCGGCCGACAGCAGCATTGCGACAAGGTAGGCGGCGGTCATCCGTCTTTCTCCTGCGTGATCGCGTACTGCTCGAGCTTCTTGTAGAGGTTCGACCGCGGCGTCCCGATCGCGGTCGCCGTTGCCGAGATGTTCCACCGGCTGTCGCGCAGCTTCTGCACGATGAAGGCGCGCTCCGCGGAGGCCTTGAAGTCCTGCAGGGACCCCAGCCCCTCGCCCGCCGCCGACACATCGCCCGACCCGCCCGTGGTCCGCCGCAGGACGTCGTTCAGATGCTCGGCCTTGATCTCGTCCCCCTCGACCATGATCAACAATCGCTCGATCGTGTTCTTCAGCTCGCGCGCGTTGCCCCGCCACGCGTGCCGCTTCAGCGCCTCGGCGGCGGCGGGCGCGATCGTCTTCGGCTTGAAGTTGTTCTCGGCCGAGAACTGCTTCACGAAATGCCGGATGAGCGGCGGGATGTCGTCCGGCCGCTCACGCAGAGGCGGCACCGGGACCGGGATGACGGAGAGGCGGAAGTACAGGTCCTCGCGGAACTCGCCCTTCTCGATCGCCTGCTCGAGGTCCTTGTTGGTGGCCGCGATCACCCGGACGTCGACCTGGATCGTCTTCTGCGACCCGATGCGCTCGACCTCGCCCTCCTGCAGGACGCGGAGGACCTTGGCCTGCGTGCGCAGGCTCATGTCCCCGATCTCGTCGAGGAAGATCGTCCCCTTGTGCGCGAGCTCGAACTTGCCGATCTGCTTCTCGGTGGCGCCGGTGAACGAGCCCTTCTCGTGGCCGAAGAGCTCGCTCTCGATCAGCTCCTCCGGGATCGCGGCGCAGTTCACCTGCACGAAGGTCTCGTCCTTGCGCAGGCTGTTCCGGTGGATGGCGCGGGCGACGAGCTCCTTGCCGACGCCGCTCTCCCCGGTGATCAGCACCGTGGCGCTCGTCGGCGCCGCGCGCCGGATCGCTTCCCAGACCTTCTGCAGCGAAGCACTCTCGCCCTCCATGCGGTAGCGCTCGTCGAAGGTCAGCTTCAGCCGGCGGTTCTCCTCCACGAGCTTCTTCTGGCTGAGCGCGTTGCGCGCCACGAGCAGGATGCGGTCGCTGTCCGGCGGCTTCTCGATGAAGTCGAATGCTCCGAGCTTGGTGGCTTCGACCGCCGTCTTCACCGTGCCGTGACCGGAGAGGATGACCACGGGCGGCGTGCCTTCCTTCGCCTTGATCTCCTTCAGCACCTCGAGGCCGTCCATCTGCGGCATCTTGATGTCGAGGAAGATGAGGTCGGGCTGGTAGCTGTCGATCATCTTCAGGCCCGCGGGGCCGCTGGCGGCCTGCAGGCAGTCGTACCCCTCGTACTCGAACATCATCTGCAGCGACGAGCGGATCGCCTCCTCGTCGTCGATGATCAGGACCTTCGGCTTCATGATTTTCGCGTCCTCACTTCTTCCCCCGCGCGCGGTCGACCACGAGCTTGGCCAGGTACGACGCGCCCGGCCGCGGACGATAGACGAACAGCCACGCCACCTCGCCGTCCGGCAGCCCCGCCACCAGCGCGCGGTAGGCGGCGAGGTCGGGTGTCGGACGCTTGTTCACCTCGACCACCACGTCGCCGTTGCTGATCGCCTCGATGCCCGGGGAGAGGCCGACCACGTCGCGCACCACGACCCCCTTGCGCTCGGCACGCACGAGCTCGGACCGGAGGCGCGGGGCCGCGTCGGCGACGACGAGCCCGAGCGCATCGCCCTCCGACGAATGGTCTTCTTCCCAGTCCTGGTCTTCGTCGTCGTCGGGAGCATCGACGGCGCCGCGCTCCTCGAGGCGCGCCTGCGCTTCGAAGCGGCGCCCCTCGCGCACGACGGACAGCGCTACCGGCGTCCCCGGCGGCATCGCGGCGATCGTGCGGACGAGATCGTCCCCGTCCTCCACCGGCTTGCCGCCGACGTGGGTGATGACGTCGTACCGCTTCAGCCCGGCCAGGGCGCCCGCGCCGCCCGCGATGACGTCGAGAACGACCGTCCCGTGCGGCTCCTTCAGGCCCATCATCCGCTGCAGGTCGGGGTCGAGCTCCTGGAGCTGGATCCCGAGATACCCGCGGCTCACGTGACCCCTGGTGCGCAACGGGCCGAGGATCTCCCGGGCGACGTTGATCGGCACCGCGAACCCGATGCCCTGGCCCTGCGCGCTCACCGCCGAGTTCACGCCGACGGCTTCACCGGCGGCATTGATCAGCGGGCCGCCGGAGTTGCCGGGATTGATCGCGGCGTCGGTCTGGATGTAGGCGTCGAAGGACGCGTCGTAGATCTTGCGGCCCTTGGACGAGACGACGCCCACCGTCACCGAGTGCTCGAAGCGATAGGGGTTGCCGATGGCGCACACCCACTCCCCCACGCGGAGCTTGTCGGAGTCGCCCAGCGTCACCGACGGCAGGCCGGTCGCGTGCACGCGGAGGAGTGCTAGGTCGGTGGAGGGATCGGCGCCGACGAGCACGGCCGGGAACTCGCGCTTGTCGGCGAGGCGGACCCGGATGCGCTCCGGCGACGAGACGAGGTGATGGTTGGTGAGGATGTACCCGTCGGGATCGACGATGAACCCCGTCCCCTCCCCCCGGCGGACGCCGCCGCCGGGAGTGGTGGCGTCCGCGCCCTGGGTCGCCGTGATGTGGACGACGGCGGGATTGACGCGCTCCACGACGTCGGCGAAGGAAACGGGGAGCGGGGCCTTGGCCGGCCGGAGCGGCGCGGCCGAGGTGACGATTCCTCCTCCGCCCGCGATGTGGCCGACGACGCCGGCGACGATCGCGACCAGGCAGAGGGAGAGTACGGCGACGGAGCGGGGCATCGCGACAAGTATATAAGGCGGGCCCCGCTACCCCTCGGAGCCGCTGAGGAGCGCGGCAAAGCCGGCTTCGTCGAGGATCACGAGCCCCAGCTCCGCGGCCTTGTCGCGCTTGGACCCGGGATCCGCCCCGGCCACGACGAACGACGTCTTCTTGGAGACCGACGCCGTGACGCGGCCGCCGCGGGCCTCGATGGCCGCCTTGGCCTGCTCGCGGGTCATCGTGGCCAACGCCCCGGTGAGCACGAACTGCTGGCCCTGGAAGGCCGTCGACTGCGCGTGGGCCGCGCCGGCCTCCTCGGTCCGCACCCCGGCCTCGCGCAGCCGGGCCACCAGGGCGCGGTTCACGTCCTGCGCGAACCAGTCGAAGACGGACTGCGCGACCGCGGGCCCGATCTCGTAGAGATCGTCGATCTCGTCGACGGTCGCGTTGCCGATGGCTTCCAGCGACCGGAAGTGACGCGCGAGCAGCATGGCCGCGCGCTCGCCGACGAAGCGGATCCCGAGGCCGAAGATGAGGCGCTTCAGCTCCCGTTGCTTGCTCGCCGCCAGCTGCGCGAGCAGGGCGCGCGCGCCGAGCGACTCGTCCTTCTTCGCCTTGGGCGCGAAGATGGGCTTCAGCTGGTCGAAGGTCAGCCGGTACAGGTCCGCGGCGTCGCGCACCACCCCGCGCTCGAGGAGCTCGCGCACGATCACGTCGCCGAGCCCGCCGATGTCCATCGCGTGGCGGCCCGCAAAATGCTTCAGCCGCTCCTCGACCTGCGCCGGGCAGGATGCGTTGGGGCAGCGGCGGTCGGCCTCGCCTTCGGGCTTGATCGCATCCGTCCCGCACTCGGGGCACGTCGCGGGCGGCGTCCAGGGCGCCGTCCCCGGAGGACGGCGCTCCTCGATCACCCGCACTACCTTGGGGATGACGTCGCCCCCCTTCTCGATGATCACGGCGTCGCCGATCCGCACGTCCTTGCGCGCGACCTCTTCCTCGTTGTGCAGGGACGCGCGGCCCACGGTGGTCCCCGCCAGCAGCACGGGATCGAGGATCGCCACCGGCGTGAGCCGGCCGGTGCGCCCGACGTAGACGCCGATGTCGCGCACGACCGTCTCCGCCTGGCGGGCCGCGTACTTGTAGGCGATGGCCCAGCGGGGGAACTTGGCCGTGGAGCCCAGCTCTTCCTGGACGGCGAAGGAGTCGATCTTGACCACCACCCCGTCGATCTCGTACTCGAGGGCGTCGCGCCGGTCCTGCCACTGCGCGACGTAGGCCAGCACCTCGTCGAGCCCGCGCCGCTTCTCGGACGTCTCGTTCGTCTTCAGCCCCCACGCACGAAGCTGCTGCAGGGCGTCCCATTGCGAGCGCGGCTTCGGACCGTCCAGGGCGGCGATCGCGTACAGGTAGATGTCGAGGCCGCGCGCCGCCACCAGGCGCGGGTCCTTGTTCTTGATCGTCCCCGCGGCGGCGTTCCGCGGGTTCGCGAAGGGCTCCTCCCCGGCGTCTTCCTTCTCGCGGTTCATCTGCGCGAAGCGCGACCGGGGGAAGAAGACCTCGCCGCGCACTTCGAGGGCGCCCTTCGGCGCGCCGGTGAGCTTCATCGGCACCGCGCGCACGGCCCGGACGTTCGCGGTCACGTCGTCGCCACGCGTGCCGTCGCCGCGGGTGACCGCGCGCACGAGGCGGCCATCCTCGTAGTGGAGGGACATCGAGAGCCCGTCGATCTTCAGCTCCGCGACGTAGACGAAAGGCCCCGCGCCGACCTGGCGGACGATGCGCTCCTCGAACAGTCGCAGCTCCTCCTCGCTGTAGGTGTTGTCGAGGCTCAGCATGGGCACGCGATGGGCGACGGTCGGGAAGTCGGCGGACGGCTCGCCCCCGACGCGCTGGGTCGGGCTTTCCGCGGTGACGAGCGCGGGATGCGCGGCCTCGAGCTCAACCAGCTCGCGGTAGAGCCGGTCGTATTCGACGTCGCTGATCTCGGGCGACGCGTCGACGTAGTAGAGGCGCTCGTGGCGCCGGATCTCGGACCGCAGCGCGTCGATCCGCCGCGCGGGGTCCGCCGCGGGAGCCTTCTTCTTCTTCGCCGCCGCCACGCGCGTGGGCTTAGTGGTCGCGGGCGAGGATGAAGTCGGGGAGCGCCTGCAGCGCCTCGCGGTACGGCGAGCGCTCGAAGCCCATCAGGTCCTGGCGGGCGGCTTCGGCGTAGCGTTCGGCCAGGCCGCGCGCCTCGTCGATGGCGCCGTGCTCGCGGGCCATGCGGAGGAGCTCGTCGCGGGACACGCGATCGAATCCGCGGTCGGCCAGCACCTTGGTCACCGCCGCCGCGCCGGGCAGCACGCCGCGCTGCAGGAGATAGATGACGGGCAGGGTCAGCTTGCCCTCGCGCAGGTCGTTGTTCACCGGCTTGCCCAGCACCTTCTCGTCCGCCGTGAAGTCGAGGATGTCGTCCACCATCTGGAAGCAGATGCCGAGGTTCAGGCCGTAGCTCGTGAGGGCGCGCAGGCGCTCCTCGCTGACGTCACCGAGGAGCCCCCCGATGGACATGCAGGCCGAGAAGAGGTCGGCCGTCTTCCTGCGGATGATGTCGATGTGCTGCGCCTCGCTCACCTCGAGGTCGGCGTTGCCCTCGATCTCGAGCAGCTCGCCCTCGATCATCCGCAGCGTGACGTCGGAGAGCAGCCGCAGGATGCGCAGGTTGTCCTGCGACAGCGCCATCGACATCGACTTCGTGTAGAGGAAGTCGCCGAGGAGCACGGTGATGTCGTTCCCCCAGCGGTGGTTCACGCTGCGCCGGCCGCGGCGCGTGATCGCCTCGTCGATGATGTCGTCGTGGAGGAGCGTCGCGGTGTGGATGAACTCCACCACCGACGCGAGCAGGATCGCGCGCTCGCCGCGGTACCCGCACACGCGGCAGGCCAGCAGCAGCAACGCGGGACGGATGCGCTTGCCGCCGCCTTCGCGGATGTAGCGCCCGATCTCGCCCACCAGCCCGACGTCGGACTGGAACTGAGCCTCGAACCGCTCCTCGACGCGCACGAGGTCGTCCTCGACGAGCGAGACGATGTCCTTCAGGTCAAGGACGCCGCGCCCGCCGAGAGGATCCAGAGCTGCCAACGCCCTACCGCCGGTTGGTGAACTGCATGTCGATGTCCAGGTTGGAGGACTTCAGGAGCTGCATCACCGCCTGCAGGTCGTCCTTGCTCTTGCCGGTCACCCGGACCTGGTCCTTCTGGATCGCCGCCTGCACCTTGAGCTTGCTGCCCTTGATGATCTTCACCACCTCGCGCGCCTTGTCGGACGGAATCCCCTGCTGGAAGGTGACGGTCTGTCGCGCGGTCTGGCCGAGCGCCTTCTCGACGTCGCCGAAGGTAAGCGCCTTCAGGGGGACGTTTCGCTTCACCAGCCGCTCCTCGAGCACGTCGCGGACGGCCTTCATCTTCGATTCGTCGCCGGAGGTGATGACGATCTCCTCGGCCGTGAGCTCGATGTTCGAGCTCGAGGCCTTGAGGTCGAAGCGGGTCGTGATCTCCTTCA
>JANMPI010000299.1:0-4270 GCA_031369785.1 Acidobacteriota bacterium
GGGACCGCCTCCGCCGCCTTCAGGCTGCCCAGGCGCTCGGCGGCGTTGGCGCGCACCTCCGCGTCCTTGTCGCGGGCGAGCTTCTTGATGAGCTTCTGCGCTTCCTCGGCCGGGGTCGCGGCGGCGGCCGCCCCCGCGGGCGCGAGGGCGAGGGGCAGCCACGCCGCCACCCTCACTGGGGGCGCCGTATGTCGAGCTCGGGATCGATGATCTGGCGGCTCTTGCCGACGCGCCCCGACACGTCGTACTCCTGCCTGACGTTCTCGCGCATCCCCCGCCGGATACGGCAGCGGATCTGCTGTGACCCTCCCACGGGGAGGCGGCGCACCACGGTGCACCCCTCGGTCACGCGATCCAGGCCGTCGAGGCGAACGCCGGCGATCTCCTCCACGTCACAGGTGTTGATGACGGACCACTCGACCATGTCGCCCGAGCACACGGTTTTCTTCGCCGGGTGAACGCTCCCCTTGCACTCGCCGTCACCGGCGATGATCCCCGACGAGCGCGCGTACACGATCGCGATACGCCGCGGCGCCCGGTTCTGGCAAGGGTCGTAGTCCGCGGCGGCCACCAGCGCGGGCCCCGCCGTCAGCACGATCGCCACTGTCCATCCCGCAACAGTTCTCATGAAGCCTCCTTCCGTGACGTCAGTGAGACGAACCGGGGGTTCTTCCGCAAGCTCGCGAGGTCCTCGTCGACGCGCGCCTCCCAGGCCCGGAATCCCATGCCCAGCGCCTTCTCGAGCGCGGCCAGCGCGTCGTCGGTATGCCCGGCCAGCGCATGGACCACCGCCGTCTTGTACACGATGTCGCTCGACGCCGGGGAAAGGGCGAGGGCTTCGGCGGCGTGCCGCTCCGCTGCGCCGACGTCGCCCGTCTTGGCCTCGACCACCGCCGCGAGCGCGAGCGCGCGCGCATCGCGGGGATTGACTTCCAGCTGCTTCCGCGCCAGGCGCAGCGCTTCCGTGTACTCACGGCGCGCGGCCGCTTCGTCGCCCGTGCGCCGGTAGAGGTCGCCGAGATTCCGGCGCTTCAGCGGGTCCGCGGGCTCGAGGGCGATCGCGCGCAGATAGGCGGCGCGCGCCTGGTCCAGCCTCCCGAGCTGGTAGTAGGCGGTGCCGAGGTTCGAATACGCGGCAGGGTCGGGCGCGATGCGGATCGCACGCTCGTAGAAGGGCAAGGCCTGCTCGAGCCGTCCGAGGGCATGGTTGGCCATGCCGAGCATCTGGTAGCCCCACGAGCTGTCCGGCCGCAGCTCGGCGACGCGCTGGAAGGCGACGATGGCCTCCTCCACACGGCCGATCGTGAAAAAGAAGACGCCGAGGCCGAGGTGATGGCTCCAGTACCCGGGGCGCAACGCGATGGCGCGCTGGTACTCGGCCTCGGCGGGCGCGCGGGCGCCGGACTCGGCGAGGAGGTCGCCGAGGAGCGCATGCGCGAGGTCGAAGTCGGGCTGAAGGCGGATCGCAGCGTGCGCCTCCTCCGTGGCTTCGCCGGCGCGGCCGGTGTCGCGGAAGAGAACGGCCAGCGCGAAGTGCACGCTTGGGTCCGCGGGATCGAGGCGGAGGGCTTCGGTGATGGCGTCTTTGGCCTGGGCGGCCCAGCGCTCGTCACCGGTGGCGCGGAACTTCCGCCAGTACGCGTCGCCGAGCCCCGCGTGCGCGCGCGCGAACCGCGGCCCCTTGCGGACCGCCGACTGGAAGAGCGTGATCGCATGATCGAGGCTGCCCGGGACGTCGTAGCGCTCCAGGTAGCTCCGAGCCTGCGCGAAGTCGGCAAAGGCGGCGGGGTCGGCGGCGACCGATTCCTGGAGCCGGCCGCGCTCGGCGGCGGAGATGTCGGGCCGCAGCGCGCGGGCCAGGTCCTCCGCGATCCGCGGCTGCACGTCGAACCACGTGGCCGCGGTCGCCTCGTAGGTCTCGCTCCAGGCCACCGCGCCCGTGTCCGCGCGCATGAGCTGGGCCACGAGGCGCACGCGGTCCCCCGCGCGCAGGACGCGCCCATCGACGACCAGCGAAGCGCCCACGCGGCGGGCCATGTCGAGCGGCGCCTCGGGTGCTTCGGACTCGGCGAGGGTTGCCGATCGCGGGAGGACGATGATTCCGGCGACCTTGGAGAGCGCCGAGGCGAGGACGTCGGCCACGCCGGCGCCGATGGCGTCGTCCCGCGCGTCGCTGCCCTCGCCGCGCAGCGGCAGGATCGCGACCACCTGCGGTCCGCCGGGCGGAGGCTCCGGTGCGCGCGAGGCGCGGCTGCGCGCGATGCCGGCCAGGGCGAGCGCAAGGACGGCGGCGGCCACCAGGATCGCGGCGCGCCGGCCGAGCCAAGGGGGCATCAACCGGCCGGCCACCATGGAGTGGGTGGGCGCCTCGACCACCCCGGTGGAGACGCGCAGCAGCGCTTCCCGCAGCGCGGCCGCGGAGGGAAATCGATCCTCCGGGCGCCGCGCCATCGCCCGCGCGACCAACGCGTCCAGGTCCGGCTGCACTTCCGGCCGCAGATCGCGCACCCGCGGCATCGGCGCGCGCAGCACGTTCATCGCCACCGCGCCCGTGTCCGCCCCGACGTACGGCCGCTGGCCGGTGAGCAGCTCGAACAGCGTCACCCCCAGGCTGTAGATGTCGCCGCGCTCGTCGAGGAAATGCCCGAGGAGAAGCTCCGGCGGCATGTAGTGCGGGGTGCCGACGACGACGCGGGCCGCGCCCTCTCCCTCGACGGTGAGGGGGCCGGTGGACCCGCTGAGGTCGATCGTACGGTTGTGGGCGAGCCCGAAGTCCAGGATCTTGGGCTTCCCGCCCGGGCCGATGGCGATGTTCGCGGGCTTCAGGTCGCGATGGACGACGCCCGCCGAGTGGGCCTCGATCAGCGCTTCGGCGATCTGGAGCGCGTAATCGGTGACGGCGGCGGGCGGCAGCGGACCGCCGGCCAGCCGCTGGGCCAGCGTCTCGCCGGGCACATACTCCATCACGATGTGCGCTTCGTCGCCCGACTCGACCACGTCGTACACGGCGGCGATGTTCGGATGGTTGAGCTTCGCTGCCGCGCGCGCCTCGCGCAGCAGCTTGCGGCGGGTCTCGGCGGGATGCGCATCGTCGGACGCGGAGAGCGTCTTCAAGGCGACCTTCCGGCCCAGGCGGGTGTCTTCGGCGAGGAAGACTTCTCCCATGCCGCCGGCGCCGAGCCTCTGGACGATGCGGTACGGACCGATCTGATCTGCGGTCACAGGAGGAAGCGCGCGAAGGATAACATGCGGCGGATGAGCGCTCGACCGCCATCCGGGGGTGCAGGGCCCGGGCGCGCTTCCCGCTGCGGCTGACGCTTGCGGCGCATCCTCGCCGAGTTCGTCGAGCCGCCGCGGGCGTGCAGCTACCTGCCGGACCAGTCCGCGTCGATGGAGTACCGCGTGATGGCGGGGATCGGCGTGGACGAGCTCGAGCAGATGCTGGTGCGCGGGTGGCGCCATCAGGGGCCGGTCTACTTCCGCCCCGCGTGCGTCGCGTGCGCGGAGTGCGTGTCCATCCGTCTCCCGGTCGACCGATTCCGTCCCACAAAAAGCCAGACGCGCGCCCGCCGGAGGTGTGGGCGCTTCCGCGTCGTGCTCGCCCGCCCCACGGTGGATGGCGAGCGCCTGGCTTTGTACGCCGCCTGGCACGCCGCACGCGAGCGCGACCGTCACTGGGATCCGGCGCCGATGGATGCCGAGGGCTATGCGCGGCAATTCGCTTTCCCGCATCCCGCGGGATGGGAGCTGTCCCTCCGCGCCGGCGACCGCCTGGTGGCGGTCACGCTGTGCGACATCACGCCACGCGCCTGGAGCGCCATCTTCGGGTTCTACTCGCCGGAGATCGCCAACCTGTCCCCGGGAGTGGCCGAAGTCGTGCTCGCGGTCGAGCTCGCCCGGGAGCGCGGAATTCCCCACGTCTACCTGGGCTATCGCGTCGCGGGATGCCCGTCGATGCGCTACAAGGCCGGTTTCCAGCCCCACGAGCTGCTGCAGGGGCTGCCGGGGCCGGACGAGATCCCGCGCTGGGTGGACTCGGAGATCGCGGTGGCGGGTCTGGCACGAATCGAGCAATGATCCCCCTCGGCTGGGGAGCGAGGCACTGTCGTTGGTGGTTGCCGACATTCCCCCCGGGCGGCCAATCAGGAGGGCGGCGCTGCGCAGCAGCGGCGCCCGGTGGGGGGTCTAGGGGGGGGAGCGAGGCACCGTCGTTGGTGGTTGCCGACGTTCCCCCCCCGCTTGAATAAGGAGGCTTACATGAATGGACGCT
>JANMPI010000305.1:0-4081 GCA_031369785.1 Acidobacteriota bacterium
CAGCAGATCTCGCCGATCACGCTGATCTTCATGAGGGCGGCGCTCGGCTCGCTACTGCTGGTCGGGATCCTCACCGCGCGGGGCCGGGCGTGGATCCCGCCGCGCTCGGCGTGGCCGCCGCTGCTGCTGATGGGATTCATCGGCGTGGCGCTGCACGGATTGCTGCAGGCCTATGCGCTGCAGCTCACGTCGGCGGTCAACTCCGGGTGGCTCATCGGGCTCACGCCGATCTGGTCCGCGATCCTGGCCGCCATCCATCTCCGCGAGCGGTTCCCGCCGCGCAAGCTGCTGGGGCTGGCGCTCGGGTTCGCGGGGGCGGTCCTGGTGGTGACGCGCGGGCAGATCGCCGGCGGCGTGCTGGCCCTGCCGTCGACCCGCGGCGACCTGATGATCCTCGCCTCGACCGTCAACTGGGCCGTGTACAGCGTAGTCGGGCGTCCGACGCTGAAGCGGCTCGGGTCGCTGGTCTCGACGACGTGCGCGCTGGTCGTCGGATGGGCGCTGCTCACGATCCCGTTCGTCTTCTCGCGGGCGTGGGGTGATTTCGCGCGGCTCGATGGGATCGGCTGGCTGTCGGTGCTCTTCCTCGGGGTCTTCTGCTCGGGTCTCGGTTACCTGTGGTGGTACAGCGCGCTCGAGAAGATCGAGACCTCGCGCGTGGCCGCGCTCCTGTACCTGGAGCCGCTGGTGACGCTGGCGGCCGCGGTCGTGATGCTCGGGGAAAGCGTGGGCGTCACCACGGTCGTCGGCGGGCTGTTGCTGATCGGCGGCGTCGCGCTGGTGGAACGCTGATTCGCGATAGAGGGGGCCCTGCTGTCCTGGGACAGATCTCGCCTACCGGGGCAGAAGGTCGCCGTAGAGGCGGCGGGCGTTGCCCTGAAGGACTCCCTTGCCGATCGCGATTGCTCTGTCCTGGTCGATGACGCCATCACGCACGAGGCCGGTGAGCGCGAGCGAAAGCGCCTCCCGCGCGATGAGGCTGGTCGCGATGTGATGGATGTCCGCGCCGCCGGGAACGCCGGGGTACGCATCGGTGGCGAAGAGGACCTTGTCCGGCGCCCAGGTGATGGCCCTCCGGAGGACGGCGGCGAAGTCCGGGACGGTGTAGAGGAACGGCATGGCGGAAATATCGAACCACACGTGCGGCTTCAGTGCGAGGTAGGCGGCGTGATCCACGAACGGCATGCCGCCGTGGATGAGGACGAACTGGGTGCCGAAGTAGCGCACGTCGGTGAGGACGGGCTCCAGGTTGCGGACGTCGGCGTCCATCGTGCGCAGGAAGGGAGGGATGCCGAGCGAGGAATGAATGTGCACGGGGAGCTTCAGCGACCCCGCGGCCAGGAAGATATGGCGTGCGATGTGGTCCTGGAGGGCGATGTAGTCCTCGCGCGGAAGGCCGGTTTTGCCGCGTAGATCGCGGCCGCGCGCTCGAGGGGAACGTCCTCGAACGCGATGGTGCGCAGGTACGCGTCGTAGAACTTCACGGCGACGGCGCCCTGCTGCTTCCATCGGGCGAGGGTCTCGTCCACGAAGCGCAGATACGCGGCGAGGTCGGCGGGGGCTTCGGACAGATTGGCCTCGGCGAGGAACACTTTCAGCTGGGCCTGTTCCCGCGAGATGTCGTCCTTGTGCCCGGGGCTGCGGGCCATCAGGCTCTCGGCGGGGAGCGGAAAGAGAAGGGTGGTGGCGTACGGCACCCAGAGAAGCCTGCGTCCGTCCGTGCCTTCGCGGCGCGCCTGGTTGACGAGGGCGATCTCCGTACGCGAGAAGTCGAGGTGCTCGGTCCAGTAGCGTCCCGTTCCACCCGGCCTGGCGAGCAGGGAAGCGCGGGCGCGAACGGCGGCCGCGTTGGTTGCGCCGGGGTCGTTGGCGACGGCCTCGACACCCAGTCGGTCGCTGAGCGCGTCGACGTATGGCGTGTACGTGCTGCGCAGCCCGAGCGGCATGACCGCATCCATGGCCGGGTCGTAAGGCTGGGAGTCGAGCAGGTGGGTGTGGTTGTCGATGGCGCGGACGGTATCGAGCTGCGTCGAGATCGCGCGGAATACCGGGTCGGTGCGCCACGCGGCCGTCTGCGCGTTCACCAGCGCAACGTGCCAGACCGTGATGTGCGCGATGGCGATGCCGGCCAGGATGAGGCGTCTTCTCATGGGGGCCTCTTTGTGCAAGGGTTGGCCTCGGTCCGCCGCCTTGACTCCGGGCGGTTATACCAGCAGTGAGACAATGCCGCCGTGCCGCATCCTTCAGGCCGCTCCGCCGATACTGACGCAGACGCCGAGCGGGTCCAGCTCGACCTGCTGCGCGCTGCCTCTCCCGCCCAGCGTGCTGGGCTCGCGATCGCGCTCACCGCCGCCGCCATCGGTGCGAGCCGGCGTGCTCTCGAGCGTCAGGCGCCGGCGGCTAGCGAGGAGGAGATCGGCTTGCGGTTTGTCGAGCTGAACTACGGACCCGAGCTTGGGGCCGAGGTTGCAGCCTTCCTCCGGCGCCGCCGAGGCTGACCGTGGACGTCCTCGCCGCCCTGGCTCCCGTCGCCCGCGCGTTCAAGTGGCTTGGCGTTCGCTATTACGTCGGCGGGTCCATGGCGAGCTCGGTGCGCGGTCTTCCCCGGACGAGCATCGACGTGGACGTCGCGGCGGAGCTGCTGCCGCAACACGTCGAGCGACTTGTTGGCGCGCTGGCCGGAGAGTTCTACGTCAGCGAGGCGCGCGTGCGCGAGGCCGTCGAGTCGCGGCGCTCGTTCAACGCCATCCACCTCGCCACCATGATGAAGGTGGATGTCTTCGTGTCGAAGCAGAGGCCGTTCGATCGCGCGCTCTTCGACCGCCTGACCCCCGAATTCCTGGACGCGGTGGGGACGTCGATTCCCCATCCGGTGCCGCGCGCCGAAGACGTCGTCCTCCTGAAGCTGGACTGGTACCGGGCCGGTGGCGAGGTCTCGGAACGGCAGTGGGGCGACGTTCTGGGTGTTCTGAAGGTGGCGGCCGGCGATCTGGACCGCGAGTACCTGTCGCAATGGGCTAAGGATCTCGGGCTCGCCGACCTACTCGAGCGGGCTCTGGTGGAAGCTGCGGTCTAAAGCTCCGGGTCGATCGCTACCTTTATCTTATGGGCCGTCACCGGGTCCCAAAGGACGCGTGTGCGTCGAAACGATGCGCTCGCAAGGCTCGCGCAGGTAAGGGCTTGACACCCGCGCGTTATCTTTCGTACACTCGCAAGGTTGCGCTGAACAAGGGTCCGCCCGCAGGGTGTTCCGACGTAGGCGCCAGGAGGTTGTTTGCCGACCGTAAGTCAGCTCGTCCGTGACGGCCGCAAGAAGCTTCGCTACAGGACGGACAGCCCGGCCCTGCAGGGATCGCCGCAGAAGCGCGGCGTCTGCGTGCGCGTCTTCACGTCGACTCCGAAGAAGCCGAACTCCGCGCTGCGCAAGGTCGCGCGCGTGCGGCTCACGAACAGCGTCGAGGTGACGGCCTACATTCCCGGCGTCGGGCACAACCTGCAGGAGCACTCGATCGTGCTCATCCGCGGGGGACGCGTGAAGGACCTTCCGGGCGTTCGCTACCACATCGTCCGCGGGACCCTCGACGCGGTCGGCGTGCAGGGACGCAAGCAGTCCCGCAGCAAGTACGGAGCCAAGCGGCCGAAGGCGTAGGGCCGAGGAGATATCGAACAAGCGCTGGCCTGGACAGGCCGGCAAGACACAGTCGGGGAGATCAGATCCGCCGAAGGCAGTCGTCAGCCGGCGGGCCCAGATCCTCGAGGCGGGGCGGTCGTAGGGCCTCAGACGACGCTGACGGGGTGCTCCCGTAACGCCGAGCACTCCTCGCGCCGTCTGTTTTGTTTTTGGGCGATTTCGGAGGGTTAGAGATACATGCCGCGACGCGGAACGGTACCGAAGAGGGATGTCCTTCCGGATCCCCTCTACAACAGCGCGCTGGTCACCAAGTTCATCAACTCGATGATGTACGGCGGCAAGCGCGCGACCTCGCAGCAGATCATGTACGGCGCGCTCAACCAGGTGCAGTCCAAGACCCAGGAAGACCCGCTGAAGGTCTTCAAGAAGGCCGTGGACAACGTGAAGCCC
>JANMPI010000346.1:0-5962 GCA_031369785.1 Acidobacteriota bacterium
ATGAACGCGATCTCGCCCGCGTAGGCGGAGCCGGTGCGCGCGGCGAAATCAGGGGGCGGCTCGTAGGGCGCGTGGGCGTCGAAGTAATGCACCCACAGGAAGAAGGGGCCGCCGGCCGGCGTCGCCTCGAGCCAGCGGATCGCGGCGTCCGTCGTCCTGCTGGCGTTGCGCTCGACGTATGCGGTACGCCGGGGATCGCTGCCGCGCGGCAAATGGTCGTCGTAGGTCTCGAACCCGCGGTCGAACCCGAACCGCCGGGTGAGCGGGAACCCGGAGACAAAGGCGGCCGTCCGGTAGCCGGCGGCGCGGAAGTCCTCGGCGACGCTGCGCACGCCTTCGGGCAGGAGGTAGGCGCCGTTGTCGCGCACGCCGTGGCCGAGCGGCGTGCGGCTGGTGAGGATCGACGCGTGCGACGGCGCGGTGAGCGGCGCGTGGGCCACCGCGGTCGCGAAGCGGACGCCGGAAGCGGCGAGGGCGTCGAGGGTGGGGGTCGCTGCGCCCGTCGCGCCGTAGCATCCGATGTGGTCGGCGCGCACGGTATCGAGGGTGATCAGGACGACGTTGGGGCGGACCGCCGGGGAGGGGGGAGCCTGCTCCCGGCGGCAGTCCAGGAGGGCCGCCGCGCCCGCCACGACGACCACGGCGAGGGCAAGGATCCGGGAGCGGGCAGCCACGGCTTGGCAGTGTACCGGAGAGACCGTCACCGCGGAATCGAAGCGGTTTGACGTGAAAGGAAAGGGATTGACACGCGCAAGGAAAAGGACTAAAAACCCAATCGCTATCTTTTACTTTCGATTTGGCGCTCCTCGAGGAGGGTTGAGAATGCAGGGAGAGGCTTTCGTCACCACGGCCCGGCCGCGGTCCGTCCCGCGAGCGGCGCTCGTGCTTCTGTGGCTTGCCGGCCTGGCCGTCTCCGCGGGCCCGGCGTTCGCTCAATCCTTCCTCGGCACGATCCGCGGGACGGTCACCGATCCGTCGGGAGCGGCGGTGCAGAACGCCGCGGTGCTCGTCGTCGACGAGTCGACGGGCGTCCCGCGCACCGCGGAGACCGATTCCGAAGGGCGCTACGAGGCGACCAACCTGCGCCCCGGGACGTATCGCGTCGAGGTGGTGACGCCGAACTTCAAGAAGGCCGAGCAGACGGGCATCGTGCTCCGCGCGAGCTCCGTCGCCCGCGCCGACCTGAAGCTCGATATCGGCGGCTTGAACGAGACGGTCACCGTCTCCGCCGAGACCAACGACATAACACTCGAGAGCCAGGCCGTCTCTTCCGGCCTCGACGAACAGCAGCTCCATGACCTGCCCCGCGCCAGCCGCGACATCCAGTCCTTCCTGCTCCTGAACCCGAACGTCGTCGGGGGCAGCGACGACATCCAGTTCCTCGGCGGCCGGACCTACGGCGTCACCTACGTGCAGGACGGCCAGGCTTCGACCAACGCCATCTTCGGCACGATCGGCAACTCGGCCCCCGGGCTCGACGCCATCGCCGAGATGACGGTCCTCTCCAACTCGTACAGCGCGGAGTACGGCGGCCTGGCCGGCGTGGTCGTGACCACCAAGCGCGGCGGCAACCAGTACCGCGGCACCGGCTTCTACGACTTCAACAACGACGGCTTGAACGCCCTCACCTACAACCAGAAGCTGGCGGGCGTGGAGCGCGGCGACCCGAACTCCGACACTTACGACCACCGGTGGGGCGCCAGCATCGGCGGGCCGATCAAGAGCGGGAAGACGTTCTTCTACGCGAACTACGAGGGGTCCAACGACAAGGCGGTCTTCGGCGGCAGCCGCGCCAACGTCCCCACCGCGGCGATGCGCAACGGCGATTTCTCGGGCACGAACTTCATCATCAAGGACCCCCTGACCCGCCTGCCGTTCCCCGGGAACGTCATCCCCGCCGATCGCATCAACCCCTCGGCGCGCCGCATCAACGACTTCTTCTACCCGCTCCCGAACCGGGGCACGCTCTCCTCGGGCTTCGGCGTGTTCCAGCAGTTCGTGCCCGGCGTCCGCCAGCGCAACCGGGCCGACCTGCGCGTCGACCACGAGCTGAGCGCGACGAACTCGATCTTCCTCCGCGGCAGCTATCAGCACCGCGACCCCTCCACGGTCAGCTTCGAGGGCGGCAACGCGCTCACCAACCTCGGCACCCAGAACCGCACGCTGAACACCGGCACCGCCATTGCGGGCTGGACCAGGATCTTCTCGCCCACCGTGGTCAACGAGTTCCGCAGCGGCTACAACTACGACGCCACGTTCCGTCAGAGCAATTACAACGTGCACGACGTGAATGCCGCGCTCGGCCTCGAGAACCCGCCCAGCATCGGACCGGAGCGGGTCGGCTTCCCGCGCTTCGAGTTCGCCGGCGGCTCGTCGACCAGCCGGCCCACCAACATCAGCGACGGCGGATTCAACGCCGACCGAACGGTGAAGCAGAACTCGTTCTCGGTGAGCGACAACCTGACCTGGCTCATGGGCGGCCACTCTCTGAAGGGCGGCGGCCTCTACACCCGCAACTCCGCCATCGACGGCCGCGGCCGCGGCGTGCAGGGGCGCGGGCGCTATCGCTTCAACGGCGCCCAGACGGGGAACGCCTACGCGGACTTCCTCCTCGGCCTGACTCGCGACGTGACCGACTTCGTCTCCACGCGCGGCAACCTCGATGGCCACTCCAACGATTTCGCCGCCTTCGTCCAGGACGACTGGAAGGCGAGCCGCGACCTCACCGTCTTCCTAGGCCTGCGCTACGAGATCGTGGGGGCGTGGAAGGAGAAGGGCGACGTCCTGGGCAACTTCCGGCCCGAGGAGGGCGGCTATCACATCGTCCCCAACGACCGGATCGCCGCGCTGCTGCCGCCCGGCCTGCAGGCGCTGGGGCGGATCCGCACCGCGGCCGAAGCCGGCGTGTCCGAGAACCTCGTCGGCACGGACAAGAACAATTTCAGCCCGCGCGTCGGCTTCGCCTATCGGCTGGGCGGCAACGATCGCACGGCGCTGCGCGGCGGCTTCGGCCTCTTCCATCCCACGGTAGCCGTACAGGGCATCCGTGACCTGCTCGCGTCCAACATGTTCCGCTACGGCAACTCGCGCCGCGCTTCGCCGCTGCAGCGCGGGTTCTCCGGGGGGACGCAGAACATCGCCTCCGACGACTTCGGCAACCAGGGCATCGACCCGCACCTGCAGAGCCCCGACATCTACCAGTACAACCTGACCCTGGAGCGCGCGATCAGCGACGCGTTCGGCCTGCGCGTCAGCTACATCGGCTCGACGATGCGCAAGCTGCTCGTGGACACCGACATGAACACGATCCGCGCGAACACCCAGTTCTTCGACGGCGACCTCGAGAACCCGGAGTCGCGGGCGCGCCTGCCTCTGCCCCTGTACGGCTTCTACGCCGACAACGTCACCAACGCGGGCTCCGGTCAGTTCCATTCGCTGCAGGTCGAGGCCACGCGCCGCTTCCGCGGCGGCTTTGCCTTCAACGCCGCGTACACGCTGGCCCATTCCGACAGCAACGCCCCCGACGTCGGCGACAGCAGCCTCGGCGGCGTGCAGTTCGATCCCTACGACATCGAGAAGGACCGCGGGCCGGACCCGAACGTGGTCAAGCACCGCGTGGTCATGAACGCGACGTGGGAGCTGCCGGTCGGTCGCAACCGGAGCCACGGCGCCAACATGCCCGGCTGGGCGAACACTCTCTTCGGCGGCTGGACCGTCTCGTCCCTGTTCCAGGCCAGGAGCGGCAACCACCTGACGCCCTTCTTCTCGAGCTTCTACACGACGAGCCCGTGGAACACCGGCAAGCCGCTCGACGGCGTGGGCAACGCCTTCTGTTGCGCGTGGCGCCCGGACCAGATCAGCAACCCCAACGTCGGCGGGACGCGGGACTCGTTCTTCAACCAGGCCGCCTACGCGCTGCCCGCGCCGGGAACGCTCGGCAACGCGAAGAAGGGCAGCTTGCTCGGCCCCGGGACGTGGGTGGTGAACTTCGCGGTCTACAAGGACATCGTTTCCCGCAACCGGATGAAGGTCCAGTTCACCGCGCTGCTCGACAATGCCTTCAACCACCCGCAGTTCTTCGCCGAGTACGGGGGCGGCTTCGCCCAGCTCGACAGCTTCCTGATCGACGGCGATGCCAACAACGGCGAGACGGCGGTGCTCGGATCGGGGGCGATCCGGAGCGTGGAAGGCTTCGCCACCGGTCGGCAGATACGACTCGGGTTGAGGGCGACCTTCTAGCGGTCGTCCTGTGATCAGCCGTCGCGGTTTCGTGAAGGCGGGCGCCGGGCTCTCCCTGCTCGGCGCCCTCGATCCGGTCCGCGCCGATGCGCCTTCGGTCGCGGACCGTCTCGACCAGGGCCCGTTCGGGATCGCCCAGGACGCAGGCTGGTACACGATCGCGACCACGACCCCGGCCAAGGGCCTGGTGCGCAACTTCGGCCTCGGCCTCATGGGCTACACCTGGGAGGAGAACGGTCCCGCACTCGCGGTCCGCGAGGGACGCGCGTCGTTGGAGGATGCGGTCGAGGCCATCGCGCGGCTGCCCTTCGTCGACGTCCTGTACATCCGGTGTGACTGGCGCGACGTGCAATCGCAGCCGGGGCGGCTGGACAAGCATCCGGTGTGGGCGGCGACCTTCGCCGCCGCGCGCCGACACGGCCTGCGCGTCGGCTTCCGCGTGCAGCTGTCGAATCCCGACATCGAGCCCGAGCGCCTGGCCCTGCCCGATTTCCTGCAGGCGCGGATTCCGCTCGTCACCCTGGAGCGGCGGGGCGGACGTCCCGGGGAGAAGCGGATCGAGCCCCGCTACGATCACCCGGAATTCGTCCGCGCCTTCCGCGAGCTGAACGCGCTCCTCGCCGCCGAGCTCGACGGCAATCCGCTGGTCGAGTTCATGGACCTGATGATGTACGGGTTCTGGGGCGAGGGGCACACCAGCGACTGGCGGAGCCCGTTCCCCGACGCCGCGCTGGCCGAGCGCACGTTCCTCGAGATGACGCGGGCGCAGATGGAAACGTGGAAGCGCGTGCCTTTGGTCGTCAACATGCAGCCGGACATCAGCGAAGTGGGCAACGCGGCGGTGCAGGATCTCGCCATCCGCGGCGGATGCTGGCTGCGCTCGGACAGCGTGATCCTCGACGAGCCGATGCAGATCGACGCCATCGCCAACCGCCCGCCCTGGCTGGCCGCGGTGATGGAGGACGGCTACTTCCGCCAGTATCGCGAGGACGTGCCGCGCTTCCGCGTGGACGCCGCCGGCGTGAACGTGATCGACCACACCGTGCTGCACGCGCTCGACGTGGGCGCGAACTACTGGTCGCTGTGGACGGAGGCGGCGAACCTCGAGCGCTATCACCAGTCGCACCCGGAGACGTTCGCGGCGCTGCGCCAGCGCATCGGCTACCGCGTGCGGCCCTCCTGGGTGTGGCAGCGGAAGCGGGAGGGCACGGACGAGCTGGTGGTGGCGCTCGCGAACGACGGGGTGGCCGGCGTGCCGGGAGTGCTGCGCGTGATCGCGGAGACGGCGGCGGGGAAGACGCTCGCCGGTGGCGCGATCGATGCCGGCCATCCGCGCGGCGGGGGCGTGCGGCTGGCCGCGCTTCGCCTTCCGCCCGGCCTTGCCGGAGAGACGGTGCGGCTGCGCGCCGAGATCGAGATCCGCGGCGTCCGGCGTCCCGTCCGCTGGGCCTGCGCGCAACCCGTAGACGCCGATAACGCGCTTCCGGTGAAGCTGAAGCGCCACGACGATCCGGACTGGAGGACGGGGATCTGATGCTCATCGCCGCTTTTGCCCTCGCCGCCGCCGCCGCGGCTCCGCCGCCGGAAGCCTTCCGCCTGGTATCCGCCAGCCCCGAAGGCGCGCGCATCACGCCCTACCTGCAGGCCCAGCTCGATCGCGCGTGGGCGCAGGACGACGCGCGGCGGACCGAGTTCGCGGCGGTGCGCACGGAAGCCGACCTCC
>JANMPI010000359.1:0-1541 GCA_031369785.1 Acidobacteriota bacterium
CCGTCGAGTACTTGATCTGCGCGTCGTCGAGGGCCACCAGCTCGACCACCGCCGCGTGCAGCTGGTTCTCGTCCCGCATCGGCGCCGAGCAGCCCTCCAGGTAGCTCACATACGCGCCCTCTACGGCCACGATCAGAGTCCGCTCGAACTGCCCGGAGTTGGAGGCGTTGATCCGGTAGGAGGTCGAAAGCTACATCGGGCAGAGCACGCCCTTCGGGATGTAGCATAAGGACCCGTCGGTGAAGACGGCGGAGTTCAATGTCGCGAAGTAGTTGTCGGTGTAGGGGACGACGGAGCCGAGCCACTTCTTCACGAGCTCGGGATGCTTCTGCACCGCCTCCGAGAACGAGCAGAAGATCACGCCGACCTTCTCGAGCTCGCCCTTGAACGTGGTCGCGACCGATACGCTGTCGAAGACCGCGTCCACCGCGACCCCGGCCAGCTTCGCGCGCTCGCGGAGGGGGATGCCGAGTTTCTCGTACGTCTCGAGCAGCTTGGGGTCGACCTCGTCGAGGCTCTTCGGCCCGTCCTTCTTCTGCTTCGGCGCCGAGTAGTACGAGATCTTCTGATAGTCGATCGGCGGGTAGTGGACGTTCGGCCAGGTCGGCTCGGTCATCGTGAGCCAGTGGCGATAGGCCTTGAGCCGCCAGTCGAGGAGCCATTCCGGCTCCCCCTTCTTGGTCGAGATCAGGCGGATGACGTCCTCGCTGAGCCCCGGCGGAATCGTCGTCGACTCGATGTCGGTGACGAACCCGGCCTGGTACTCGCGTCCGGCGATGTCGTTGACGGTAATGGCGTCCGAGCTCATCCCGACCAGTCTACATTGAATCTGTACAAAACGGTCAAGTAAGCCGGAGGGGCAGGCGGGTCGGCCCGTGGACATGAAAGCCCTTCTGCGGCTCCCATTTCCCGGCGACCGTAAACCGTGGCACCCGCTCCAGAAAGCGCGTGAGGGCGACGCGCGCCTCGACACGGGCCAGGGCGGCGCCGATGCAGAAGTGGATTCCGTGGCCGAAGGCGATGTGGGCGTTGGGCTCACGGACCATGTCGAAGCGGTTCGGCCGGGGGAACTGGCGGGGATCGCGGTTGGCGGCGCCGATCATCAAGAGGATCAACGAGCCGGCCGGGATCGTCTTGCCGCGGACCTCTACGTCGCGCGCGGCCTGGCGAAACACCGCCTGCAAGGGGGGCCGGAACCGCAAGACCTCTTCGATGGCCTTCGGCAACAGGCCCGGATCCGCGCGCAGGCGAGCGAGCTCCCCGGGATGTTCGGCCAGCGTGAGCACCGCGCTGCCGATGAGGTTCGTGGTCGTCTCGCTGCCCGCGAGCAGCAGGAGCTGGAAGAAGCCGAGGATGTCTTCCTCCGAGAGTCGCTCGCCGTCGACCTCTGCGTCCACGAGGCGCGTGAGCAGGTCGTCCCTCGGTTGCGCGCGCCTTTCCTCCAGCCACCGGAAGATGTACGGGCGCATGTCCGTCTTCGCGTCCCGGAACGCGGTCGCGGCGCGCGCGGCCGTCTCGCCGCCGGCGATCGTCCCGCTCAG
>JANMPI010000363.1:0-4316 GCA_031369785.1 Acidobacteriota bacterium
CGGCTGTGGGCGGGATGGGTGGTGGAGGGCCCGCAGCGGCGCTTCTATCACGCCGGCGACACCGGTTACTTCGGCGGATTCGCCGAGATCGGCCGGCGGTTCGGTCCCATCGACCTCGCCGCGATGCCGATCGGCGCGTACCTGCCGCGCGAGATGATGCGGGTCGTGCACGTGAACCCGGAAGAGGCGGTGCGCGCGGCGGTGGACCTCGGCGCCCGGCGCGTGCTCGCGATGCACTTCGGGACGTTCGACCTCGCCGACGAGCCGCTGGACGAGCCGCCGAGGCTCTTCCGCGCGGAGGCGACTCGCGTCGGCCTCGGCGCGGATCGCGCCTGGGTGATGTCGGTCGGCGAGACGCGCGAGTGGTGATCGAGCGCTACGGAGCGAAGCCTCCGAGGACCCAGATGTCCCCGCCCTGGGGCTGGTACCGGTCGAAGAGGACGGAGCGCCCGTCCGGAGACCACACCGGGTAGTCCACCCGCACCTCGGGATCCGGGAATTCGAAGACCTTCGCCGGCTTTCCCCCGGTGAGCGGCGAGACCCAGAGCTCGCGATGGCCGACCACATCCATCACCAGCCCGCCGTCGGGCGAGAACGACAGGTGCGAGCCGCCGGCGATTTTCGGGAGCGGGACCGGGTCTCCGCCATCCACTGGCACCTCCATCGCCTGCGAATTGCCGCCGCATGGACACCGGAAGACCACGTGCGCGCCGTCCCGACTCCAGCGCATGAAGTGCCCGCCCACGCCGATGCTGGTGAGGGGCCGTCGTCCGCTGCCGTCGGCCGCCATCACCCACAGCTCCAGGTGGCCGCCCTGGTCAGACTGGAACGCGATCCGTCTCCCGTCCGGCGAGAAGAAGGGGTTGATGTCGAGGGATGGCTCATGAGTGAGCTGGCGCAGCTCTCCGGTCGCGACGGTGACCGTCCAGACGTCGGCGTTGCCCGAGCGCGATGAGAAGAAGGCAATCGCCTTGCCGTCCGGCGACCACGTGGGCTGGAAGTCGCCGCCCGGTCCGCGGGTGAGCTGCTTCAGCGCGAGGTCGTGCGGCGAGTAGAGCCATAGGTTCATCTCGCCCGTGCGGTCGGAGTTGAACGCGATCGTGCGGCCGTCGGGAGACCAGTCGGCGCGGCTGTCCTCGCGCGTGGTGGTCACGACCTTCTCCGGCGCATCGGTGGCCTTCCCCGTCGCGGGATCGACGGGCAGCCGCCAGATGTCGGCGTTCTGCCGGAGGGTGGCGAAGGCGACGCGCTTCCCGTCCGGCGCGATCGCGAGCTCCGCGTCCTGGCCGGCGCCGGTCGTGAGCTGCCGCGGCGCCCCCGCGGGCCGTCCCCGGGCATCCACGGGGACGCGCCACAGGTTGAGGCCTCCGCTGCGGAAGGAGGAGAAGAAAACTTCCCTTCCCGACGGCGCCCACGAGGGTTGGACGTCCTGGGCGAGATCGTTGGTCACCCACGTCATGGCCCGCGAGGCCACGTCGACGACCTTGATGTCGAACTTCGTGCGCTCGAAGCTCTGGAAGACGATGCGCGCGCCGTCGGGAGAAAAGCGCGGCCAGACGTGGCTCACCGCCTCCGAGTCTTCCGTCGTGACCTGCTGCGGGTTGCGGCCGCGGCTGTCGACGGTCCAGATCCGCCGCGGGCCCACCCAGGACGCGTCCACCGCGATGCGCGTCCCGTCCGGGGAGAACGCGGGATTGAAGGCGCCCTGCACGAGGAGGCTCTCGCGGCCGGACGCGAGGTCCACGCTCCAGACGTCGCCCCCGCTGTACTCGCCGAAGACGTCGCTGGGCTCCAGCCGGCCGGCGCCATCACGCGCGCGCACGAACAGCACCGAGGACCCGTCGGGCGCAAAGGCGGCCTGGATGTCGTCGGACGTGCCCTTCGTGAGCTGCGACTCCTCGCCGGTGTCCACGCGCTTCAGGAAGATCTTGCGCACGCCGCGCACCTCGGCGCTGTAGGCGAGCCGTGCCCCGTCCGGCGACCACGCGGGATATTCGTCGAGCCCGGCGGCGCTCGTGATCTGGTCGAGCCTCGTGGCGCCGGGTCTGGCCACGGCGGCTCCCGCCGGATCCGCCCCCGTCGAGCGCTTCCCGCGAACGAACATCAGGGCGACGGCGGAAAGAAGGACGAGGGCCCCCAGCGAGGCGAGCAAGTACTTGCGCCGCCCCGCGCCGGCGCTCGCGCCCCCGGCGCGCAGGTCCGCGAGCGCCTCCTCGATTTCGAGGCGCGCATCGCCGATGTCGCGCAGTCGCCGGGTCGCCTCCTTGCGCAGGCATCGATGGAGAAGACCCGTGATCCGGGCGGGCGCGCCTTGCGGAAGGGCGCGCCAGTCCGGCTCGCGGTCCAGGATCGCGGCGATGGTGTCGGAAGTGCTCGCTCCCCCGAACGCCTTGCGCCCGCAGAGCATCTCGTAGAGGAGGCACCCGAACGACCAGATGTCGGTCCGGCGGTCCACGGGCTGCCCGCGGGCCTGCTCCGGGCTCATGTACGCGGCGGTGCCGACGATGACGCCATGCCCGGTCTCGTCGCGGTCCAGGGTGACGGAGTCGCCGTTCAATCCCGGGAGCGATGGCGACAGGACCTTGCCGAGGCCGAAGTCCAGCAGCTTCACCTTGCCGTCGGGCGTGACCTTCACGTTGGCCGGCTTCAGGTCGCGGTGGATGATGCCGGCCTCGTGGGCGGCCTCCAGCGCTTCGGCGACCTGGCCCGCCACGGCGAGGGCGTCCGCGAGCGCGACCGGGCCGCGCGCCAGCCGCTCGGTAACCGTGTCACCGGGGACGAGCTCGAGCACCAGGAAGCGCGCCTGTCCTTCCTCGTCCAAACCGTAGATGGCCGCAATGTTCGGATGGTTGAGCGACGCCAGCATCCGCGCCTCGCGCGCGAAGCGGCCGCGGCGCTCGGCGTCCATCGCGAAGGCGTCGGGCAGTACCTTGATCGCCACCTCGCGCCCGAGGCGCGTGTCCCGGGCGCGATACACCTCTCCCATTCCGCCCGCGCCGAGAGGCGCGAGGATCTCGTAGTAGCCAAGCCGCGTGCCGGACGAGAGACTCAAGTCGGGGCAAGGATATCTGATCGGACGGGCCCCTGACGGCGTGCGGCGAGCGACGCTAGCGGCGCTTCCCGGCGGCGCCGGAGTTGCGCCAGAGGTGCACTTCGAATCCGGCGACCTGGCCCGACTTCACGGAAACGATGGGCTGGTAGTGCTCGCGGAACTCGTCGGTGTCGAGCGCGCGGCGCAGTGCTATCTCGAGCTCGGCGAGGGCCAGCGGCCGCCCGAACGTCGCGGGATCATGGATCGCGGAGCGGTTGCCGCCGAGCGTCCGCGCGCGGGCCAGCGCACGGTCGGCGTCGCGGATCAGGTCCTCGGGGCGCGCGTGACTCGCGCTGCGGCAGGCCATTCCGACGCTCGCGCCGAGGCGGACGGTCACACCGCCGAGGCTGATCGGCTCCGAGACCGCGGCCACCAGGCGATCGGCGATCGCGACCGCCGCGCTCGGCTCGACGCCGCCGAGGAGCACCGCGAAATCGTCCGATCCGAACCGCGCCACGACCGCCGATCCCACTGCGCCCTCGAGGCGGGTCTGGGTGGCCGTCAGCACGCGGTCACCCGCGGCATAGCCCTGGTCGAGGTTCAGCACCTTGAAGCCGTCCAAGTCGACGAGCGCGATCGCGATGCCTTCGTCCTCGCGGTTCATGCGGCGTTCGAGGCTCGCCAGCAGCCCCGAGCGTCCGGATGGCGAAGGGCTGGGCACGGCGGGCGCCGGCCGGTCGGCCAGCGGATCCCGCCAGGCGAGCGGCACGCCGCGGGGGACGGCGATCTTGGCCAGCCTCCCGCTTCCGTTGGCGGGATGCGTGCCCTGTGATCCGCGGGCCAGCGACGTTTCGAGGGAAGCGACGACTTCGTGCCACGCGGGCTTCATGGAGGGACCCAGGGCCTTTCCGGTCGCGCACGCACGACCGCGAAGGCTCCTGGCGGCCCGGCGAACCCCCCGTCGGGGCCCCGTAGCTCTGCGCCACCGGCTTGCGCCGGGTTTGCTCTGAGGCAGGAGCATGTTGAACGGCCCTCGGACAATGCGGGAATGCGCGCGGAAATACTGTGACCCGCATCACCGCCAGCTTAGAATCTAGACATGCCTGCCCTGTCGAAGCGCGCCATCGCGATGCCCGCGTCACCCATCCGCAAGCTGATGCCCCTCGCCGACGAGGCGAAGAAGCGCGGCATCCGCGTCTACCACCTGAACATCGGCCAGCCCGACATCGAGACGCCGGAGGTGATGCGGCGGCGCCTGCGCGAGCTCACCGACACCGTGTACGCG
>JANMPI010000370.1:0-8654 GCA_031369785.1 Acidobacteriota bacterium
CCGAGGTCCTCTTCAAGGGCACCAAGGTCGACGGGATCTACAACGCCGACCCCCAGAAGAACCCGGACGCCGTCAAGTTCGACACCCTCACCTATCTCGACGTCCTGAAGAAGGACTTGAAGGTGATGGACGCGACCGCGATCTCGCTGTGCAAGGACAACACGCTGCCGATCATCGTGTCCGACCTCAAGTCCAAAGGCACGCTGCGCCGGATCGTCCAGGGCGAGAAGCTCGGCACCATGGTGAAGGAGTAGACATGCCGGCCAAGGCCTTGATCGAAGACGCGCGGCAGCGGATGCACACGTCGGTGGAGGCCGTGCAGCGGGACCTGACCGCGATGCGCACGGGGCGCGCGTCGGTCGGCATGCTGGACGGCATCAAGGTCGACTACTACGGGACGCCCACGCCGCTCAGCCAGGTGGGCAACATGGCGATCCCGGACGCGACCCTGATCACCCTGCAGCCGTGGGACACGTCGCTCCTGGGCGCGATCGAGAAGGCCATCCGCTCCGCCGGCCTCGACCAGAACCCGCAGAACGACGGCAAGGTCATCCGCATCCCCGTCCCGTCCCTCACCGAGGAGCGGCGCAAGCTCCTGGTGAAGAACACGCACAAACAGGCGGAGGAGGGCCGGGTCGCCATCCGCAACGTGCGCCGCGACGTCAACGATCACCTGAAGAAGATGCTGAAGGACAAGGCGATCAGCGAGGACGACGAGAAGCAGGCCATGGCCGAGGTGCAGAAGCTCACCGATCACTCCATCGAGCAGATCAACGAGCTGCTGAAGAAGAAGGAAGCAGACATCATGGCGGTCTGATATAACGGCGCCGTGCTGAAGAGCCCTCTCGCCGCCGCCCTCCTCGCTGCCGCACTCTCCCCCGCCGTCGTTGCCGCCCAGGGCCATACCCTCATCGAGTCGGAGAGCGGGAGCCTGCGCATCGTCAACCGCGCGCAGTTCCGCTTTACCCGCGAGATGCCGGACGGGGACGTCCGCCTCACCGGCACCGACGGCCCCGGCGAGGGCAAGGGCGCCTTTCGCATCCGCCGCGCCAAGACCGAGCTCACGGGGTGGGTCTGGTTCAAGAACCTGACCTACGAGCTGCAGCTGAGCTGGGCGGGACCGGAGCCGGGTGCGTCCACGCAGACCCCACTCGAAGACCTGATCCTGATGTGGGACGTCAAGGGCGACCGCCGCTTCCGCGTCTCCGGCGGGCAGTTCAAGGTGCCGCTCGGCCGCCAGGAGATGACCTCCTCGACGTATCTCCAGTTCGCCGACCGCGACATCCTGTCCGGCGAGTTCACCCGCGGCCGCGACCTCGGCCTCCTCGTCGACGGGCTGGTGGCGGGCGGCAAGGTCGAGTACGCGGCGGGGATCTTCAACGGCAACCCGGCGAGCCGCCTCGGCAACGACAACCAGGCCTTCCAGTACAACGCCCGCGTCGTGCTGCAGCCCTTCGGCTCCGTCCGTTATTCGGAGAGCGATTTCGAGAGCCGCGCGACTGCCGATCCCGCGCACCGCGCGCTGGTGGCGTTCGGGCTGGGGCTCGAGCACAACGACCTCCACGGCGCGGGATCGCGCGTGAACGATTACTCGACGACGATCGTGAGCGGCGACGTGGTGCTCAAGTCGCACGGCCTGTCGCTCTTCGGCGAGTACTTCGGCCGCCATCGGAACCCGGAGACGGGCCCGTCGTTCCGCTCCGACGGCTGGCACGCCCAGGCGGGTTACTTCCTCATCCGCGACCGGCTCGAGGCGGCGGTGCGGCACGCCCGCTTCGACGCCTCCGCCGCGCCCGACGACGACGTGAAGGAGACCGGCGGCGCGCTCAACTACTTCATCCGAAAGCATTACCTGAAGCTGCAGGGCGACGTCCGCCGCCTGGAGAACGAGAACCGGGGCACCATCGACCACGAGATCCGGCTCCAGTCCCAGGTGGTGTTCTGATGTCGTTCTCCGTCCGCTCGTTCTCGGTGTCTCTCGGTCTTTGTGGCTTTTTGCTGGGCTGCGCTCCTCCGCCCGTCCCCCGGATGTCGAAGGTGGAGGCGGAAGTCGAGGGCATCCTCCGCGTCGCCGGCCGCGCGTCGGTCATCGTCATCCTCGCCGAGTCCGACACCTGGACGACGGCGGCGGCGCGCGGCCACGGGATCGCCAATTCGCGGGAGTCCGTCCTCGCCAGCCTCGCCCCCGGCGACTTCCGGATCGAGCAGCAGTGGGTGTCGGTGAGCGGGTTCGCCGGAGAGCTGACCTCGGCCGGGCTGGGCCGGCTGGAGGCGCATCCCGACGTCCTGCGCATCGGGCTCGACCGGCAGGTCCACGGCTACATGGCCGAGAGCGGGCCGATGATCCGCGCCGACGAGGCCCACGCCCTCGGGTTCACCGGCCGCGGGACGACGGTTGCGGTGCTCGACACCGGCGTCGACGACCGGCATCCCGACCTCAAGGACGCCATCGAGGACGAGCAGTGCTTCTGCGCCTCCTGCTGCCCGAACGGCACGTCGCGCCAGAGCGGCCCCGGGAGCGCCAACGACCAGGATGGGCACGGGACGAACGTGTCGGGGATCATCGCCTCGGCCGGACGGGTGGCGCCGGTCGGCATCGCCCCGGGGGCCGGGCTCGTGGTGATCAAGGTCCTCGGCCCGAGCGGCGGGTCCGTCTCGTCGATCATCTCCGCGCTCGAGTACGTGCTCGCGCGCCCGCACATCAAGGTGGTGAACATGAGCCTCGGCAGCGGGGGCCCGTATTCCACGGTCTGCGACACCGCCGACGCGGGGAGCACGGCATTCGCCACCGTGATCGCGCGGCTGCGCGCGCAGGGGACGCTCACCGTCGTCGCGGCGGGAAACGAAGGCTTCAGCACCGGGGTGAGCAGCCCCGCCTGCACGAACGCCGCGCTCGCGGTCGGCGCCGTCTACGACCAGAACGTCGGCGGCATCGCCTGGCAGGCGTGCCCCGATCCCACCACGGCGTCCGATCAGGTCACCTGCTTCTCGAACAGCAGCCCGCTCGTGGAGCTGCTGGCCCCCGGTGCGATGACGACGTCGTCGGGCCCAGGTGGCGGCACGCTGACCGAAGGCGGCACCTCGCAGGCCACGCCGCACGTCGCGGGAGCGGCCGCCGTCCTGCTCCAGGCGCGCCCGACCCTGACCCCGAGCGAGATCGTCGCCGTCCTCGTTCAGACCGGCGTACCCGTCGTCGACCGCAAGAACGGCCTCTCGGTACCCCGGATCAACCTGCGGGCCGCCCTCGACGCCGTGCGCTGAAACGGCCCCGGCGGGACGGGACCGCGCGGTATGATCGGGCGTGCCCCTCACGCATCTCGAGTGCACGCGCTGCCAGCGCCAGTACCCCGCGGGGGAGGTCCATACCCTCTGCGAGTGCGGCGGGCCGCTCTTCGCGCGTTACGACCTCGACCGCGCGGCCAAGAACATGCGCCCCGGCCATCTGGCCCTGCGCGAGCCGACGCTGTGGCGATACGACGACGTCCTGCCCGTCGACAATCCCGATTACCGCATCAGCCTCGGTGAGGGATTCACGCCGCTGCTCACCGCGCGGCGGCTCGGCTCGGCGATCGGGATTCCACGGGTGTCGATCAAGGACGAGTCCGGCAATCCCACCGGCTCCTTCAAGGCGCGCGGCCTCGCCCTGGCGGTGTCGATGGCGAAGTCGCTCGGCGCCACCGACGTCTGCCTGCCCTCGGCCGGCAACGCCGGGAGCGCCCTCGCCGCCTACGCCGCGCGCGGAGGCCTGAAGGCCCACGTCTTCGTCCCCAGCGACATCGCACCGCTCTTCGTGATGGAGACGCGGGCCTACGGGGCGGAGGTCGTCACCGTCGACGGGCTCATCAACGACGCCGGCCGCGTCTGCGCCGAGCGCGCGAAGGAGAGCGGCTGGTACGAGTGCGCCACCCTCAAGGAGCCGTACCGCATCGAGGGCAAGAAGACGATGGGGTACGAGCTCGCGGAGCAGCTCGGGTGGAAGCTCCCCGACGCCATTCTCTTCCCCACCGGCGGCGGGGTCGGGGTCATCGGGCTCTGGAAGGCGTTCCAGGAGCTGGAAGAGATGGGCTTCGTGGGGCCCTCCCGCCCGCGGATGTACGCGGTGCAGGCCGAGGGATGCGCGCCCATCGTCAAAGCGTTCTCGGAGGGCAAGGACGAGGCCCCGATGTGGGAAGGGGCGCAGACCCTCGCCCACGGCCTGCGGGTGCCCAAGGCGCTCGGCGACTTCCTCGTCCTGCGCGCGCTGCGCGAGAGCCGCGGGGCCGGCGTCGCGGTGTCCGACGACGAGATCATCCAGGGGGTGAAGGACGCGTCGTCCCACGAGGGGCTGTTCATGGCCCCGGAGGGCGGCGCCTGCGTGGCCGCGCTGCGCAAGCTGCGCGCGTCCGGCCACGTGAGCCCCGACGAATCGGTGGTCCTGTTCAACACCGGCACCGGCTACAAGTACGTCGAGAACATGCTGCCGCGCTGGGACGAACGTCCGCCCGCGCGGGCGTGACGCGGCTCCTCTACCGCGACGACCCGTATCTGCTCGAGTTCGACGCCCGCGTCGTCGAGCGGCGGACGCATGAGGGCAAACCGTCCGTCGTCCTCGACCAGACCGCGTTCTACGCGGAGAGCGGTGGGCAGCCGTGGGACACGGGGCAGCTCGGCGGCGTGCCGGTGGTCGCCGTCGTGCATCACGAGGGCGCCGTCGTCCATGTCCTCGCACGGCCGGTCGAAGGCGACGAGGTCCACGGCCGGGTGGACGAAGCCCGCCGGCGCGATCATCGCCAGCAGCATCACGGGCAGCACCTGCTTTCCCGGGCGCTGCACGACGGAGCAGGCGCCCCCACCACGAGCTTCCACCTCGGCGAGACGGTCTCCACCATCGACGTCGCCCGTGACGTGACCACGGAGACGGTGCGGGCGGCCGAGCGGCGCGCGAACGACGTCATCTGGGAGGGCCGGCCGGTCCGCGTGCGCACCGTCACCCGCGCCGAGGCCGCCGCCCTCGGCGTGAAGGCTCCTGACGAGGCCGGCGACGCGGTCCGTATCGTCGAGGCGGAAGGGTTCGATCGCCAGCCCTGCGGAGGCACCCATCCCCGCACCACATCGGAGGTGGGCGTCGTGGTGGTCCTCGGCCACGAGCGTTACAAGGGCGGCACGCGGATTCGCTTCGTGTGCGGCGACCGCGCGGTGGCCGCCCTCCACGCGCGGCAGGCGATCGTGGACGAGACGTCGGCCGCGCTGTCCTCCGCGCCGGAAGCGCTGCCCGAGTCCGCTCGCCGCTTGCGCGAAGCGGCGGCGGAGGCCGATCGGCGGATCCGCGCCCTGCTCGACCGCGTTCTGGAAAGCGAGGCCGCGCGCCTGGTCGCCGCGATGCCCGCCGATGGGCCGCCGGTCGTGGCGGCCGCGCTCGAAGGTTATGCTCCCGCCGATCTCCGGACGTTGGCGGGCCACGTCGTCGCCCGCCGCTCCGTCGTCGCGCTTCTCGGCAGCCGTCACGAAGGGCGCGCGCATCTCGTCTTCGCGCGCACCCCCGGCCGCAGCGAAGACGTCGCCACGCTGCTGAAGGACGCGCTGGCCATCCTCGGGGGACGCGGCGGAGGCCGCGGGGATCTCGCCCAGGGCGGGGGCGATCGGGTCGACCGGCTCGACGAGGCGCTCGCCTTTGCCGCGGCGGCAATCCGCGGATGAGCCCCTATGCCCTCCTGGCCGTCGCGGTCCTGTGCATCTCGGTGGGATCGATCTTCGTCCGGTTCGCCGCCGCGCCGCCGCTCGTCGTCGCGTTCTTCCGGATCGCCATCGCCACGCTGGGGAACGCGCCCTTCGCCGCCGGCTCCGCGGCGCGCGCGTGGCCCGGCCTCCCGTCGCGGCAGCGGCTCGCCATCGCCGGCTCCGGCCTCGCCCTCGGCCTCCACTTCGCGACGTGGATCGCGAGCCTGTCGTACACCTCGGTCGCGGTGTCGGTCCTCCTCGTCAACACCGCGCCGCTGTTCACGCTGGCGGTCTCGCGTCTCGTCCTCGGTGAAGCCGCCACTCCCGCGGTCACCGTCGCGATGGGATTGGCCCTCGCCGGGGCGACGCTCATCGCCGCCGCCGACTGGGCCAGCTCGCCGGCATCGCTGGCCGGATCGGCACTCGCGCTCGCCGGCGCGGTGACGCTCTCGGCGTACCACGTCATCGGCCGCGGGCTCCGCGACGCTCTTCCGCTGCCGGCCTACGTCGTCGGCGTGTGGGCGGGCGCGGCGGTCACGATGGCCGTCCTCGTAGCCGCGTCCGGCGTCCCCGTCACCGGCTATCCGGCGCGCACGTATGGATGGCTGGCCGCCCTTGCGCTCATCCCCACCGTCGCCGGGCACGGCCTCGTCAACCTCTCCCTGCGCGCCTTCCCCGCCCCGACCGTCGGCCTGTTCCTCCTCGGCGAGCCGGTCGCGGCAGCGGCCCTCGCCTACGGCTTCTTTGGCGAGCGCGTGGGCGCGGTGACCCTGGCCGGCGGCGTCCTCGTCCTCGCCGCCCTGGGCATCGTCGTGCGCAGCGAGACCGCATGACCGCGCGGAAGCACGTCCACGTGCTGTTCACCGGCGGGACGATCTCGATGCGGATCGATCCCGGCACCGGCGCCGCCGTCCCCGCGCTCTCCGGGGAGGAGATCGTCTCCCGCGTCACCGGCCTCCGCCGCGAGGCACGTCTCACCCTCGAGGACTACGCCCGCTTGCCGGGCCCCCACGTCACGCCGGAATGGATGTGGGAGCTGCGGCGGCGCGTGGCCGACGTCGGCGCGGATCCCGGCGTGGACGCGGTCGTGATCACGCACGGGACGGACACGCTCGAGGAGACGGCGTTCCTGCTCGACCTCACCCTCGACACGGACAAGCCCGTCGTCTTCTGCGGCGCGATGCGGACGGTATCGGAGGCGGGCTGGGACGGCCCCGCGAACCTGATGGCCGCGGTGCGGACCGCCGTCCATCCCCAGGCGCCCGGCCGCGGGGTGATGATCGCCGTCGGCGAAGAGATCCACGCGGCGGCGGAGGCGATCAAGTGGCACACCCAGAGCCTTGCCGCCTTCCGCAGCCCGCACGGGCCGCTCGGGTTCCTCGACCGCGGCCAGGTGCTGTTCCATCGGCCTCCGTTCCGCCCCGCGGCGCTCGCGGCGTCGGCCCTCGTGCGCGAAGTGGACCTCCACACGATGGCGGCCGGCGTCGACGATGCGCTCTTGCAGGCGTCCATCGCGCGCGGCGCGCGGGGGCTCGTACTGGAGGCGACCGGCTGCGGCAACGTTCCGCCGCCGGTGATCCCGGGCATCAAGGCCGCGATCGCCGCGGGGCTGCCCGTCGTCCTCGTCTCGCGCTGCGCGGAGGGACGCGTCTCGCCGGCGTACGGCTACGAGGGAGGCGGGCAGATGCTGCGCGCGCTGGGCGTCATCTTTGGGCAGGACCTGCCCGGCCCCAAGGCCCGGATCAAGCTGATGGTGGCACTGGGGATCAGCTCCGCGCCGGCGGACGTTCGGCGGGTTTTCGAAGGAGACGGCCCGGCCGCCTGACGTCGCACGGACTGCGCAAATCCTGTTGAGGCGCTGTGGATTTGTGCGCGGCGTCCTGTGGGAAAAGGCCTCCACGCACGCGGCGGGGGTCGGAGTGCGTGTGGACGGGCTGTGGACGCTGGCCGCCCTGGCTGTGGAACTCCTGTGGATTGACTGCTAACGTCGTGTGCAAGATGAGTGCGCGACCCGACGGCGTCGTGCCACGCTGCACCGTCCTCACCTTCGCGGAAATGCGGCAGCGCGGGGAGCCCATCTCGATGGTCACCGCCCACGACTTCTCGACCGCGCAAGCCGCGGAGGCCGCCGGCGTGAACGCGATCCTGGTCGGCGACTCTCTGGCCATGGTCGTGCTCGGGCATCCGACGACGCTCCAGGTGACGATGGACGAGATGCTCCACCACGCGCGCGCGGTCGCGCGGGGCGCGCGCCGTCCGCTGCTCATCGGCGACATGCCGTTCATGTCCTACCAGGCGGACGTCGCGGACGCGGTGCGCAATGCGGGCCGCTACCTGCAGGAAGGCTCGATGGACGCGGTGAAGCTGGAGGGTGGCCGCGCGTACGCGGCCACGGCCGCCGCGATCGTGCGCGCGGGCATACCCGTGCAGGGCCACGTCGGGCTCAGCCCGCAGAGAGTCAAGGCCATGGGCGGCTTCAAGGTGCAGGGCCAGACCGCGCTCGCCGCGCTCGCCGTCCTCGACGACGCGATGGCACTCGAGGAGGCGGGCTGCTTCTCGATCGTGCTCGAGGGGTTGCCGGACCGCGTCGCCACCCTGATCACCGGGCGCCTGCGCATCCCCACCATCGGAATCGGCGCGGGGAGCGGCACCAGCGGACAGGTGCTGGTGATGCACGACCTCGTGGGCATCACCGCCCGCGTCCCGCGCTTCGTCAAGCGCTACGGCGCCGTGGGCGAGGCGTTGATCGACGCCATCCGCGCGTTCAAGGACGACGTCACGCAGCGGACGTTCCCGGGCCCCGAGCACGTGTACCCGATCGACGACGGTGAATACGAGGCATTCCTGGAGTCTGTCGGCGAGCGCCGGCCCCGGGCGACCCCGATTCGCCGCGCGCGGTGACGGCAGACCGCATCCTGGTCCTCGGCACGGGCGCGATGGGGTGCTATTTCGCCGCC
>JANMPI010000406.1:0-1941 GCA_031369785.1 Acidobacteriota bacterium
CGGAGGAGCTTCGGGTCGAGGATCTCGATCGTGTCCAGCGCATCGCGGGCCGGCATCGCGTTCAGCCGATCGAAGAACGAGAACACGGCCAGGCGGTTCTCGGGCGAGAACATGTGCGGGTGGTAGCCCTGGGCGAACGCCACGCGGTCACCCTTCCCGAAACGGCCGTAGAGATCGGCCAGCTCACGGAACGTGCGCCGCGCGCCTTCGATGGGCACGAAGTCCCGGATCGCCGACGCGACGATCAGCCGACGTGGGTAGACGAGCAGCAGCAGGCCGGGATGATCGACGCCCTCGGACACGAGACCGGGGGGATCCTGCTCGGGATCGCTGTCCGGGTCCTCGAAGATCCGGTTCGCCATGCGCATCGGCATGGAGGTGATGAAGCAGGACGGCGCGACCACTGCGATCCGCTCGTCGAGCGCGCCGAGATAGGCCGCCTGCTGTCCTCCCCCGCTGGTGCCGGTGACCGCGATGCGGGCGGGGTCCACGTCGGCCCGCGTGAGCAGGTAGTCGAGCGCGCGCATGCCGTCCCAGATCTGGTACCGGTTGAGGCTGGTGCCGGCCAGGCAGGCGAGGTTGCCGAGAACGGCGTGCTCGCCGCAGACGAGGTTGTAGCGGCTGCGCCCCCGGGCGGCGTCCCAGTACTGGCTGCGCTCGCCCTGGCCGACCGGATCCCAGCAAATGACCACGTACCCGCGCCGCGCCAGCTGGCCCGCCAGCTCCTGGTAGTTCTTGAAGCTCTTCCCGTCGGGAGCGTGGCCGCAGGCGACCAGCACCGCGGGGCGGCGCTCGACGGGGCCGTCGGGGACGTACACGAGCGCGGTGACGTGCAGGCCGGGCTGGCTCTCGAAGATCAGCTTCTCGATGCGATAGCCCGTAAGCGGGATGGTACCGACGATCCGTGCGTGGAGCGGCGTGCGCTCGGTGGGCAGCCCGCCGAGGATGTCGAGCAGCTTCGTGCGGATGCCCGCTCGCAGCGCGAGGAGGTCGGCTTCCGTGCGCGCGGAGGCGAATTCGGCCCGCCGAGCGTCGTCCTGCGCCCACGCGCGATCGAGCTGCGCTTGCAGATACGGAGTGATGCGCGCGCCTTCGGGCGTGGCGGACAGCAGTTGGAAGGCCTCCGGCGGCGGAGTCTCGGCGGCCGCCTGGACGGCCATAGCGAGGGCAAGCGCGGCGATGAGCATCAGATCCCCTTCCTCCAGTCGGACTCGTCGTGGCGCTTCAGCTTCACCGGCAACGCGCCATCGCTCTCCACCGGCTGGGCGCAGGCCCAACGCACGGGACGCCGCACGCCCCGCGTCTCGATCTCGGCCCGCAGCCGCACCGTCTCTCCGCCGAGGCCCGCGGGCAGGCGGAGCGCGGCCAGCCGAAGGCCACCGCCGCGCGGATGTCCGGCATCGATCGCGCCGCCGGCGATCGTCTTTCCCGCCGCCGTCTCCACGATCACGCGCAGCGCGCCCGGGACGCCGGCCACACCGTCGTTGGCCAGTGCGACCACGAGCTCGTCGGTGCCCTCCCGCTTCCGTTGCCACACCCACGACGGCCGCACGCGATAGCCGATCCGCTGGCGCAGCGCGGCGAAGGTGTCGGGGTGCGCCCGGTAGTACTTCTCGAGGTTCGCGGCCTCGGTCCACAGCGACCAGTAGTTCGCGCCCACGTCGAGCGCGTGCAGCACCGTGTGGTCGATGACGTTCACGCCCGCGGCGTCCACGCGAAACCGCGGCACGTCCTCGCGATACTGGCGGAAGTACCCGTCCTCCATCACCGCGGCCAGCCACGGCGGGCGGTTGGCGATGGCGTCGATCTGCACCGGCTCGTCGAGGATCACGCTGTCCGAGCGCAGCCAGCATCCGCCGCGGATGGCGAGATCCTGCACCGCCGCGTTGCCCACTTCGCTGATGTCCGGCTGCATGTTGACGACCAAAGGCACGCGCTTCC
>JANMPI010000421.1:0-7997 GCA_031369785.1 Acidobacteriota bacterium
TTCGCCGCCGCCGCCGAGGCATGGCGTGAAAAGCAGCGGGCGCGGGATGCGGACCACACGCTGCGGGCGCGGATGGAAGCGCTATGCGAAGAGCTGGAGTCGGTGGCCGGGATCGCCGATCCCGCGGAGGCGGAGCGCCGCGAGGCCGAGGCCCGCAAGAGCTGGGCCGGGCTTCCGTCGACCGATGGTGTCAGCAGTGACGTGTTGGAACGTTTCGCACGGGCCATCGCGACCCTCGAAGCGCGGCAGGCGGATGGGCGGCGGGCCTCGGCCCGGAAGGACGAGCAGGGACGCGCACGCCTCGAAGCGCTGTGCGTCCGCGCGGAGCGGCTCCTCGTCGCACCGTCGCCTTCCCTGAAGGAATCCGAGCGGACGCTGCGCGAGGCGCGGGCCGCGCTCGACGCGGCGCCGGGGGCCGGGAAGCGCGATCGTGACGCACTGCTCAGCCGGCTGCGCGCCGCGCGTGGCGCGCTCTACACCCGCGTCCAGGAGCTTCGCGAGACCGAGGAGTGGAAGCTCTGGGCCAACGTCGGCGTGCAGGAAGAGCTCTGCAACGAAGCCGAGGCGCTCGTCGGGGAGAAGGACCTCCCGAAGGCGGCGCGGGCCCTGCGCGAGCTCGACGAGCGGTGGAAGCAGGCGAGCCAGGCGCCCAAGGCGCAAGCGGCGCCGCTGTGGGAGCGCTTCCGGGCCGCCCGTTCGCAGGTCCGCGCGCGCACCGCCGCCCACTTCGCCGAGGTCCGGGCGGCGCGGGCCGAGAACGTCGAGAAGAAGGAAGCGCTCATCGCGGAGGCGGCGGGCCTCGCCGAATCGACCGATTGGGCGCGGACCGCGGAGCGCCTGCGCGCGATGCAGGGAGAATGGCGCGGCACGGGGGCCGTCGCGCGCGCGAAGTCCGACGATCTCTGGGCGCGCTTCCGCGCCGCCGGGAACCGCTTCTTCGCGCGGCAGAAGGAAGACCGCACGCGGCGTCGGGGCGAGCGCGCGCGGAATCTCGAGCGCAAGACCGCGCTCTGCGTCGAGGCGGAGGCGCTCGCCGCCTCGACCGAGTGGGACCGCGCGGCGGGCGAGATGAAGCGCCTGCAGGCGGAATGGCGCTCCACGGGATCGGTGGCGAAGGACAAGGCGGAGGCGCTCTCCGCGCGGTTCCGGCAGGCCGCGGACCGCTTCGTCGAGCGCTACAAGAACCGCGAGACGCTGGAGGCCGCGGCCCGCGTCGCGCAGCGCGAAGGCCTTTGCGCGGAGGTGGAGGCGCTGGCCGCGTCGGGCGGGGACGACGTGGCCGATCGGCTGCGCGCGGCGCAGGCGGCGTGGAAGGCGGCCCCGCCGCTCGCTGGCCCGCAGGCGGCTGCAGTTTCGGCCCGCCACACCGCGGCCGTGGATCGCGTGGTGGAGGCATGGCCGGACGCGTTCAAGGGCGGCGACCTCGACGCGGGCGCCAATCGGGCGCGCCTCGAGGCGCTTTGCGCCACGGTGGAAGCGATGGCCCAGGAGGATGCGAAGCCCGTGGCGGCCGCGGTGTCTCCCGCCGCGATGCTCGCCGAGCGCTGGCGCGAAGCGCTGGCCGCCAACACGATGGGCGCCAAGGCCGACACGTCGGCCGTGAAGCGCGATCGCAAGGACAAGGTCGAGTCCGCGCGCGCGGCCTGGTCGCGTGTCGGACCGGTCGCGGCCGCGGACCGGGAGCGGCTGGCCGCGCGATTCCGCGACGCCTGCCGCCGCGCCCTCGGAGAAGGATCGTGAGCGGCTCGGACTGAGGATGAGCCGCCGGCGGCGGGAGCGCCTTGCGGCGGCGGCGCCGGCGCCCGCTCGGTTCCCCTGGACGTGGGCACTGTTCGGCGCCGCGACGATGATTCGTCTCCTCTACTGGCAGGCCACCGCGGATGCGTCGTGGCCGCACACCGCCGCCTTCAAGGGCGACGCGCTCCTCTGGCTCGAGTCCGCGCGCGCCCTCCACGACGGGCGCCCCTTCGAGCTCGGCCTGCCCATCCACCCGCCAGGAACGGCGTACCTCGTCGCCGCGCTCTGGGGCGGTAGCGGCGGCTTTGGGTTGCTCAAGGTGGCCTGGTGCGCGCTCGGCGCCGCGGCCGTGGCGTGGAGCGCCTCGGCGATCGCGCGGGACTTCGGCCGTCGCGTGGGAGCGCTCGCCGGCCTGATCATGGCCGGGTCGTCCGGCCTGCTCATGCTGTCGACATCCTTGAACGGCGAGACGCCTTACCTCGCCCTCGTGGCCGCCGGATTCCGGGTTCTTCCGCTGGGCGACGGGCTCCCGGCGCCTCGCCGCCTCGCTGCCTGGTCCGCGCTGCAGGCGGTGGCGTGCCTCTTCCGCGTGGAGCATGCGCTGTTCGTCGCCCTGGCTCTCCTCTTCCTCGTCGCGCGCGCGGCCCGCCACGCGGCTTCTCCGGCGGCCGCGCGGCTGGGGATCACGCTGGTCGCGTTCGCGCTGCCCCTCGTCCCCTGGCACGCCGCGGCGTGGCGCGCGGTGGCGCATTTCAACGACGTGTCCCCGCCGGTGTCCCCACCGGTGGGCCGGGTCCTCGATCAGCTGCGGAGGATCGAATGGGATCCCGGCGCACGGGCGCGGCTTGCGTCTTTGCCCGCTTTCGCACGCGACCACAGCGAGGCCTTCATCGCCGCCACGGTGGTGTCGCGCGGCGGGACGCACGTTGCTGACGCCGACTTCGACGTGCTGCAGGAGGCGTTTGGCACCGTCCCCCGCGCGTTGCGCCGTCACCCCTTCGTGTCCCTCTACGGGCCGCTCAACTTCGCGCTCGCGAATCATCCCGAGTCGGGCGTCGGGTTCGGGCACGCCGCGCTCGACGCCCGCCCGCCGCTCGCCGGCGGTCCCGGCGCGTACCCGGCCATGCTGGTCAGCGGTCTGCCTCCCCGGGACCTGGCCTTCACTTATCCACCGCACGTCGCGCTGATGAACGACGGCTATGCGATCGGCTGGCGGTGGATCGCAGCCGATCCCGGCCGGGCGGCGAAGCGGGGAGTGGCGCGGCTGCGGCGATTCTGGGCCGGAGCGGCGACGATGGTCAGCGGTTATGCCCTGCCCGCGCGGCTCTCGGGCACGCGGCACGCGGTGGACATCACGATCGCGGACGGTTGGATCGCGGGGGCCTGGCGCATCGCGATGTTCGCCGCCGCGGTGGCGGGAATCGTCGCGGGCTGGCGGCGCCCGGCTCTTTATCCGTGGCTCCTTCTCGGTGCCTCGCGGGTGGCGCCCGCGGTGGCCTTCTTCGGCTACGCCCGCATCGGCGCCACCGCGATTCCCGTCGTCGCTCTTCTCGTCGCCCTGGCCCTCGAGCGCTTCCTCCCGGCGTGGGACAGCGGCGGCCGCCGGGTCGCATTCCGCGGGCTGGCCCTGCTGGTCGTGATCGAATCGGTGCGCTTCATCCATCACCCCGCGCTTGCGCTCGACGGTCTGCCGGCCGGCCCGCACGATCCGGTCCCCGCCGCGGACCACACGGATCAAGAGTTGATGGTCGAGTAAAAAAAACGGGCCCGGTTGCCCGGGCCCGAATCACGGTTCCGACTGATGGGGGCCCCCCGAAGGGAGCCCCCGGACGTCTAGTGCTACTTACAGCCCGTACAGCGTGAGGCCGAACGTGACGGTGAGGAACACGCCCATCTGCTCACGGCTGACCGGAGAGGTGGGGCAGTAATTGCCGCCGCCGCACCCGGTGACGACGTTGCGACGGACCAGTTCTTCGATCCACTTGCAGAAGGGGCTCGAAGCCGGGACGTCGGTGAAGACCGGGGTTCCGCACGCGGGCGGGTTGAGCGTCGGGTCGAGCGTGCGCAGCACGAAGACGGCCATCTGCTCACGAGTCGCGGGCGCCGTCGGGCAGTACGTGGAAGCCGTGCAGCCGGTGACCACGCCACGCCGCGCCAGCTCTTCGATCCAACGGCAGAAGGGGCTGGACGACGGGACGTCGGAGAACATCGGCGTGGCGCCGCACGCGGGCGGCACGAAGCCGGCCGGCTCCTTGGCCACGAGCACGAAGACGGCCATCTGCTCGCGGGTCGTGGATGCGGTCGGGCAATACGTGGTGGTGGTGCAGCCGCCGGTCACGTTCTTGTGGAGGATCGTCTCCACGAACCGGTAGAAGCCGTTCGACGTCGGGACGTCCGTGAAGCTCTGGCCGATGTGCAGGGTCCAGGTCTTCGTAGTGCCCGTGGGGGTGACGGTCTCGAGGATCGTCGAATCCCAGTGCGTGATCGGACGCGTCGCCGCCGTGGCGTTGACGCTGTAGCAGTTGCCACCGGTCGCGCAGGTGCCGTTGGCGGCGACGCCAATGGTGCCGTAGCTGGCGGTGTTGTCGGGGTTGGTGTAGACCGCCGGCGTGGGGCCGGTGAAGCTCGACGTCGCACCCGTGAGGGTGATCGCCGCCGTACCGATGTTGCGCCACGTGGGCGCCATGATGGCCGTCTCGTTCGGCTCCATCACGGAGTTGCCGGCGGTGTCCACCGCCAGCGCGGCGGGGGCCACGGCGGCGGCGAGGCAGACGTTCGGGAAAGTGTCGGGGACGAGGTCGTCGAAGTTGGTGACCGTCACTTCGTCGAAGTGGAAGCCCTCCTCGGCAAGGCCAGGATCGGTGCCGTACGCGGTCTCGATCTGGACCCTCTTGTTGGTGAAGATGCCGCCGGGGTTCATGGCGCCCGAGTTCCACGTGCTCTGCGCGAAGGTGGTCTGGGTTCCGGCCCAGCCCGCCTGATCGCCCGTGACGCACGCACCGTTGGGCGCACCCGGGGGAAGCTCGTACAGACGCCCGCCGGAGGGGACGATCGTGGTGCGGTTGCCCGTGTTGAGGTCGACGATGCCGATGTTCGCGCGGTCGTAGGGGATCGGCACCGGCGTCTCGGTGGTGTAGCGGTTGAAGAGCGACAGCGTCGACGTCGCCTTGAGGCTGATCACGGGCGAGCGCGCGATGTCGCACTGGTCGTCGAGCAGCGTCGACGAGTGCAGGTGGAACGGGGTGGCGTTCGCGCCGGGGGCCTCACGGTTGAAGGTGCCCGCGGTGACCGTCCAGCCCGACAGGTTGGTGTCGAAGTTGTAGGTCCGGGTGGCGACGGCGACGGCGTCGGTCTCCACGCCGGCGATGCTGACCACCTGGCTGCGGGTCTGGCCGACGAGCTGGTCGGCGGTGATGTCGATCCGGATCTGGGTCGTCTGGTTGGACGTCGCTCCCTGCAGGATGAACGCGAACGTGCCGTTCGCGGTCGCGCAGTCGGCCAGCGTCGCCGCGATGGGCGCGGGCAACGTGGTCTGGAGGACGCTCGTCGGGTGGGTCAGGAAGGTGACTCCCACCAGGCGGACGTTGGTGAGCGGGCCGGTGCCGGTGTTCTCGACCGTGAAGCCGACGGTAGCGGTTTCGCAGTTGTCGAGGAACGGGTCACCGTCGCCGCCCGTGATGGTCACCGTGTTGCCCGCGCGGATGCCCACGTTTGCGCCGGCGACCGGCGTGACGGCGATGGGCGTGCTCATGAGACCGAAGCACGACAGGTTGGCGCCGACGGGCAGAACGCTGAGGAAGTACGGACGGCCGTTCTGAAGGCTGGTGGTGACGAAAGTCGTCCCCGTCGTCTCGCCGATCCGGATCTTGCCGAAAGCGGCGCCGTTGGGGCCCTCGGTCTGGTAGATGTAGTAGCGCGACGCTCCGGTGACCGCTCCCCAGCTGAGGGAGACGCCCTGGTCCTGCGCGACCGCGGTTACGGTCGGCCGGGTGGTCGGACCGCCCGCGCAGCCGCTGTTGACGGCGGCCGGCGTTGCGCAATGGATCTCGTGACGCTGGAATGCCGCACGGATGGCCGTCATGTGCGGGGTACCGTCGTTGAGGTTGCCGTTGTCGTCGTCTACGCCCAGGAAGAGCATGTAGCCGCTCGTGGCGCCGCAGCCGCCGCCGACGGTGCAGGTGTACCAGCTGGTGATGGACTCGCTGCCCAGCTTGCTCAAGCGCGTGGCCAGCTCGAGCGCGGTGTGAGCGTCGAAGTTGAACACGCCGCCCATCAGATCGCGGGCATAGAGGTCCCAGCCGGCTTCGGCCGCGACCATGCCTTCGCAATGCGTCTCACGTCCGCAAGGCGTGCCGCCACCGCCACCGCACGCGGGCGCGGGCCCGGTCCCGCCGCACTGGGCGGAGGTGAAGCCGCCGGTCGCCCACGAGACCGTGTGGGGCTGGTTGCAGCGATGCTGCGCGAAATCGAGGTCGCGGACGCCCGTGCATCCGTTCGTCGCGTTGCCCAGGCATACGTCGCCGTATCCACCGCAAACCTGATTCTTGAAGAATCCGCGGCCGGTGCAGGACGTGTTGAGGCGCATCATGGCGTGGATGTCGGCGATGGCCTCGCCGGGACCCGAGATGTTCGGGTTCACGCCGTTGTTGTCCATCCCGTGGCCCCACTCGTGGTCGAAGATCGCGGCGATCTCGCCCGTGTTCCGGCACTGCGCGTTCTCACGGTAGAAGTTGACGCTCGACCCGCCCCAGAACGCGTTGCACGCGGCAGGGATGTTCATGTTGGACAGGAGCGAGGTCTGCAGCCAGGCGTTGTTGGGCAGGAAGGGGCGCGCCTGCTCGTTCTGGCGGGTCAGCTCGTAGTAGCCGGAGCGGGCGGACTTGGTGTCGCCCGCGGAGTGGCCGGCCGGAACGATGCAGTCGGTGGCCGTCGGCGTCGGGCCAAAGCCGAGGTCGATGTCTCCGGCGGCGGAGGTCTCGTTGACGGCCCCGCAGCCGTCGCTGATGCGCGTGTAGCGGCCGACGAGCGCGGTCGAAACCGCGCCGGTGGCGCAGCCGATCGAACCCGCGGAATTGGTGAAGATGCTTCCGGAGGTCGTGGTCACGCCCAGGTAGGGCATGGGGTAGGCGGCCTGCTCGATGCCGTCGGGGGGGCGCTGGTCGTTGCTGACCGGATAGACGCCGCCGATCGCCTTGCGGGCGATGTATTCGTTCTTGTCGGTAAAAGCGATCAGATCGCCGGTCACGGCATCCACGACGCCTTCCCAGTTGCCGAGGTCGCCCTGGACCGACGCGCGGACCACCCAGGCCAGACGGAAGTCGTAGCCGTCACCCTTGACCATCGGGATGTACTCGAGGTGCGCGTCCTTGCCGTAGCTGTCGACGAAGGAGGGCTGCACGTGCTGGGAGACGACCAGGCGAGCCTGGTCGACCGCGACCTGCGGCCCGCGGGCCAGGGTCGCCGCATCGCCCCAGTTCTGCAGGCCCAGGAGGATGAGGTTGCCGTGGTTGATGAACGCGGTCACGCTCGAGTCGCGCACCAGGATCCCGTTCAGCACGCGCTGGGAGAAGACCTGGACGATGTTGCCGTCCTCGAAGATGCCGATGCGCGGAGCGGACAGCTCCGAGGTATCGACGCGGAGGGCGCTCTCGTGCTGCTGCAGGTAGCCGAGCACTGCCGTCCAGACCAGATCCTTCATCGCGCTCTCGCTCACCGGCCGGCCGCCGAGATCCACCCAACGCATGGTGTTGCCCAGGCCGGTGCCGGGAATGAGCGGCTCGCTGACGATCAGCGAGGCGATCCGTCCCTGACGCGCGTCGTAGAACGCCGAGTCGGTTCCGACACCCAGTGAAGCGATGTCGTCCGCGACACGGGCCGCCGACGGGGCGGGCACCTGGCGCAGCGACTGCAGGACGGTCGGGATGTGGAGGTCCGGATTGCGGAACGTCTTCTCCGCGAGCGGCGAGTTGGGCGGAACGACCGCCCAGGTATTCGCCGCCGTCAGGCTGCTGGCAGCCACGGCCGCGAGCAGGGCGCGACGGGTGCGCGTCATTAAAAACTACTCCTGGATCTGAGGGCCGCCGTGCTCGAGGCCGAGCCGGCGTCTGAATACGCTAGGCGAGCGGGACCCTCTTTTCCCGCCCGACCGATCATCCAAAACATGGGCGCATGGCGGAAAGGCTTCGACGGCGAAGCGGATCCCCGACACTCTCCCGGAAGCGAATGCACCGGCAGGCTGAACAACCGCAGGTTCTCCTCCA
>JANMPI010000430.1:0-2346 GCA_031369785.1 Acidobacteriota bacterium
GCCTTTGGCGCCACCGGAGGCTGAACGCGGCCGGGTGGCCCTGTCTAGACGGCGGCGAGGGCCCTTCGCAGGTCGGCGATCAGGTCTTCCGCGTCCTCGCAGCCCACGCTGATCCGCACCAGGCCGTTGCCGATGCCCAGGGCGTCGCGCTCCGGCTGCGTGTAGCCGGCATGGGTCATGGTGGCGGGGTGCGAGATCAGGGTCTCGACACCCCCGAGGCTCTCGCCCAGCGAGCAGAGGCGCACCGTCTTCAGCAAGGTCTTGGCCGCGTCGAGGCTGCCGAGGTCGAACGAGATGAGCGCGCCGAAGCCGGTGGCCTGCCGCTTGTGCACCTCGTGTCCGGGGTGGTCGGGGAAGCCGGGCCAGTAGACCTTCCCGATTTTCTTCTGCTCCCGCAGGAAGGCCGCCACCTTGCGCCCGTTCTCCTCGTGGCGGGGCATGCGCAGGGCGTGGTCTTGGTGCCGCGGAGAACCAGCCAGGAGTCGAAGGGGGAGAGGATCCCGCCGGCCGCGTTCTGCACGTACTGGTGCAACTGGGCGAGCTTCGCATCACGAACCACCGCCACCCCGCCCACGCTGTCGGAGTGGCCGTTCAGGAACTTCGTGGTCGAGTGCACGACGATGTCCGCCCCGCGCTCGAGCGGGCGCTGGAAGAACGGGCTCATGAACGTGTTGTCCACCACCAGGATCGCCTGGCGGCGATGGGCGACCTCCGCCAGCGCCTCGATGTCGCACACCTTCATGAGCGGGTTGGTCGGGGTCTCGATCCACAGCAGGTCGAAAGCACCCGCGGCGGCCGCGAACGCCGCGGGGTCGCTCGCGTCGAGGAACGCGAACTCGACGCCGTAGTGGGCGAGGACCTTCGTGAAGAGGCGGTGCGTGCCGCCGTACACGTTGTCCGACACCACCACCCGCTGCCCCGGCTTGATCAACGACAGCACGGCGTTGGTGGCCGCCATGCCCGACGCGTAGCAGTACGCGTCGCTGCCCTTCTCGAGCGCGGCCAGGTTCTTCTCGAGGGCGCGCCGCGTCGGGTTGTGGGTGCGCCCGTACTCGTACCCCTTGTGCTGGCCGATGCCCTGCTGGACGTAGGTGGAGGTCTGGTAGATGGGGACGGCGACCGCGCCCGTGGTCGGGTCGGGCTCCTGGCCGGCGTGGATGCAGTCGGTGGCGAAGGCCATGGTGGCTCCTAGATAGGGCGGCGGGCGCGGGCGAGGAACTCCCCGCACTCGTCGGCGGGCAGGGGGCGGCTGAACAGGTATCCCTGCATGCGATCGCAGTGGCGGGCGGCCAGGAACTCGAGCTGCTCCTGGGTCTCGACGCCTTCCGCCACGACCTGCAGCTTCAGGGTGTGCGCGAGGGCGATGACCGCGGTGGCGATCGCGGCATCGTCGGGATCGGTCGTGATGTCGCGCACGAAGGACTGGTCGATCTTGAGAGTGTCGATCGGCAGGCGCTTCAGGTAGCTGAGCGACGAGTAGCCGATCCCGAAGTCGTCGATCGAGATCCGCACCCCGAGGCGCTTCAGCTCGCGCAAGGTGAGGATGGTCGCCTCCGCGTTCTGCATGGCGTGGGTCTCGGTGATCTCGAGGTCGAGGGACGACGGGGGAAGGCCGGTGTCGTCCAGCGCCCGCTTCACCTGGGACACGAGATCGGGCTGCTGGAACTGGCGCGCGGACAGGTTCACGGCCACGGTCAGCGCGGGGTGCCCTCGCTCCTGCCACTCGCGGGCGCGCGCGCAGGCCGTGCGCAGCGTCCACGGCCCCATGGGCACGATGAGGCTCGTGATCTCGGCGAGGTTCAGGAATTCGGAAGGGAGGACGAGCCCGCGCTCGGGATGGTTCCAGCGCAGGAGCGCCTCCACACCGTGCACCTTGCCGGTGGTCAGGTCGAGCAGCGGCTGATAGTGCAGGACGAGCTGTCCGCCGGGCAGCGCCTTGCGCAGGCTGCTCTCCAGCCCGAGCCGCTCCACCGCCGTCTCGTTCATGGCGTGGGTGTAGAGCTGGAAGTTGTCGCGCCCCTGCTCCTTCGCGCGGTACATCGCGGTGTCGGCGTTCTTGATCAGGCTCTCGACGTCGTAGCCGTCCTCGGGATAGAGGCTGATCCCGATGCTCGCGGTCACGAACAGCTCGCGGTCTTCCAGGCGGACGGGGAACTTCAGCGTCTCCAGGATCTTCTCGGCGACCTTGGCCGCATCCTCTGCGCGCCCGATGCCAGGCAGGAGCAGGATGAACTCGTCGCCGCCGAGCCGGGCCACCGTGTCGCCCTGACGGACGCTGGCCTGCAGGCGCTCCGACACCTGCCGCAGGAGCCGATCGCCGAGGCTGTGGCCGAGCGAGTCGTTGAT
>JANMPI010000477.1:0-6731 GCA_031369785.1 Acidobacteriota bacterium
CGAGGGTGGTGCCGATCACGTCGGAGAGCGCGGGCCCGATTCCGTCCGCCACCTTCGCCGTGGCGGCGAGGCCGGCGAGGGTGCGGAGGTGCTTGTGCTCGTCGAGGAGCGGGCGGCTGCCCTCGATGAGCTGGATGAGCCGTCCCTTGAAGCCGAGCTCGGTGCGGATCCGCTTCACCTCCGCCTCATCGAAGCACTGGACGTAGAACTTGTCCGTCTTCGTCCGGTACCCGTACCGCGCGAGGACCTCGAGGACGATCACGGACAGGTCGCGCCCCTGCGTGCGGTGCCACGCCGGCTCCTTCACCTCGGGATAGACGCCGGCCTCGCGACGGGTGCTCGTGTTCAGCCCCTGGATGAGCTGCAGCTCCTCTTCGAGGGTCGGGATCTGGAACGCGCCCTTGCCCACCGGGAAGCGGGTGGGGAAGACGGCGATCCCGGTCTTCGGGTCGAAGCGCTCGCTCGCATTCAGCTGCTTCAACTCGGCGAGGGTGAAGTCGATGGCGTAGTAGCGGCCGTCCTCGCGCTTGCGATCGGGGAAGCGCCGCGCCACGTCGGTGACGGTGTCGAGGTGGATGTCGTGGAGGACGAGCGGCACGTTGTCCTTGCTGAGGACGACGTCCTGCTCGATGTAATCCGCGCCCATGGCGTGGGCCATGGCCACCGCGGGCAGCGTGTGCTCGGGGAGGTACCCGCTCGCGCCGCGATGCGCGATGACGATCTTGGCCGCCACGGCGGCCAGCAGCACGGCAGTCGGGCTCATGTCGTTCCTTTCGGGTCCCGGGCGGCGCTCTCCGTGCGCTTGTCGCCCAGGGTCAGGGCGGTGAAAGCGATGGTGAGGACGCAGCACGCGACCATCGTGATGAAGACGCCGTTCCAGCCCCAGTGGTCGGCGATCCAGCCCACGCCGGTCCCGGCGATGGCGGACCCGAACACGTAGCCGAAGAAACCCGTGAACCCGGCCGCGGTGCCGGCGGCGTTCTTGGGGACGAGATCGAGGGCGTGGAGGCCGATGATCGCGATCGGCCCATAGATGAGGAAGCCGATGGCGATGAGCGCCGCGTAGTCGATCCAGATCGGGCCGTGAATGTTCGACCAGTACACGAGGACGCCCACCAGGGTGAGGGCCATGAAGAGGATGGTGGCCGGCGCGCGGCGGCCCTTGAAGACGGTGTCCGACATCCACCCGCAGGCGATCGTCCCCGGGATGGCCGCGAACTCGTAGAGGAGCCAGGCCGTGCTCGACTGCTTGAAGGAGAACCCCTTCGCGGTTTCGAGGTAGGTCGGGATCCAGTTCACGACGCCGTAGCGGACGAAGTAGACGAAGGCGTTGGCGACCGCGATCGCCCACAGCGACCGGTTGGGGAGGACGTACACGAGGAAGATCTCGCGGAAGGAGAGCGTGCGCTCGTCCGCGGCCGAGTATCCGGGCGGGTAGTCGTTCCGGTACTCCTCGACCGGGGGCAGCCCGCAGGATTGCGGCGTGTCGCGCATGAGGAAGTACACGATCAGGGCGATGCCGGCCGCGATGAGCGCGTTGAAGTAGAGCTTGGCTCCCCAATCGTGGAACAGGGAAACGCCGAGGACGGCGAAGGTCGCCACGAGGCCCCCGCCGACGTTGTGGGCGACGTTCCACGTCGAGACGATGCGCCCCCGCTCGCGGGTGCTGAACCAGTGCACCATCGTCTTGCCGCAGGGCGGCCAGCCCATTCCCTGCACCCAGCCGTTCAAGGCGGAGAGGGTGATCAGCGCCGCCAGGGACGCGTACACCGCGCGCACCGTCCCGGTGAAGAACATGATCCCGGCCGAGAGCAGCAGCCCGAGGGGGAAGAAGTAGCGCGGGTTGCTCCGGTCGGACACCGACCCCATCAGGAACTTGGAGATGCCGTAGGCGATGGAGAGCGCGGTGAGGGCGGTGCCGAGCTCCGCCTTCGAGCGCTGCGGGTATTCGCGCAGGATGTCCGGGATGGCGAGGGCGAGGTTGTTGCGGACGAGGTAATACGCGGCGTAGCCGATGAAGATCCCGATGAAGACCTGGACGCGGAGCCGCTGGTACGTGGGATCGACGGCTTCCGCCGGAAGCGGGGGCGCCGGCGGGGCCGGCCGGAGGAACCCGATCACGCGCGTCCGTCCACGAGCGACTCGACGTAGCGCGCGATCGCGGGCGACGAGGTGAGCCCCGGCGAGTCGATGCCGACGAGGTTGAAGAAGCCGGGCAGCCCGCGGTCCGCCTCTTCGCGGATCACGAAGTCGCGCGCCGGCTCACCCTGGGCCTGGAGCTTGGGACGGATCCCGCTCATGTCGGGGGCGAGGTCGTCGTCGGTGATCGAGGGGACCAGCTTGCGCACGGATTCGCCGAACACGCGAAGCTTTGCCTCGTCCACGCGGTAGTCGAGGCGGCGATCGTCGAGGTACTCCGCGTCGGGGCCGAACTTCATCCGGCCCGCCATGTCCACGAGGGCATGGATGCCCAGGCTCACCGGGCTCGGCACCGGATACACGAGGCGCGACACCAGGCCGGCCCGGGCCGACGTCACCGAGAAATAGCTGCCCTTGCAGTAGTGCAGGCGATAGCCGGCGGCGTCGACGTCGATCCCGGCCAGCGCGGAGATGGTATCCGCCTCGAGCCCCGCGGCGTTGACCACCCGCTCGGTCGTGAATGACTCCGTCTCCCCGGCCATGCGCACGGTGAGCCGATAGCCGTCCGCTTCCTTGTCGATGGCGATGACCTCGGACCGCGGCTGGAAGGTGGCCCCCGCCTGGACGGCCTGGTGGAAGAAGTGGTCCATGAGGCCATGCGCGCTCACCACCCCGGTGTTGGGGGAGAAGAGCGCGCCCGCGGAGCGGATGTTGGGCTCCAGGGCGAGCGCTTCACGGGCGGAGATCCGCTGCAGGGTCACGCCGTTCGCGGTCCCGGTGGTGAGGATGCGGTCGAGGGCGGGAAGCTCGGCCGGCTCGGTGGCGGTGATGATCTTGCCGCAGCGCTTGTGGGGAATGCCGTGCGCCTCGCAGATCTCGTAGATCGCGCGGTTCCCCTCGACGCAGAGGCGCGCCTTGAGCGATCCCTCCTTGTAATACATGCCGCCGTGGATGACCTCGCTGTTGCGGCTCGAGGTCTCCTGCCCGTGCCGGGCGTGGCGCTCGAGGATGACGAGGTCGGGGTGGCGGGGGGCGAGGCGCGCCGCGATCGCGAGGCCGACCACGCCGCCGCCGATCACGGTGATGCCGGTGTCGGCCATGGGGGAGCGGGGATCGTAGCACCAAGGCCGCGCGATCGTCATCGCGACCGGGGTATGATCCGCGGCCTAGGACCTGGAGGGGAACCATGAGGAAGCTGATCATCGCCATCGGACTGTGCTTCGGTCTCGCACGTCCGGCCCTGGCGCAGTTCGATACCGCGAGTGTCCTGGGCACGGTGCAGGACCAGACCGGCGGTGTGGTGCCGGGGGCGACGGTGACTCTGCTGAGCCTCGACACCGGCATCTCGAGCACGCGGGTGAGCGACGACAAGGGAGCCTACGAGTTCTCCAGCATCCGCATCGGGAGCTACAAGGTGAGCGCCGAGCTCTCCGGCTTCTCGACCGCCATCGCCAACAACGTGAAGGTGAACATCGGCGCCCGCCAGCGCGTCGACCTCACGCTCAGCCCGGGGGCCATGACCGAGGCGGTGGACGTCACCGCGGACGTGAAGCTCCTCGAAAGCGATTCCAGCGAGCGCGGGCAGGTCATCACCCACGAGCAGGCGATCGCGCTGCCGCTGAACGGCCGCGAGTACTCCTCGCTGGTGCTCCTCTCCACCGGCGTCCGCCTCTCCGCCCTCAACACCGGGAGCGCGTCGACGGTGCGCGAAGGCTCGTTCAACGTGAACGGCCTGCGCAGCACGTTCAACAACTTCCTCCTCGACGGCCTCGACAACAACGCCTACGGGACGAGCAACCAGGGCTTCTCCAACCAGGTGATGCAGCCCTCGCCGGATGCGGTGGCGGAGTTCAAGGTCGTGACCAACAACATGAGCGCGGAGTACGGCCGCAGCGCCGGCGCCACCATCAACGTCGCCTACGCGAGCGGGACGAATCAGTGGAAGGGAGCGGCGTGGGAGTTCCTGCGCGACGAGCGCCTGAACGCCACCGGCTTCTTCAAGCCCGTCTCCGGCGAGAAGCCGCCCATGACCCGCAACCAGTTCGGGTTCGTCTTCGGCGGCCCCATCGTCCCCAACCGCGCCTTCTTCTTCGTCGACTACGAGGGCTTCCGCCAGACCCGCGAGCAGGTCACCTTCAGCACGCTCCCGAACGCGCAGCAGCGGGCGGGCATCCTGTCCGTGGACGTGCGCGACCCGCGGACGGGCGCGGTGTACCCCGCGGGGACGCCGATCCCGATGACGCCCTTCGCGGCCCGCGTCCTGTCCGGCCTGCCCGATCTCACCCACCAGCGCGCCGCCAACAATTACGAGATCCTCCAGCAGTTCCGGAACCACAACGACAAGTACAGCGCGAAGGTGGACGTGCAGATCTCGCCGCGCGTGCGCTCGTTCGCGCGCCTCGGCTATCGCAACGTGGACATCTTCGACCAGCCGCCGGTCCCGCTCCCGTCCGGCGGCGGCGGCAACGGCTTCACCTACGTGCAGAACCTCCAGCTCGCCACGGGGCTCACCTGGGCGCCGACGGACAATCAGCTCCTCGAGGTCCGCTTCGGGTTCTCACGCACCAAAGCGGGGAAGAATCCGGCCGCGCTCGGCACCCCCGGCGCGGATGTCGACTACGGCATCAACGGCCTGCCTTCGGACCCCCGCGTCGCGGGCGGCCTCCCGGCCCAGGTCCTGTCGCCCTTCACCGACCTCGGCCGCCAGGCGACGAACCCCCAGTGGCAGTATCCGACCGCGTTCAACCCGAAGGTCAACTACACGCGCACCTTCGGACGGCACTCGCTGAAGACCGGCGTCGAGTACCAGCACGTCCGCACCGAGGTGCAGGACGTGAACCCGCTCTACGGCCGCGACGAGTACCAGGGGCGCTTCTCCCGCCCCGCCGGAAGCACCAGCACCTCGGGCGACTACACGCTCTCCGACTTCATGCTGGGGCTGCGCAACCGGTACGCGCTCACCAACTTCTTCATCGCGAACATGCGCCAGAACCTGTACTTCGGGTATGTGCAGGATGACATCAAGGCGACCTCGAAGCTGACCCTGAACCTCGGGCTGCGCTACGAGTACGCGACGCCGCAGTGGGAGCGCGACAACAACCTCACCAACTTCGACCCCCAGACGCGCACGATGATCCGCGCCCAGGACGGATCGATCGAGGAGCGCTCGCTGGTCAACCCCGACCGCAACAACTTCGGGCCGCGGCTCGGCCTCGCCTACTCGCTCACCGACCGCACGGTGCTGCGCGGCGGGTTTGGCGTCAGCTACATCCACTTCAACCGCGCCGGCGGCGGCAACCTGCTGCCCATCAACGGCCCACAGGTCATCAACGCGGTCATCAACCAGACCCCGGCCGATGCGACGTTCGTCCCCACCCAGGGCGGCTATCCGACCGGCCTCACCGATCCCACGCGCTTCGTGCCCACGGCGGCGAACATCACGTACATGCCGCCGGACAACAAGACGAGCTCGGTGAAGAGCTGGTTCGTGTCCGTGCAGCGCGAGGTCGTGAAGGACGTCGTGGTCGACCTCGCCTACGTCGGCAACCGCGCGAGCAACCTGCTCCTGTTCGCGAACTACAACCAGGCCCGGGTCCAGAACCCCGGCGAGAGCCTGAGCCTCGCCGCGCGCCGCCCGATCCAGGGGTTCGGCGACATCACCTACCCGTTCAACGGCGGCGCGTCACGGTACAAGAGCGTCCAGGCCCGCATCGAGGCGCGCCGCGGCAGCCTGATGTTCCTGAACTCGCTCACCATCAGCAAGGCGGAGGACAACGGCGCGGGCACGCTCGAGAGCCCGAACGGGAACTTCCCCGCGCCCCAGGACTTCAACAACCTCGACGCGGAGTGGGCGCTGTCCGCCTACGACCAGCCGTGGAACAACACCACGAGCCTGGTCTGGGACCTGCCCTTCGGGAACGGCCGGCGCTATCTCGGGTCCGCGGCCGGGTTCACCCAGGGCCTCCTCGGCGGGTGGCGGCTCTCGATGATCAACAACATGTGGGCGGGCGAGCCGATCACGTTCCAGTACTCGCCGGCCGCCGCCTTCCAGGTCTCCGGCATCACGCAGGACTTCCGCGGCGCGAACAACTACCGGCCGAACGTCACCTGCGATCCGACGCTTCCGTCCGACCAGCGCACGGTGACCAACTACTTCAACAAGGACTGCGTCGTGATCCCGACCAGCGCCAGCGCGCCCTTCGGCAACGCGCAGCGCAACTCGGTGCGCGGCGACTCGATCTGGCAGATGGACCTCGGCCTCGCGAAGACGTTCGGCCTGCCGTGGCGCGCCTCGGCCCTCGAGCTGCGCCTCGAGGCGTTCAACGTCCTCAACAAGACGAACTTCCGCGCGCCGGCGGCGAACCGCAGCGCGGCGGCGTTCGGCACGATCACCGCGACCTATGATCCGCGTCAGGTGCAGATCGGCCTGAAGCTCCACTTCTAGGCAATTCAGGGGGGTGGTCCCCGTATAGCCACCCCCCTGCGCCCTTCGGGCTACCCCCCCGGCCGCTCGCTCGGAGCGAAGCTCCTCGCTCGCTGCCTGTCCCGCGTCATCTCACACTGGCTTACTGCCGCCGAGGAAGCGGTCCACG
>JANMPI010000526.1:0-3750 GCA_031369785.1 Acidobacteriota bacterium
GTCGCCTTTGCCGCCGCCCGGGACGGCAACTTCTTCCCCGTCTTCGCGAAGGTGCACCCGACCAAGCACTTCCCCCACGTGGCCGTGCTCATGGTGGGAGCGGTGGCGGTCCCCTTCTGCTTCTTCAGCCTGGGGCAGATCGTGAACTGGCTGATGCAGGTGCAGATCCTGATGGTGTTCGTGTGGCAGTGCGCGGGCGTCGTCTTCCTGCACCGGTACCGGAAGGACCTGCCGCAGCCGTTCGTGATGTGGCTCTACCCGCTGCCCGCCTTCGTCTCGCTGGCCCTGTGGCTGTACATTTTCTTCACCGGCCCGACGGAAGGCGCCCTCTTCTCCCTGGGCTACCTCCTCGCCGGCTGGGCGGCGTACCTCGTCTTCCGGCGGCGAGTGCCGGCCGCCGCCTAGTCCGCCGCCTTGCCCAGCGACAGCAGGTTGGCAAGAAGCCGGTAGGCGCCGGGCACGCCGTACGGAAGCTGGCGGTGGAACGCGTACGCGAAGTACGTGTAGTGGCCCTTCCCGTAGCGCGCGGTGACCCAGCCCCCCTGCTGCGGGGCCTGTCCCTTGTCCCAGGTGGCGATCATGGGCTGGTAGGCCTTGTCCCACTCGGTGAAGAACTTCGATCCGCGCTGCTCCACCCAGCCCTCGAAGTCGGCCTTGGTGATCTTGTTCGGCCAGTTGAACACCGGGTCCCCCGGAGCCAGGATGTCGACCGGCGAGTCCTCCTCCGAGACCTCCTCCGCGCGCTGCGGCAGCTGGGCCGGGAAGGGCGCGTACCGCGCGGGGTCGAACTCCTGGGTGTTGTAGAGCACGATCAGGTTGCCGCCGTCCTTCACGTAGTCGAGCAGCCGCTGGTTGTACGTCTTCAGGTCCTCGCGCACCGCGTAGGCGCGCGTGCCGGTCATGATCGCGTCGAACGCCTTCAGATTGCCGGAGGCGAGTTCAGTCTCGCCCAGGAGCGTGACCTTCGCCCCCAGCTGGGCGAGGCCGCCCGGCACCTGGTCGCCCACGCCCATCACGTATCCGACGTTCAGCCCCGCCGGCACCGCCACGTCGATGCCGCGCACGGTGACGGTCGCGGACCGATACAGCGTGCGCGCCTCGAGGTCCCGCTTCGTGATGAGGTCGTAGCCCTCGGTGTACTCCCGGCCCCGGGCGGTGGCCACGGCCCGGATCTCGTACGCCTCGCTGCCCAGCGACGGCACCGCGACCGTGAAGCGGTACGACGCCCGCTCTCCCGCGCGCGAGAACTTGAAGGCGTGGCTCGGAGGGCTCGCCGTCCAGCCGGGCGGCAGCTTCAGGGACAGCACCCCGGCGATGTCCCCCGCCCAGTTGTCGAGCAGGTCGACCTCGACCGGCACCGTCTTCCGCGCCGCGGACCGCGGCACCACCGCCGTCCGCGGAGTCACGGTCAGGGCCAGCGCGGGCGTCACCGTCAGCTCCCGCTCCTCGAAGCCGTAGGGCAGGTTTGCCTCGCGGCGCGTCACGGGCTGGCGGACCCGGACATCGACTCCGTTCACCGCGTAGCGGGCCACCGCCACCACGGCGGGGCTCGCCGCCGGCGCGTATCGCTGGGTGGGATCGAGCATCTCGTAGCGCGCCGGTTGCACGCCTTCGCGCGTGAAGTACGGGCGGCTCACCGCGGTATCCTCCGCCAGCGCGACCAAGAAGGCCTGCGACGCCGTCTCGTTGGCCTTCAGGGGCGCGAGGGTGGCCGCCGACTTCTCGACCGTGAATCCCGGGCCGGCCACGAGGGCGATCTCGGCGGGGACGATGGGCACGGCGCTGCGATTGGTGAGCTGCGTGCGGACCTCGAACTTCTGTCCCGGGACCGCCGGGCCCATCGTGGGAGGGGGTGCGAACTCGGCGAACGGTCCCGTGGGCTCGGGGAGCCCGACCGGCCGGGCGACGGCCGCGAAGTCGATGCCGAGCGCGGTCGTGATCGCATCCTGGAACTGCTGCTCCTTGACCTCGAGCAGGAAGACCGCGTCGGGGTCGGCGGCGACAGTCGCCATCGCCTTGCGGGTGGCGTCGAGCCCGCGCCCGAGGGCGGGCACGCAGGCGGAGGGATCCGCCATGCTGAAGGCCTGCACGGCCGCCGTCACCTCGCGCTCGATGGCCAGAAGCGCCTCCGGCGCCCCCGCGGGGGCGGGGCGGCCGAGGGCCTTGAACATGCCCGACAGGGAGGTGTCGATCCCGTCGAAGAAGCTCGCTTCCTTGTCCGGCGCCGCCACCGTGCTGGCGACGCGCTTGTAGTAGCCGTACTGGGCTCCGCGCGCGCGGGCCATGCCGCCGCTGGTCTGCGAGCGCTGGAAGGAGAGCCCGGTGCGCGCGAAGTTGGCGTAGGTGTCGCCCAGCCACGGGCTGTACTCGCCGGGGTCGACCCGGATCGTCCAGTCCTCCTCCGCGCGCACGCCCCCGATGTACACCTTCATCGGCTGCCATGGCCGGAGCCCCTCCGCGGCCTGCTCGGGGAACATCGCGGGATCACCCGCGGCCTTGAAGGCCTCCTGGGTGAGGAAGCCGGCGGTCTGATGGTTCCCGTGGCCGTCGCGCTGGTTGCCCTGGAAGCGTGAGATGAGGACGAAGGGGCGGTCCCTCCGGATGATGCGCACGACGTCGCGCAGGACGTTCTCCTTGCCCCACTTGTCGAGCGCCTCCTCCAGCCGCTTGGAGAAGCCGTAGTCGACCACGGTCGTGAAGTACTGGCGGTCCACGCCGTAGTAGCGATCGGCCACCAGCAGCTCCTCGGTGCGGATGAGGCCGAGGCCGTCGAACAGCTCCGAGCCGATCGCGTTGTCACCGGACTCGCCGCGGTTCAGGGTGAGGAGGGAGAGCCGCGCCCCGCGCCCGCGGGAGAGCTGGGCCAGCACGCCGCCGTGCTCGTCGTCGGGGTGAGCGGTGGTATGCATCGCGCTGGCCGTCGTCTGCAGCTTCAGCAGGCGTTGCCAAGTCCCGGCCGCGCCGGCGTCCTGGGGCAGGCGTGCCGCCGGAAGAGCCGCGCCGACGCCTCCGGCCAGGACCGCGAGCGCGATCAGTGTCGTCCGGGCGCGGTTCATCTCAGTAGTAGAGCTTGATCGCGAACTGCATCTCGCGCGGATCCTGGAGGGTGCCCGTGATCCGGCCGAAGGTCGTGGGGTTGGAGACGCTCTGACCGGGTATGGCGTAGTTGGTCCAGTTGAGGACGTTGAAGGCCTCGACGCGGAACTCGAGGCGGCGGTCCTTGGGCAGCGGGAAGCTGCGGAACAGCGACATGTTCAGGTTCTTGGAGCCGGGGGCCCGCACCGAGTTCGAGCCGCAATTGCCGAAGGTGAAAGCGGCCGGCTCCGCGAATTGCGTGGTGTCGAACCAGTGGTCGATGGTCCGGTCGAACCCTCCGGGCTGCGCGTCGCCCAGGCAGTTCGCGCGCGCGATGTGGCCGGCGCCGGTGTTGCTGCGGTCGTTGGAGGTGATCGTGAACGGCCGGCCCGCGTTCAGGGACAGGATCCCGTTCACGCTCCAGTCGTTGAGCAAGGCACCCGCGATCCCGGACAGCGAGGTTCGGCGCCCGCGACCCGCCGGCAGCTCGTAGACGAAGCTCGTCACCAGACGATGCGGGATGTCGAACTCGAGCGGGCCGTAATCATTCGCCATATTGGTCGCGTCCTGCGGGTTGTTACCGGTGGCTCCTCCCCCGGCAGAGAGGTGGTCGAGGAAGTCGCCCAGCGCCTTCGACCAGGTGTACGAGACGGTGAAGCCGAGGCCGCTGCTCAT
>JANMPI010000556.1:0-3576 GCA_031369785.1 Acidobacteriota bacterium
CGCGTACCACCGAGCTGCAGGTGCTGGAGCCGGTGGTCGAGACGGACGTCCTGCTCCTCGACGACCTCGGGGCCTGGAAGATGACGGACTGGATGAACGACACGCTCTTCTACATCCTGAACAGCCGCTACATGGCGAAGCGCTCGACGATCATCACCACCAACTTCGAGGACGCGGACCGCGACAAGGTGCTGGCGGCCGACCACCTGCGGCGCAAGGAATACCTGATGGAGCGCATCGGGCAGCGCCTGCGGTCGCGGCTCATGGAGATGTGCGTGGTCATCCGGATGCAGGGCGACGATTGGCGGCAGAACCGGCAGGCCGGCAACCAGACCCTGGTCGGCGGGCAGACGCGGACCGAGCGGCGCTGACCGGGGCGCTTCAGCCTGGCGTCGTGGCGAACCCCAGCAGCTGGCCGGCCAGCGCCGCCGTCGACCCCGTGAACTTCAACCCGAGCTCGTGCGCGCCCGCCGGCGTCACCACGTGCCACCGCACCTCGGCTCCGAGCGCGACGTGCGTCGAGTCCTCGTGGCTGTGCAGCGTCACCCGGACGAGCTCGCCCGCGGCGATCTCCTCCGGCACCTCCACCCGGCACCCGCTGCCGCTGGCGTCCAGAAGCTGCCCGCCCAGCCGGCGCTTGTCGCGGCGGCGTTCGACGTCGACCTTCATGAGCAGCGGCCGCCGCATCCGGCGCCGCTTCTCGGTATCGTCCCCGCGGCTGCTCCAGCCCACGAGCCGCCGCCCCGCCTCGGCGAGCTCGGCGTGGTCGAACGGCTTGGGCAGATACGCCGCGGCGCCGCGCGTGATGGCCGCCGCGTAGCTGTCGATGTCGATGTCGTATCCGAGGATGACCAGGGGCACGCCGCGCAGCGCGGGATGGGCGCTGAGCCGGGCCTGGCTCGTGTCGCGCGCCGCGCGCCCGCGGCAATCGTCGAAGACGACGACGCCGGGCGGCACGAGGTCGGCGGCCGCCTGCAGCTCGGCCTCGGTCATTTCCGCGACCTCGAGGCCCGCGGCCCCGAGCACGACCGCCGCCGCTAACCGGTCCTCGCTCGGCGGCCCCACCACCAGGGCGTAGCCGACGCGCTCCGCCGGTGCGACGGCCGTCAGCGCTCCGGCTGGGCCGCGGCTTCCCCGCTCGAGGGCGCCACCCGCGGTGGGGAAGCCGTGCGCGGCGCCCCCGTGCCCGGCCCGGGCCCCAGCGTCAGCAGGTAGGCGCGCACGGCATCGATCTGCTTGGCCTGGTCGCCGCCCAGGATCTCGGGGAACGCGTTTTCCTTCGGGTCCTTGGGGAAGTTGGTCGGCATGCGGGTGCCGGGCTGGATGCGCCCCGGATCGGCGAGCCAGTCGTCGAGCCACTGCGCGCGCAGGCGGCGCGGGACGTTCGCGAGATCGGGCGCCATGTTCGCCGGGTCCTGGTTCGGCAGCTTGCCCGCCACCACGTGGCACTTGATGCACTGCCACTTGGTGAACAGCTCGTGCCCGGAAGCGAGCAGGGTCGCGTCCACCTCCACCCGCGGCGCCACCGGGTACGGCACCCCGTCGAGGGCGGCGAAGTACCGGGTGAGGGTGTTGAGCTCCTCCTCCGTGAAGTGGAAGGTCGGCATGCGCAGCGAGAACCAGGGCCGGATCTTGTTCGACGGGTCGGAGAGGAAGGCGTGCAGCCAGTCGGTGTGCACGCGCGACCCTTCGCCCATCTTGGCGACCGCGTTGTAGAGCAGCGGCGGCGAGAGCCCGAGGGCCTGGCTCGGCTCACCGCCGCGGGCCTCGATCTGGCTGCGCACCACCTCGCGGATCGCGCCGCCCTTCTCGCCGACCTGGTGGCAGCCGCGGCAGTTGTACTCGCGGACGAGGCGCGCCCCGCGCTGCACGTACTTCTCGTCGGCCCCGAGCTGCTTCTGCGCGGCGAGGGGGACGACCTCCTTCGTGAACGACGTCACCGCGGTCACGATGGCGGACGCTTCCTCGTCGCTCACCCAGAACTTGGGCATGCGCAGCATCTCTTCCGGCCTCTTCACCTTGCGCTCGTCGTAGATGCGCGGCTCCTTGACCTTCAGGTGCACCCAGGCCGGAAGCGTGTGCGGGATCTTCTCTTCCTGGAAGCCGAAGTCGAGGCGCTCGACGACCTTCGAGCCCTCCTCGGTGAGCTCGACGCCGATGGGCGAGGTTTTCTCGAAGCCGGCGATGTTGTGGCAGCCGAAGCAGCCGTAACGGCCGATCGTCTTCTCGCCGACGAACATCGTCTTCGCCTGGTCGTCCATCGCGGCCAGGCGGCGGTCGACCTCCGTCACGGGGACGCTGGCCGCCAGCAGGTGCTCGCGGATGATCGTGTCGCGGATGGCGGGATCGCTCTCCGGGCGCGGGCGCGCGCGGAAATCGTCCTTCTTCAGGCTCATGAGATAGGCGGTGATGTCCGCCGCTTCCTTCTCGGAGAGCCGGAGGTCGGGCATCCGCGTCTCGTGCCAGTAGCCCCGGGGGTTGCGCACCCAGGCGTAGAGCCAGCCCGGCTTCACCTTCGTGCCCGTGCCGTCGAGGTTCGGGCCGTGGGCGCGGAACGACGCCATCTTGAAGCCGTCCACGCCGCGGTTGTCGTCGCCAACGCGGTGGCAGCCGAGGCAGCCGACGCTCTCGAAGGTGTTGCGGCCGGCCTCCAGATCGCCCCCCGGCGGATCGGGATAGGTCTCGATCCCCGACTTGGTGGCGAGGTACGTCACGACGGAGTTGATCTCCACATCGTTGCGGCGGAGCTGCTCGGGCGTCTCGTTCGGCCGCACGTTCCAGACCTGCGGCATGCGCGTGGCTCGGAACGCCTTGGGCTCCTCGACCCACCGCAGCATCCACTCGGGGTCGGTCTTGGAGAGGATCTTGGTGAGGTCGGGGCCGATCCGACGGAGGTTCTCCCAGCCCTTGATCTTGTGGCAGCCGTAGCAGCCGTAGCGCTCGATGAGCATCACGCCGGCGTTGAACGTGTCCGCCTGGGGTACGTCGACCACGCCCTGGTGGCACTTCACGCACTGCGCCTCGGTCGTCCCCTTCGCCGTCATGGGCAGGTCCCAGTGGTGCAGCCGGTGGTATTCGTCGCTGCCTGTGTACTTGCCCCACTCCTTCTCCTGCTGCGGAGTGGAGGGCGTGTGCACCGCGCCCACGAAGCTCGTGGAGCGGCCGCGCCCCTGGTGGCAAGCGGTGCAGCCGATGCGCTCGATGGGATGCGGCCCCGAGAGGTACAGCTCGAGGCGGGGGTGCGTGGTGTAGGGCTGGGGCGCCTTCTCGTACCCCTTCTTGTCGATGCCGAGGTGGCAGGTCGTGCAGCGGTCGACCTTGGGCGTGCCGGTGAAGATCACGTCGTCGGTCAGGTTCGCCGGCATGATCTGGTTGACCTTCAGCGACGGGTTCAACATGTCGATCACGGGCATGTTGCGGGTGAAGGAGACGAAGCCGGGGCGGATCTTCTTCAGCTTCTCGTCGAGGCGGATCTTCTCCGCGTAGATCTCCTTCTCCGTCTTGTCGGCGTCGAGGCTCGTCTTCTCGAGCTCGTCGCGCCGCGCGCGGGCGGCGTTGCGGCGGGCGATCACGTCC
>JANMPI010000562.1:0-1883 GCA_031369785.1 Acidobacteriota bacterium
ACCAACGCGCGCACGCGCAAGGGCCCGCGCAAGGGCGCGATTGCGAAGAAGAAGGTAATCTGACCATGGCGAAGAGTGAAGCGGCCGCCGACGGTACCGCCCTTCCGGAGAAGGAAAAGAAGGAAGGCGCGGCCGGCAAGCGGAAGAAAACGTTCAAGAAGCGCGGCGAGAAGCGCATCGTGCACCACGGCCTGGCGCACATTCACGCCTCCTTCAACAACACCCACGTGACCATCACCGACCTGGAGGGCAACGTCGTGGCCTGGTCGAGCGCGGGCACCCTGGGGTTCAAGGGCTCGCGCAAGGGCACGCCGTTCGCGGCCCAGCAGGCGGCGACCACGGTGGCGGCCACGGCCAAGGATTCCGGCCTGCGGTCGCTGGACATCCGCGTCAAGGGCCCGGGCAGCGGACGCGAGTCGGCCATCCGCGCCCTGCAGGCGGCGGGGGTCGAGATCAAGTCGATCCGGGACGTCACGCCCATTCCGCACAACGGTTGCCGGCCGCCCAAGCGGCGCCGGGTTTAAGGGAGCAGGAATTTGGCCAGGTATTCGGGTCCGGTCTGTCGTCTGTGCCGCCGCGAGGGAATGAAGCTGTTCCTGAAGGGCGACCGCTGCTTCACCGAGAAGTGCGCGATCGAGAAGCGCAACTACGCTCCCGGCCAGCACGGCAAGGGCGGCCGCATCAAGAGCAAGCTCCAGGGCTACGGCCTCCAGCTGCGCGAGAAGCAGAAGGTGAAGCGCCTCTACCGCATGCAGGAAGGGCAGTTCGCCCTCACCTTCGACCGCTCCGCGGCCGAGAAGGGCGTCGTGGGCGAGGTGCTGCTCTCCAAGCTGGAGCGGCGCCTCGACAACGTGGTCTACCGACTTGGCTTCGGCGCGTCGCGCGACCAGGCGCGGCAGCTGGTGCGCCACGGCCACGTCCGCATCAACGAGAAGAAGCTCGACATCCCTTCGTACCAGGTGAACGAAGGGGAAGTGGTCACCTTGAGCGCGCGCGCGGTCAAGAACGGCCAGGTCCAGCAGTCGGTGGAGTCGGTGAAGGGCCGCGGCGTCCCCAAGTGGCTCGAGCTCGACGCCGCCGCCTTCAAGGGCCGCGTGCTGTCCATGCCCGCTCGCGAAGACGTCAACTTCCCGATCCAGGAGCAGCTCATCGTCGAGCTGTACTCGAAGTAATCGGGAACACGAGGGCCGGCGCGGCCGCCACATCGGCCCCGGCCCACTGAAACATTGAGGAGAGAGTAAACAGATGCTTTGGAAAGGCTTCCAGAAGCCGAAGCGGCTCGAAGTGGATCACGAGGGGCTCACTGAGCTCTTCGGCCGTTTCTCCGCCCAGCCGTTCGAGCGGGGGTTCGGCACCACGGTCGGAAACTCGCTGCGCCGCGTGCTCCTCTCGAGCATCGAGGGGGCGGCGATCAGCGCGATCCGCGTCGAGGGCGTGCTCCACGAGTTCTCGCCCATCCCGGGGGCGATGGAGGACACGACCGACCTCATCCTGAACCTGAAGCGCGTGCCCTTGAAGATGCACGTCGAGCATCCCAAGACGCTCATGCTGAAGACCTCCGCCGCGGGCGAGGTGCGCGCGAAGGACATCACTCCCGACCCCGACGTCGAGATCCTCGACCCCGAGGCGTACATCGCCACGCTGGGCCAGGGCTCGACGCTCTCGGTCGAGATGCGCGTCAAGCAGGGCCGCGGCTACGTCTCCGCGGACAAGAACTTCGACGAGGACCTCTCCATCGGCTGGATCCCCGTGGACTCCACGCACTCGCCGGTGAAGAAGGTGAACTACTTCGTCGAGAACGCGCGCGTCGGCCAGGCCACCGACTACGAAAAGCTCACCCTCGAGGTATGGACCAACGGCGCCGTCACCCCGCGGGACGCCAT
>JANMPI010000050.1:0-4751 GCA_031369785.1 Acidobacteriota bacterium
TTCACCAGCGCGCGGTCGCGCACGACCCACTTCCCCGCCACCATCACCGAGCGCACGTGGCTGCGGTCGATCCCGAACAGCAAATGACCGGCGGCGTTCGCGGTGGTGAGCGGGGTCGGGGGGCGATAGTCGACGACCACGAGATCCGCCGGCCCCCCGGCATCCAGCTTCCCGAAGGGCAGGCCGAAGAGCGCGGCCCCGAGCCGATGGCCGCCCGCGAGAAGCTCGAGCGTCGCCTCCATGGCGTCGCCGCGGCCGGCTTCGCGCATCTTCAAATAGGCCGCGCGCGCTTCCGCGAGCATGTCGCCGTCGATGCCGTCCGTCCCGAGCGCGGCGCGCCGGAAGGCCGCCGTGGGCGCGTAGCCGACGGCGTTGTTCATGTTCGACCGCGGGTTGTGGGCGATCCACGCTCCCTTGGTGTGCGCGGCGTGGACCTCGTCGATGGTGAGGTGGACGCAATGCGCGAAGAGCGTCCGTGCCGCGACGAGGGCATGGCGATCGAAGCGCTCGAGGAGCGACACTCCATGCCGCTCCCGGCAGTCGACGACGTCGGCGCGGTCCTCCGCCACGTGGACGTGCACGCTGCAGCCGGTCGCCGTCGCGAGGGCGGCCAGCCGCGAGAGGCTCTCGTCGGAGAGGGTGAAGCTCGCGTGCGCCCCCACCAGGCCGCGCGTCAGCGCCCCTTGCGGCGCGGTCAGGAAGCGCTCGTTCTCGGCCAGCCCGGCGTCGCGCCCCGCTGTCCCGTTGCGGTCGGTGACCTCGTAGCAGAGGACGGAGCGGAGCCCGACCGCCTCCACCGCGCGGCGGACGACGTCCAGCGATCCGGCGATGAACGACGGGGACGAGTGATGATCGATCATCAACGTCGTCCCCGAGAGCGCGGCCTCGATCGCGCCCGCCATCGCCGAGTGGTAGATCGCGTCCTGGTCGAGCGCGCGGTCGAGCCGCCACCACACCTTCTCGAGGATCTCGATGAAGCTCCGCGGCGGCGGCGTGGGCCACCGCATCCCACGCGCGAGCGCGCTGTAGAGATGAGTGTGGGCGTTCACCAGGCCGGGGAGGACGAGGCAGCCCGCGACGTCCACCGCCTCCGCGCCGGCCAGGCCGCGGCCGCGCTCCGCGATGCGGTCGCCGTCGATGCGCAGGTCGCCGCTCTCGACGTGCGGCGGGTCGAGCCCGACGAGCGTCGCCCCCGCCAGCAGCATCCAATGACGATTCTAGCCGCGACCGCGGGTACCATCCACGCGATGGACACCACGGACCTACAATGCGCGGACTCGAGGAGGCACCGATGAGGAACGCCGTCACCACCGACAAGGCGCCGCGGCCGATCGGCCCGTACTCGCAGGCCATCATCGAGGGCGAGCTGCTGTTCCTGGCCGGCCAGGGCCCGCTCGATCCCGCCACGGGGGAAGAGAAGCTCGACGACATCCGGTCGCAGACACGCCGCACGCTCGACAACATCAAGGCGATCCTCGAGGCCGCGGGCTCGTCGATGGACAAGGTCATTCGCTGCAACGTCTACCTGAAGGACATCGGCGACTTCGCGGCCATGAACGAGGTGTACGCCGCCGCGTTCACCAGGCCCTACCCGGCGCGCACCACGATCCAGGCCGGCGCGCTGCCCGGCGGGATCTCGGTCGAGATCGAATGCGTGGCCCGGCGATGACACGGCGCGTGCTCGCGCTCGCCGCCATCGGTCTCCTCTTCGCTCCCGCGGCGCCGGCGGGGGCGCCGGCGGTGAAAGTGGGGAAAGTGATGCTCTACGTCGGCACCTACACGAGCGGCGGGAGCAAGGGCATCTATCGCTTCGAGCTCGACCCCGCGACGGGCGCGCTCACCCCCGCCGGCGCGCCCACGGAAACCGTGAACCCGTCCTTCCTGGCCATCCATCCCTCGCGGCGCTTCCTGTACGCGGTGAACGAGACTGGCGAAACCGCGACCGACCCGAGCGGCGGCGTGAGCGCGTATGCAATCGATCCCTCGACCGGCGCGCTCACGTTTTTGAATCGCCAGCCGTCCGAGGGCGCTGCGCCCTGCCACGTCAGTGTCGACGCCGCCGGCCGCCATGCGTTCGTCGCCAACTACGCGGGCGGCACGGTGGCCGTCCTTCCCATCGGCCCCGACGGGCGGCTCGGCCCGGCGAGCGCAGTGGCGCGGCACGAAGGGCACGGCGTCAAGCCGGAGCAGAAGGAGCCGCATCCGCACTCCGTCAACCTCGACGCCGCGAATCGCTTCGCCTTCGTGGCCGATCTCGGGATCGACCGGGTGGTGGCCTATCGCTTCGACGGCAAGGGGCGCCTCGCGCGCCACGACTCGGGGTCGGTCGCGGTCGCGCCGGGGGCCGGGCCGCGTCATTTCGCGTTCCACCCCGACGGCCGTCGCGCGTACGTCATCGACGAGCTCGACTCCACGATCACGCGCCTCGACTACGACGCCTCCGCGGGGGCTTTGAAGGTGGCACAGACGATCTCGACCCTGCCCGCGGGATACGACGGGAAGAACAGCACGGCCGAGGTCGCCGTCCACCCCAACGGCCGCCTGCTCTTCGGATCGAACCGCGGCCACGACAGCATCGCGATCTTCACCATCGACCCGGCGACGGGCGCGCTCACCGCTGCCGGCCATCAGCCGACGGGCGGGAAGAGCCCACGCCATTTCGCCATCGATCCCACGGGCACCTACCTGCTGGCCGCCAACCAAGTTTCCGATACCATCGTCGTCTTCCGGATCGATCCGTCGAGCGGACGTCTCACGCCGGTGGGCGAGCCGGTTCGGGCCCCGCGGCCGGTCTGCCTGCGAATGATGGCGCGCTAGGCTTCGCGGCCAAGGACCTCGCGGACCTTGTGCAGGAGGGCCGCGGAGGCGAACGGCTTCTGGATGAGGGACGCCTCCGCGGACAGGATCCCGCGCCGCAGGATGGCGTCGTCGGTGTATCCCGACATGAAGAGGATCCTGGCCTCGGGACGAATCCTCCGCACCACCGCCGCGAGCTCCGCCCCGCTCATCGCCGGCATCACCATGTCGGTGAGCAGGAGGTGGATCGGCCCCGGATAGTCCCTCGCAATCTGCACGGCGTGCTCGCCGGTCGCGGCGTCGAGCACGTGGTATCCGCTCGATCCGAGGATCTCGGCGATCATCGCGCGCAGCGATCCCGCGTCCTCGGCCAGCAGCACGGTCTCGGTTCCCCCGTCGGGCGACCTCGCCGACGCGGCGGCGGGCGCGGCCCGGACATCGTCCTCGAGGCGGGGAAAGTACATCCGGAACGTCGTGCCGCGACCGATCCCGGTATCGACGCTGACGTGGCCGCCGCTCTGCTCCATGAACCCGTAAACCATCGACAGCCCGAGCCCCGTTCCCTTCCCTTGCTCCTTGGTGGTGAAGAAGGGCTCGAAGATCTGTCCCGCGACGTCCGTGGTCATGCCCGATCCGGTGTCGCTCACGGAAAGCACCACGTAGCGGCCCGCGCCCAGCAGCGGATGCGTGCTGGCCTCGGCGGCGTCGAGCTCGAGGTCTCTGGCCTCGAGGGCCAGCCGGCCGCCGCCGGGCATGGCGTCGCGCGCGTTGACGGCGAGGTTCAGGATGGCCTGCCCGACCTGGCCGCGGTCGGCGCGGACGCGGCCGAGCGGGCCCGGGACGACGGTGACGAGCTCGACGTCCTCGCCGATGACGCGTTGCAGCATGACGGAAAGATCGGCGATCACCTCCGACAGGTCGAGCACCTCGGGCACCAGCACCTGTTTCCGGCTGAAGGCCAGAAGCTGCCCGGTGAGGGCGGCCGCGCGCTCCGCGGCGGCGCGCACCTGGTCGAGCTTCGGGAGGGCGGCGTGCCCGGCCTCGAGCTTCTTCGTCGCGATCTCCGTGTATCCGAGGATGACGCCGAGCAGGTTGTTGAAGTCGTGCGCGATGCCCCCGGCCAGGCGCCCGACCGCTTCCATCTTCTGGGACTGGCGGAACTGGTCTTCGAGCCGCTTGCGCTCGGCGAGCTCGCTGCGCGCGGCCGCGTACAGCCGCGCATTCTCGATGGCGATGGCGGCGGGAGCGGCGAAGGCTTCGGCCAACCGCGCATGCTGGGCGGAATAGAAGCCCGCCTCGTTCTTGTCGACGGACAGCATGCCGATGACGTCCTCGCCGAACAGCAGCGGGATGCCGATCCACGACTTCACCGGCGTCCGGGCGTGGACGCCGGCGGCGAACACCGGAAAGGCCGCGGGCGCGTTGTCGACCACGACCGGCCGCCGCGTGCGCAGGACCTCGCGGTTCGGGTTGTCCGCGCGCATGTCGAAGCGGACGCCGATGACGTCGTCGAGGCTCGCGAATCCGTGGCCCGCGATGACCTCCATGGACCCCCCGCGCAGCGCCTGGATGGAGGCGGTGTCGTACGGGACCACCCCCGCAAGCTCCCGCAGGATGAGAGCGAGCAGGTCCCCCAGGTCGAGCGTCGAGCCGAGCGAGAGGGTGGCCGCGCGCAGGCGCTCCGCTTGCGCGCGGGCGGCTCTCTCCTTCTCGTAGAGGTCGCGATAGCGCTCCTCGCTCACGCGCAGCGCGTTGGTCCTCTCGCGCTCGGCAGCCTCGAGGCGCTTGCGGTCGGTGACGTCCAGCGCCATCCCCAGCGTGCCCACGATTTCCCCTTCGGGGCTGCGCAGCGGCTGCACATGGGCCTCGAAATTCCGCCCGCCCCAATCCTCGAGGTAGGAGACCGCCTCCCCGGCAAGCGCGCGGCGGTGGGCGGCGATGGTCGGAAAGTCGGG
>JANMPI010000073.1:0-9314 GCA_031369785.1 Acidobacteriota bacterium
AGCCGTCACGAGACGCTGGCCCAGACCGGGATCAGCCACTTCATCGAGCACATGGTCTTCAAGGGGACGAAGACGCGGCCCGCGGAGGTGATCGCGGCGCAGGTCGACTCCATCGGCGGGCACATGGACGCCTTCACCGCCAAGGAGTACGCGGCCTTCCACCTGAAGGTGCTCGACGAGCACCTGCCGCTCGCGGTCGACATCCTCGGCGACATCGTGATGAACCCGCTCTTCGACCCCACGGAGATGGCCAAGGAGAAGAAGGTCATCTTCGAAGAGTTCAACATGGTCGAGGACACGCCGGACGACCTGGTCATCGAGAACCTCACCGAGGCCTTCTGGCCGGATCATCCCCTTGGCCGGCCGATCCTGGGCACCAAGAAGAGCGTGGGCGGCTTCCGCCGGCCCGAGCTCGCGTCGTTCTTCAAGCGCGTCTATCGGCCGGGCAACATCGTCATCGCGGCCGCCGGCCACCTCGACCACGAGGCGACGTCGGCGCTGGTGAAGCGCTACTTCGCCCAGCTCCCGAGCGGCGGGCAGAAGACGAACGGCGGGCCGCCGCGGCCGGCCGCGAAGATCGTCTCGCGCTCCAAGAAGGAGCTCGAGCAGGTCCACGTGTGCCTGGGCGCACCGTCCTTTCCGCAGGGGCACGAGGACCGCTACGCGGCGTACATCCTGAACACCGTGCTCGGCGGCTCGATGTCGTCGCGGCTCTTCCAGAACATCCGCGAGAAGCGCGGCCTCGCGTACTCGATCTCGTCCGGCGTCACCGCCTACTCCGACGCGGGAATCCTCACCGTCTACGCCGGCACCGGCGTCGACACCATCGACGAGGTCGTGCAGCTCACCGTCGAGGAGTTCCGGCGCCTGATGGGCGAGCCGCTTCCCGCCGAGGAGCTGCGCCGCGCGAAGGATCACCTGAAGGGGAGCCTCATGCTCTCCCTCGAGAACACGGGCAGCCGCATGAGCCATCTCGCGCGCCAGGAGATTCACTTCGGCCGCCAGTTCACCCTCGACGAGATCATGGCCGGCATCGAGGAAGTGGAAGCCGACGACGTCCAGCGGATCGCCGACGGGATCTTCTCCGGCGGGCTCGCGATGAGCGTGCTCGGGAACCTCGGCCGGTACCGCGCGAGCCCACGACTGCTGCGCCTGTAGCGCACGTCGGACGCGCCGTGGCGCCGGTGTCGGGTAAGATCGGCCACCGCGTGCGATTCAGGGTCCTCGGGTCGGGCAGCTCCGGCAACACCACCGTCATCGAGTCCGGCTCGACCCGCATCCTCATCGATGCCGGCCTCGGGGCGCGCGACATGGCGGAGCGCCTCGAGTCGGCGGGCGTCGATCCCGCGTCGCTGGCCGCGATCGTGCTCTCCCACGAGCACACCGATCATTCCCGCGGCGCGGCTTCGTTCTCCAAGAAGTGGGGCGTGCGGCTCATGGGCAGCCGCGGGACCTACGCCGCCGCCGGTCTCGGCGCGTTTGCCATCGCCGGCTACGACATCCTGGAGCCGGGCGTGCCCCATGCCATCGGGGCCATGACGGTGACGGGAATCGCGATCCCTCACGATGCCGCGGGGCCGCTGTGCTTCGTCACCACCGCCGAAGGCTGCTCGCTCGGCCACGCCACCGACTTCGGCTACGTGAACAGCGCGCTCGTCGAAGGCTTTCGCGACTGCGACGCGGTCCTGATCGAGTCCAACTACGACCCCGGCATGCTGCGCGAGGGCCCGTACCCGTGGTCGCTCAAGGAGCGCATCCTCGGCCGCTACGGCCACCTGTCCAACGGCGACGTCGCGTCGTATCTCGGGCGCGATCTCGGCGAGAGCTGCCGCACCGTCATCCTCGCCCACCTTTCGAAGACCAACAATCATCCGGACGTCGCGCGGATGAGCGCGGAGGCCGCGCTCCGCAAGCGCGGGCGCACCGAAGTGCGGCTCGAGATCACGGGCGAGGACGGCACGGAGTGGATGGCGCTGGCCGCCGCCGCTCCCGGCCGCCGCCGGCCCGCGCAACTGCGCCTCTTCTAGTCGATCACTCCTCGGCTAGAATCCGAGGCATGAAACTACTTTTCATGCCGGGACTCGCCATTTCCGCCATGGTGGCGGCCGCCGGCTGCTCCGGGGACACGACCCCGCCTCCTCCGCCGGCCACGGCGGTCGGGGCGCCCGCCGCCACCGCCGCCGCGATGGTCGCCGCCGGCGACTTCGGTGTACCGGCCTGCGATCAGTACATGCGGAAGTACATGGCCTGCGTCGACACCAGGGTGCCGGAGCAGGGACGCGCGATGATGCGTCAGTCGATCGAGCAGACCAAGGCGGCGTGGAAGCAGGCGGCGGCGACGCCGCAGGGACGCGATGGGCTGGCGACGGCGTGCGTCCAGGCCGAGACCGCCGCCAAGCAGGCGATGGCGGCGTACGGCTGCAGCTGGTAAGCGGCTAGTCGAACCCGAGGCCCTCTCGGTCGGACGCGGCGACGAAGGCGTCGATCTGCAGCTGGGCCGCAGGACCCACGTCCACGAACGACATGCCGTACGCGAACCCGCGCGCCTCCGGGGCGCGCCACTGCAGCCGGCCGCCGACGCTCACGCGCGCGCCGTCGCCGGGGACCGCGAAGGCCACCTGCACCGGCCGATCGCCGTGAAGGACGTACGACAGCGCGAGCCGCGCGCCGCCCGAGCAGAGATCGACGAGCTGACCGTCCGTCCACCATCCCCGCTCCTGGTCGAGGACCTGCACGGGCACCCGCACCGCGCGTCGCGGGCCGGTCCGCCGATCCTCGGGCGCGCGCCGTGGGCTTCCGCCCTCGCGCACCACGCGCTCGCAGGTGGCGAGCAGGTCGATCACCGAGAACGGCTTTTCGATGTACGCGGCCACGCCGGAGGCGACCGCGCGCGTGTAGTTCTCCGAGCGCGTCGCCACGGATAGCAGCACGACCGGAGGCGGCGCCGGCAGCTTCTGGATGCTCCGCATCACGGCCCATCCGTCGAGGCCGGGCAACACCAGATCGAGCACGACGATCTCGGGGCGGAGCGAGTGGACCTTCTCGATGGCCTCGCCGCCATCGGCCGCCATCGCCACCTCGTGGCCGCCGTCCGCGAAGATGCGCCACATCAGGGTGCGGAGGTCCGGATCGTCCTCGACGACGAGCACCCTCATGGAACCGCCCTCCGATCCGACGTTACTCTTCGCGCGGACCGCGGCGCAAGAGGAATCCCCATCTACGGCCGCACGAGCGGCAGGTACCGCGGATCCCACATCGCGGCCGCGACGCACCCCGGAATCTCCTCGTCCTCGACCGGCCGGCCGACGCCGGAGTCGCGCGCCTCGCGCATCACCGCCTCCGCGATGCGGGCGGTGACCCGCCGCAGGGCGGCGATGGGCGGGTAGAGGCTGCCGGACTCGACGTCCTCCTGGCGGAGCTGGTCGGCGAGGCAGGCCGCGGCGGCGGCGAACATCGGCGGCGTCACCTCGCGGGCTTCGGAGACGAGCGCGCCGAGACCGATGCCGGGGAAGATGAACGCGTTGTTCCCCTGGCCGATGCGGACGCTGCGGCCGTTGATCACGACGGGCGGGAACGGGCTGCCGGTGGCGACGAGCGCGCGGCCGTCCGTCCACGCCAGCACGTCGTCGGGCCGCGCCTCGGCCTGGCTTGTCGGGTTCGACAAGGGGAGGATCAACGGACGGCTCACGTGACGCGCCATCTCGCGGACCACGGTCTCGCTGAACGCGCCGGCCGCTCCCGAGACGCCGATGAGCGCCGTCGGCCGCAGCGCGCGCACTACCGACAACAGATCGGCGGCCTGCCCGGGGCCGACGCCGTGCGCGGTCGCCGTGGCATGCGGCCACGCGACGTCGCGCCGATAGTCCTCCGTCGGCCCCTCTCCCTCGACGACGAGCCCATGGGCGTCGAGGACCGCCACCGCGCGGGTCACCGCGTCCGCATCGAGGCCCGCGCGGCCGAGCGTGTCGCGCAGGAGGCGCGAGATGCCGACCCCGGCGGCTCCCGCGCCCACGACCACCACCCGCATGCTCGCGAGCGGCACCCCGAGCGCCCGCGTGCCCGCGATCAGCCCCGCCAGCGCCATGGCCGCCGTCCCCTCGATGTCGTCGTTGAACGAGGGCAGCACCTTGCGATAGCGGTCGAGGAGCGCGAACGCGTTGCCCTTCCGGAAGTCCTCCCATTGCAGGAGCGCCCGCGGGAACCGGCGCTTCACCGCGTGCACGAACTCGTCGACGAGCGAGTCGTACTCGTCGCCCCGCAGCCGGCGACCCTTCCACCCGATGTAGAGGGGATCCTCGAGCAGGGCCTGGTTCTCGGTGCCGACGTCGAGGCTGATGGGCAGGGTCTGCGCCGGATGAATCCCGGCGGCGGCGGTGTAGAGCGCCACCTTGCCGATGGGGATCGCCATCCCGCCCGCGCCCTGGTCGCCGATACCGAGGATGCTCTCGTTGTCCGTGACCACGATGAGGCGCACGTCCTCGAAGGGCGCGTTGCCCAGCAGGTCGTAAATGCGGCCGCGGTGCTGCGGCGTGACCCAGAGGCCGCGTGCGCGCCGGAAGATCCGGCTGTACATCTCCGCCGCACGCCCGACCGTCGGGGTGTAGACGATGGGCAGGAACTCCTCGAGGTGGTCGACCAGCACGCGGTAGAAGAGGTGCTCGTTGCGGTCCTCGAGCGCGGCCAGCCCGATGTAGCGCTCGAGCGGGTCCGACTTGCGCGCGATGTTGCCGTAGACGCGCTCGGCCTGCTGCTCCATCGTGCTGGCGGCATCCGGCAGCAGCCCGAGGAGGCCGAACGCCTCACGCTCCTCGGGCGGGAACGCGGTGCTCTTGTTGTACATGGAGTGGTTGAGGAGCGCGGGCCCGCGGCAGCCGACCTCGATGGCAACAGTGCCGTTTGCGTCCTTGCGCTCGCGGTACCGCTCCATTGGGTGATTCTAGCGGGCGGGCCTTCGCTTCGAGGGCGGCTTCCGCTTCGCCGGCGGCGCCCAGCTCCAGCGCGGGAGCGCCGTCGTCGCACCCTCGCCGCTCTGGACGAAGACGGTCTCGATGCGTGTCAGCGTCTTGCCCGCGGCGTCCCGTTGGGTCATGACCTCCTTCACCAGGCCGAAGGGCACACCATCGGAAAGCCACATGTCGCCGGTAACGGTGGCGGGGATGTTCATGTACGACCCCTTGTACTCGTACCCGTAGCGGTCGCAGCGCTTCCCGTCCACCGTCTCTGTCCCCTTGAAGGTCACGATCGTGGCGTAGTTCGTCACCCCCTGCGCGATCGCCTTCATGGTGGTCGGCGGGTACTCGGTGGGCGCGCCGCCGTCGGCGCCGGAGACACAGCGTTTCGCGTGGGCCATGAAGTCGATGGCATCGCTCTCCAGCGCGAAGTCGGCGGGCACGAGACAGCCCGTGACCGAATTCGTCCCCTTGAACTGGCCGGAGACGATGGCGGACTTCAGCTCGAGGACGCGGTCGGTTCCCACGTCGGCGAGGCGCGAGTAGGTGTACTCCGTGACCGCCCCCTTCTCGTCCGTGGCCTTCTGCCGGGCGAACGTGCCGGGCCTGGTCGCGCCGAAATACGGCTTCTGGAAGCCCGCGGCGGCGGCGGGCGATGCGAACGAGGCGACGCCGATGGCAATGAGCAGGACACGCTTCATGTCGACCTCCAATGTTCGGGGAGATGGTCGCACGGTCAACGGGCGGCGATGACGAAGACGACCGACGGGCTCCACCAGGGCGCGACCCGTCCGCGAACGGCGAGCCCGCGCGCCGCCGCCTCCGCGGCCACGACCTCCTCGCCGACGTGCCGCGCATTGAATCCGAGCAGCACGATCGTGCCCGGTTGCCGGCGGGCGCTCACGGCGGTGAGGAAGCGGCGGATGACGTTCGCCCCGTCCGCCCCTCCGTCCCAGACCCGCCGCGGCTCGTCCAGGTGCCTGGCGTCGCCGAAAGGGGTCGGGACGTAGGGCGGGTTGAAGAGGACCAGGTCGAAGGCTTCGTCTGGACGGATGGCGTCGAACAGATCGGACACGCGCGTCTCGACGACCGCGCCGTTGCGCGTGAAGGACACGCCGGCGGCGCGGATCGCGTCTTTGTCCACGTCCGTGGCGAGCACGGCCGCGGCGTGGCGGCGCGCGGCGTGGATGCTCAGCACGCCGACCTCGCCGCACCCCATCTCCAGCACGCGCATGCCCGGCGTGGCCATCCGGTCGAGCGCGTGGCGGAGCACGAGCGTGGTCAGGTCCCAGTGCGCCTGCGCCGTGGGCGCGGGAACCTCGACCCCGAAGAGCAGCCGCGTGGCCGCCGGCGAACGGCGGACGCGATCAAAGACGCGCAAGGGGAGAGCATAATCTTGCCCATGGCGACGGTGGAGGTGCAGCCGGTTCAGGCCCGCGCCGCCCGCGGCGTGCTAGACCGCGTCCGCGTCGGCGTCGTCATCCCCGCGTTCCAGGCCGCGCAGACCATCGGCGCCGTGATCGCCGGCATTCCCCCCCAGGTGCGCGACGTCTTCGTGGTGGACGACGGCTCCACCGACGGGACTGCGGAGCTCGTGGAGACGCTCGCCGATCCACGCGTCCAACTCCTGCGCCACGAGAGAAACGGCGGTGTGGGCGCGGCGGTGAAGACCGGATACGCGGCCGCGCTCGCCGCGGGTTGCGACGTCCTCGTGAAAATGGACGCCGACGGGCAGATGGATCCGGCGTTCATCCCCGACCTCGTCCGCCCGCTGGTCACGGGGGAGGCCGGATACGCCAAGGGAAACCGCCTCTGGTCGATCGCGGCCTCGCGAGAGATGCCGCGCCGCCGCCTCATCGGGAACCTTCTGCTCTCGATGGCCACCAAGGCGGTGTCCGGCTACTGGAACGTCCTCGACCCGACCAACGGCTTCACCGCCGTGCGCGCCGACATGCTGGGCCGCCTCGACTGGCGCTACGTGCAGGACAAGTACTTCTTCGAGACCAGCATGCTGGTGGAGCTCCACCTGCTGCGCGTCCCCGTGCGCGACGTGCTGATGCCCGCGCGCTACGCGGGAGCGGTGAGCAACCTCCGCGTGGCCTCGGCGATCCCGGATTTCGGGATGCGGCTCGCGCGCGCGCTCCTGCGGCGCCTCACGCTCGAGTACATCCTGCTCGACGTGCGGCCGGGCACAGTGCTCGCGGCGCTCGGATTGCCGATGGTGGTGTTCGGCGCCACCTTCGGCGCGTACCACTGGTACATGGGCGAGGTGACGGGCGAGAGCTCGCTGCCGGGCACGGTCATGGTCGCCGCGGGGCCGTTCATCCTCGGCGTGCAATTCCTCCTGCAGGCGCTGCTGCTCGACGTGCAGGAGGTCCGCAACTTCGCGCCGCTCCCACCGCTGGTCTGAAGCGGCTACCGGATCCGCACGATGCGGACGGCGGAATCCAGGTACAGCGCCTCGTAGGCGGGCAGCTTCCCGATCCCTTCCACGGCGTCCGCGCCGTACTCGCTCGCCATCTCCGGGTCGATGGCCACGTAGGAGACGCCGAAGCGCCGCGCGGCGGCGCGGATCTCGTCCGGATCGCGCGAGGTGAGAAGGACGCGTTCCGCGGCCTTACGCGCGTCGTAGTCCTTCGGCGGGCGGGAGTCAGAAGCGAGCAGGACGCGCCGGCCGGCGAGGGCGGGAATCCAGATCGCGGCCGAAGGGCCGGCCACGAAGATGGCGTCCCCTGGTGTGTTCTCGCGAACCCATCGGGTGTAGTCGAGGACGCGGGGGCGCAGCGGGGGAGCGGACACGCGGAAGTAGCGGTCCATGCGCGGGGGGTTCCAGAGCGCCGGAAACGTGAGGGGCACGCAGGCGGCGATAACGAGCAGGTGACCCTGCCCGGGGCGCAGACGGCGGCGGGCCTCGATCCATCGCGCCCCCGCGGCGAGCGCCGTTCCGGCGGCGAGCCCCATGACCATGCGCAGGTAGTAGTGATGCTCGTCGGGCTCCGGGGAGAGGCCGATGGTGGCCCCGAGCTCGTACGCGAGCCAGGCGATCCACGACCCCGCCACGACGGACAGCATCACGCGGTCGCGCCGCGTATCGCGCCGCCACAGCACGGCGGTGCCCAGGGCGGCGAGAGGAAAGAGGACCCCGGTGTCGAGTGTCACCCACCACGGCGAGGCCAGTCTCCGTCCCATGTCGTCGAACCAGATCTGGAGCGAGGTGGGGGACGGCGTGGCCGGGTTGTAGTCGCGAAAGAGATTCGCGAAATAGGGCGCGGCCAGGAGCAGGGAGACGAAGACGGCGCGAGCGAGCGTGCGCCAGCGGCGCTCGGGCGTGGGGAAGCAGAGGGCCGCGACGCCGAGCCCGACGAGCAGGTAGGCCCAGTCGAGGAGATAGACCCAGGCCAGCGCACCGAGCGTGAGGCCGACGCGCAGTGCCGAGGCCCGGCGCGACCAGAGCCCGACGGAGATGCCGACGAGGCCCCAGGCCGCGGCATGCGTCGGCTTCAGGAGGAAGTTGGCGATCCACAGCGGCGGCACCGGCGTCCGTCCCCAGTCGAAGAGCGCCGTGAGCGACATCGAGCCGAGACCCAGCACCGCGAGCACGATGAGCACGCGCTCCCAGCGGTCCTCGTCGCTATCCGACTCGCGAAGACCGAAGAACAGCCCGAGGGCGGACGCGACGATGGCGACGAGCGGGAACCAGCGGAAGACCGAGGCCACGCGCTCGGGGCGGAAGAGCGCGAGGGCGGCGACGGCGCCCCCCCACAGCGGCTCGAGGTTCGCGAAGCCGACCTGCGTGTGATCCCAGACGGAGTTGCCGGCGGCGATGCAGGCCGCGATCCCCACCGCGAAGCCGACGTCGAGGTGCTCGTCCAGCGCGTACGTGCGCCCGATGGGCAGCGCGTAGGCCGCCCACGCCGCGACACTGAGCGCGATGACGAGGGCGAGGGCGGCTTCGGGGCGCGCGCGGCGCCAGAGGGCGGCGACGACGATCAGGGCCGTCGCGACATAGCCGAGGCGAAACCAGAGGTAGAAGCGCTCCCAGCCCGCGAGATCGTCGGGGGACAACCCTCTACCTCTTCTCGATCCAGAATCCTTCCATGGCCAGCGCGTCGATCCCGGAGCTGTAGAAGCAGCGGAGCGCATCCATCGGGGTACAGGCGATCGGCTCGCCCTTCACGTTGAGCGACGTGTTCAGCACGACCTCGCGCCCCGTGCGCGTGCCCAGCCGCCGCAGCAGCCGGTGATAGCGGGGCTGCACGCTCGCGGAGACGACCTGGGGGCGCGTGGTCCCGTCGACGTGGACGACCGCGGGGAGGGCGTCCCGAAGCACCTCCTTCACGGGGTAGGCGACGGTCATGAACCGCG
>JANMPI010000105.1:0-6495 GCA_031369785.1 Acidobacteriota bacterium
ATCGCCTCGGCCGCACCTACGAGCCGAACGTCTACGAGGCCGCCGGCCACGGCTTCCTGAAGTCCCAGGCCGAACGCGAGGGCGCGAACCTCGCCGCCACGCAGAAGGCCTGGCCGCGCACGATCGGCTTCCTGCGCGAGCACCTCTCCGGGGCTGCGCATAAGGCAGCGCCGGCGGCGCCGCTTGGCCCTCCGGTCGCGCCCCGGCACCCGAGGGAGCTGAAGATCCACGGCGACACGCTGGTCGACGACTACTTCTGGATGCGCAACAAGGGGACGCCGGAGGTCGAGCAGTATCTGAAGGCCGAGAAGGCCTACGCCGACGCCTTCATGAGGCCGACGGAAGCGCTCCAGAAAAAGCTCTACGACGAGATGCTGTCGCGCATCCAGGAGACCGACGTCAACGTCCCCTACCGCGACCGGGGGCACTTCTACTACTCGCGCACCGAGCAGGGGAAGCAGTACCCGATCCATGCCCGGAAGAAGGGGTCGCTGGACGCGCCGGAGGAAGTCATCCTCGACGTGAACCGTTTGGCCGAAGGCAAGCAATTCATGTCCGTCGGGGAGGTGGCGGTGAGCCCGGACGAGGGCTCGCTCGCCTACACCACCGACGACGCCGGGTTCCGCCAGTACACCCTGCGCGTCCGCGATCTGCGCACGGGGAAGGACGGCCCCGAGGCGATCCCCCGCGTGACCGCGGTGGAGTGGACCGAGGACGGCTCGACGCTCATCTACAGCACGGAGGATGCGCAGACCAAGCGCAGCAACCTCGTCTTCCGCCACGCCATCGGAGCGGCGAAGGACGAGGTCATCTACGAAGAAAAGGACGAGCGCTTCAGTGTCTCCCCCTGGAAGTCGCGCGACCGCAAGATGATGTTCGTCGAGTCGGGGAGCCTGACCTCGAGCGAGATCCGCTTCTTCCCCGCCAACCAGCCGCGGGCGGAGATGAAGGTAATCTCACCGCGCGAGGCCGACCACCAGTACGACGTCGACCATCGCGACGGGACGTTCTGGATCCGGACCAACGACAAGGGACGCAACTACCGCCTGGTCACGGCGCCGGTGGCGAATCCCGGCCACGGCAACTGGACCGAGGTGCTCCCCCACCGGGACGACGTGATGCTGGCCGGCCTGTCGATGTTCAAGGACTTCTACGTCCTCTTCGAGCGCGAAGGCGGTTTCCCGCGCGTTCGCATCACCGACTTCCGCAGCGGTCAGAGCCACCGCATCGAGCTGCCGGAGGCGGCCTCCACCATCCGTCCCGGCGCAAACGCCGAATTCGACGCCCCCCGCTTCCGCTTCACCTATGAATCGCCGGTCACTTCGTCCTCCACCTACGACTACGACCCGGTGACCCGCGAGCGCGCGCTGCTGAAGCAGGTGGCCGTGCTCGGCGGGTACGACCGGAACCGCTACACGGTCGAGGTCACCGAGGCCACCGCCGCGGATGGCCGCAAGGTGCCGATGTGGCTCCTCTTTCGCAAGGACCTGAAGCGCGACGGGACCAGTCCCGCGCTGCTCACCGCCTACGGCTCGTACGGGTCGTCCGGCAACGCGGACTTCAGCTCGAACGTCTTGAGCCTGGTCGACCGGGGCGTCGTCTACGGCGTCGCCTACATCCGAGGGGGCGGCGAGCTGGGCAAGAAGTGGCACGACGAAGGCCGGATGATGAGCAAGAAGAACACCTTCACCGATTTCATCGCCGCCGCCGAGCACCTCGTCGCGGCGCGCTACACCCGCAAGGACCGCCTCGCGATCATGGGCGGGAGCGCGGGCGGGCTGCTCATGGGCGCCGTCACCAACCTGCGGCCGGACCTGTTCAAGGTCGTGGTGTCCTACGTCCCCTTCGTCGACGTCATCAACACCATGCTCGACAAGACGCTGCCCCTCACCGTCGGCGAGTTCGAGGAATGGGGCAACCCGGAGAACCCCGACCAGTACCGCTACATGCTTTCCTACAGCCCCTACGACCAGGTCGCGCGCAAGGCGTACCCGACCCTGCTCGTGAAGTCGAGCTACAACGATTCCCAGGTCATGTACTGGGAGCCTGCGAAGTACGTCGCGAAACTCCGTGCGATGAAGACGGACGGAAACCCGCTCGTCTTCAACATCAACATGGACCCGGCGGGGCACGGCGGCAAGAGCGGGCGCTACGAGCGGCTGCGCGAGCGCGCCTACGACTACGCGTTCATCCTCTGGCAGCTCGGCGTGGAGACGCCTTGACCCTTGCCGCCTCCTCGAAGAAGCGGGCAAAGGCGGCCATCCCACCGCTCGCCTGACCCCAGTCGTAGTTCTCGTTGGGGGCGTGATAGCCGTGGTCAGGCAGGGACAGGCCCATGAGCACGATCGGCGCCTTCAGTAGCTGCTCCATCGAGAGCACGGCGCCGATGGTGCCGCCCTCGCGCACGAAGACCGGGTGCTTGCCGAACGCGAACGCAAGCGCCCGCTGCGCGGCCTCGACGTACGGCCCGGTGATTTGCCCCTTGAACGCGGGTGCGCTCGACCCGATCTCCATGGTCACGTCGGGGTTCCGCTTCTGTACGAAGGCGCGGACGAGGCGGCCCACCTTGTCCCCCTTCATGTCCGGCACCAGGCGGACGGTGGCCTTGAGCTCGGCCCGCGGGGGCACGATGGTTTTCACCCCGGGGCCGACGTAGCCGCCGACGATGCCGTGGATCTCGAACGTCGGCAGCGCCCAGAGGCGCTTCATCGCCTCCAGCGGATCGCGTGTGCGTATCGACTTGAAGCCGTGGTCCTTCATGAAGCCCGACACGCTGAACCCCGCGGCCTTGAAGTCCGCGAGCTCCTGGCGTGACAGCGGGGCGACGTCCTCGTAGAAGCCCGGGATCTTCATGCGGCCGGTGCGTGCGTCGAAGATCTCGCTCGCGAGCTGGCACAGCTCGGCGATCGGGTTGCGGGCCACGCCCCCTGTCGTCCCCGAATGCTGGTCCGTCTCCGCGGTTTCGAGCCGGAAGATGTACCGCTGCAGGCCGCGCAGGCCCGTCGAGAGCGAAGGGCGGCCGCGGGAGACCCACACCGTGTCCGAGACCACGACGACGTCGGTGTGCGCCGCGGAGCCGATCTTGCGGAGGGTCGCCTCGAAGTTCGGCGAGCCGACCTCCTCCTCGGTTTCCCACAGGAAGCGGATGTTCACGGGGACGCCGGCCTCGCGGGCCGCCTTCGCGCCGAGCAGCGCGGTCAGCGCCGGGCCCTTGTCGTCGGTGCTGCCGCGGCCAAAGTACGTGTCGCCGTCCTTGCTGAACGTGAAGGGCTCGGTCTTCCACGGCTCCGTCTCGCGCGACGCGGGCTGGACGTCGAGATGGTTGTAGACGGTGACGGTCGGATCGCCGGGCCGGCTGTCGAACCGGCCCAGCACGACCGGGCTGCCTCCCGGAATTCGATGGAGGTCGGCCCGCCCGCCGAAGCGGCGGATCGTCTCCGCGCCGAGCTCGGCCACCCGCTCGAGGTCCTTCCGGCGGTCGGGATCGGCGGAGACGCTGGGCACCTCGACGAAGTCCCGAAGGAGGTCCTCGAAGGCGGCGCGCTCCGCGGAGGCGAATTGCTCGAGGCGGCGGCGGTCGAAGGGCATGGCCCTGAATACCACACTAAGATCGCCGCATGGAGACCGTCCGCGCGATGGTGATGACGGCGCCACGCGCCCCGCTCGAGATGCGGCGCTTCCCCGTCCCCCGGCCCGCGGAAGGCGGCGCCATCCTCGAGACGCTGATGAGCGAGGTCTGCGGCACCGACGTCCATCTCCACCACGGGCGCCTGGCCGGCGTGCCGTATCCCATCATCCCCGGCCACGTGAGCTGCGGGCGGCTGATCGAAATCAACGGCGCGGTCGCGGACGTCGAGGGCACTCCGCTGCGGGTCGGGCAACTCGTTACCTTCTACGACGTGTTCGGGGTCTGCGGCTCGTGCTGGCACTGTCTCGTCGCCCGCACGGGAACGCGATGCCCGCACCGCCGCGTGTACGGGATCACCACCGGCGTTGGCGACGGCCTCCTCGGCGGATGGGCGGACCGAATCGAGCTGCGGCCCGGCGTCCGCATCGTGCCGCTGCCGGACACCATCGACCCCCTGGCCTTCATGGGCGGGGGCTGCGGCCTCCCGACCGGCTTCCACGCCGTCGAGCGGGCCGGGATCGCGCTCGGGGACACCGTGCTCGTCCAGGGGAGCGGTCCCGTGGGGCTGAACGCGGCGATCTTCGCGTCCCTCGCGGGCGCGGCCACGGTGCTGATGGTGGGCGCTCCGGCGGCCCGCCTCGACGTCGCGCGGGCGCTGGGCGTGGACGACGTCCTCGACCTCGCGAACGCACCGCAGGCCTCGGACCGCGTGGCCTGGGTGCGCGAGCGCACGAGCGGCCGTGGAGCCGACGTGGTCATCGAAGCCACCGGAAATCCCGCGGCCTTCCCGGAAGGCCTCGAGATGCTCCGTGATGCCGGCCGCTACGTGATGGTCGGCCAGTACACGGACGCGGGGGAGGTCGCGATCAACCCGCACGCCCACGTCAACCGGCGCCATGCGACGATCCTCGGATGCTGGGGCTACGAGTTCACCCACCTGCATCGCGCGATGGTGATGCTGGCGCGCCACGGGCGGCGGATCGACTGGAAGCGGATGGCGACCCGCGAATATCCGCTCGAGCGCGCCGGCGAGGCGCTCCACGCGATGGAGACGATGGAGGTCGTGAAGGCGGTGGTGCGGTGCGGTGCATGAGGTGTGATGAGGAGATCGCGATGAAGTTGCGTTGGGTTCCGGCCGGAGCGGTCCTGGCGGCGCTCCTCACGTGGCCGGCGGCGGCGCGCAGCCAGCCGAAACCGCCGCTCACCCACGAAGCGCTGTGGCTGCTGAAGCGCGTGGGCGCGCCGGCCGCGTCACCGGACGGACGCTGGGTCGCGTTCCCCGTGACCGAGCCGGCGTACGACGAGAAGAACGAGACGTCCGACCTGTGGATCGTGCCCGCCGACGGCAGCGCGCCCGCGCGCCGCCTGACCGTCTCCCGGAGCAGCGAGAGCGCCGCGGCCTGGAGCCCCGACAGCCGCCGCATCGCCTTCACCGCGAAGCGTGAGGACGACGAGGTCGCGCAGGTCTACGTCATCGATGTCGTGGCCGGGGGCGAGGCGCGGCGGGCCACGGCTTCCCCGCTGGCCGCGCGCGCGCCGGCGTGGAGCCCTGACGGCCGCTTCATCGCTTTCCAGGGCGCGGCCTATCCGGGGGCCGGCGACGCGGACGCCAACGCGAAGATCGCTGCCGAGCGCAGGGACGCGAAGTCGAAGGTCCGCATCTACGAGACCTTCCCCATTCGCCGCTGGGACAAGTGGCTGGACGATACGCAGACGCACCTGTTCGTGGTGGCCGCCGATGGCGCGGGCGCGGTTGCGCGTGACCTGCTGGCGGGGACACAGCTGGTCGCGAAGCCGGGCTTCGGCGGTCCTTCCGGCGAAGGGGCGGGCGAGGACATCGAGCCCGAGTGGGCGCCCGACTCGCGGTCGATCGTGTTCGCGGCGATGACGAACCGCAACGAGAGCGGGTACGGTCCCGTCAACGCGCACCTGTTCGAGGTCCCGGTAGCCGGGGGCGAGCCGCGGCAGCTGACGGCGGGGAACGCGACCTACGGCGGGCCCGCCTTTGCTCCCAACGGCAAGACGCTGTGCTACCAGGTCACCGGCGAGTGGTCGAAGATCTACGCCGTCGCCCGCGTTGGATGCACGACCTGGCCGTGGAGCGCGCCCGGTCCCGCGGTCACGTCCGGCTTCGACCGGTCGGTGGCGGAGTTCGCCTTCTCGCCCGACGGCCGCACACTCTACCTGACCGCCGAGGATTCCGGGTTCGTGCGCCTTTTCTCGATGCCGCTTCGCGGCGGCGCGGTGACGCCCGTCCTCGAATCCCGCGGGGTGTGGAGCGGCATCCAGGCCCGAAGCGGCGTGCGCGCGCCGTTCCTCGTCGCGGGTTGGAGCTCGTCCACGAGCCCCACCGAAATCGTCCGCGTCGACCCCGCGACGCAAAAGCAGACGCCGCTCACCTCGATCAACACCACGCGCGCCGCGGAGCTCGACTGGCCGCCCCTGCAGGAGTTCTGGTCGACGAACGCGCAAGGCCGCCGCATGCACAGCTTCATCGCCCTGCCGCAATCGTTCGACGCCGCGAAGAAGTACCCGCTGCTCGTGCTGATCCACGGCGGCCACGCCAACATGTGGCGGGACTCGATCACGCTGCGCTGGAACTATCAGCTGATCGCGAGTCCCGGTTACGTGGTGCTGATGACGGACTACCGCGGCTCGACGGGATACGGCGAGCAGTTCACGCTGGACATCCTGGGCGATCCGCTGCGCGGCCCCGCCGACGACCTGAACCGCGCCGCCGACGAGGCGATCCAGCGCTATCCCTTCATCGACGGATCACGGCAGGCGGCGGGCGGCGCGAGCTATGGCGGCCATCTCGCCAACTGGCTCGAGGCCTCGACCACCCGCTACAAGTGCCTGATCAGCCA
>JANMPI010000405.1:0-4713 GCA_031369785.1 Acidobacteriota bacterium
CGCCGCGACGGGCCGGTCCTGGGCGCCCGTCGTGTAGGTGTTGATCGGGAACTCGTTGCCGCGCGCCGCCCCCGAGGCGGAAAACCGCTGGCCGAAGATACCGGGGCCGCTGCCGTCCTGGGCGTAACTCCGCCAGACGACGACGAAGTCCCCGTCCGGCTCCATCGCCGGGCGCGCGTGGACTTGATCACCGGTGGTGTAGGTGTTCACACGGAACTCCGGCCCCGCCGGCGTCTGCGCCCAGGCCGCGGCCGCGCAGGCCAGGACCATCGCCGCCGCCATGGGGACCGTCCGTCGCGCCGCCCGCCACATGTTCATGTCCAAGGAACCACCTCGGCTCTTGGACAGTGGTCGCGGGCGGCCGTTCCACCGGCGGGAGGAGCTAGGGCTCGCCGATGAGGCTGAACGCCGCCCACAACGCGGGGTGCGGATAGCGCGCGAGGGTTGCCATCTGCGCCTCGCGCAAGGAGCCGGCCTTGCCGTGCCCGGCCTGGAGCCCGGCGTAGAAGCGGTCCATCAGGAAGGCGGTCGCGCGGTCGCTCACGTCCCATTGGCTGACCACGACCGAAGGGGTGCCCGCGTAGAGGAACGCACGTGCGAGACCGAGGATCCCGTCGCCCGTGACCTTGCCGAGCCCCGTCGAGCATCCGCTCAACACGACGAGGTCGGCCTGGAGGCGAAGACCGAAGGCTTCGGAGACGTGCAATGCGCCGTCCTCGCCTCCGCCCCCGGCGAGGAGGAGCGCGGAATCCAGCGGGCGGGCGTCGTCGATCAACCCGTGCACGGCGAAGTGGAGAATGCTCTGCCCCGGTCCGAGCTTCTTGCCGTTGGCCTCGCTCGCGTCTTTGCCGAGGAGGACCGTACGCCGGCTCGGTGGGAAGTGCCGGGCGAGCTGCCTCACTTCGTCGCGCGCGCCGGGCAGCGCGTCGGCTCCCGTCCCCGGATCGGCCATTGCCAGCAACCGCGCGACGCCCGGAACCTTCTTGTCCGCCGTGTACCGCAGCACGCCGATCGACGGCGCAAAGGCCAGCGTGTGCCGGCCGAGCAGGGTGCGTCCCTGCGGGTCGAGCAGGGCCGCGAACGGCACGCGGAGCAGCGCGTCGTGCGGGATCACGTAGACGAGCCGCTCGGGATCGCGCGGCAGGCGGTTCGCGATGGGCGCGATGAGCAGCCGGTGGAGCTTCGCGAGACCCGAGCGTACGGCCCGTTGATCGCGCAGCCCCGCCGCATCGAGCTCGTTCAGCATCCGGTGCACGTCGCCGACGTCGCGCCGCAGTTGCTTGCGCGAAAGGGCGACGCTCCGGCTCGACACGCCGCCGGCAGCGTCGAGAACGAAGATGAAGAGGCGCTTGTCGGTGACGAAGTACTCGACCACCGTGGCATCGAGGCGACGCCCGATCTCCGTCATCTGCGCGAGCGACGGCGGATCGGCGACGACCAGGCTGGCCAGCTCCGGCCGCTCCGCGCGGACGGCGTCGAGCCGCGCGCCGATGGTCGCCGTGGTGGCAGCCCGGGTCCGCAGGAGCTCGGCGCGGCCGGCGTCATCCGACGCGCGCATGCGGCCCTGCGCGCGCAGGCGCGTTTCCTCGTCGCGTATCGAGGCGAGCGCGCTCGCGTCGTCAGGCGCGGCCGCGATCTTCCGCTCCGCGAGCAGGTCGACGAACGCCCGGCTGCGCGCCGCCTCCGCCGTTTCCAGCGCTTCCGCGTGCCGGCCTTCGGCGACCAGGAGGTCGATCGCCTCGTGGAAAACCGCCTGTCGCGTCTCGAGGTATCCGATCTTGCCCGCATCGGTCGGGATGCGGCCACGGAGCCCGTTGATCGTCTCCATGCTCGCGCGGAGAAGGCCCAGGGCTGCTTCCGTCCGGCCCTCGCCGCGCGCCACGCGGGCGAGAAGGTGCTGCGCCCGCCACTCCATCTCGGGGTTCCCGGTTTCGCGCGCGATCGTGAGCGCCTCCGCGGCCAGCGGGGCCGCGCCGGCGAAGTCGTTCGCGCGCAGGCTCGCCTCGGCCAGCAGGACGAGGACATTCCCGGCAAAGGCGCGGGCCCCGATCTCGCGCTGGATGGCCAGGGCTTGCACGAGATGCTCGCGAGCCCGGGAGACATCGCCTTCGGCAAGCGCGGCCTCGCCGATTCCTTCGAGGGCGAGGGCCTCGACGTTGCGAGCGCCGATCGCGCGGGCGATCTCCAGCGCCTGACCGTGGAGCGACAGCGCCCGGGCGGGATCCTCGAGGCCCAGCGCGGCCGCGCCCAGGTTCCCGAGAAGAAGGGCCTGTGCGTTCCGATCGTCGAGCGCGCGCGCGATGGCGAGCGATCTTTCGTAGTTCGAGGTCGCCCGCGCGAAGTCGCCCAGGATCACGTAGACGTTGCCGGAGTTGAGCAGCGTGCTCATCGCACCGTAGCGGTCGCCGGCCCGCTCCTGTCCCTCGAGCGCGCGGCGGTAATGGGTGAGGGCCTCCTGGTACTCGCCGAGGTTCTTGTACGTGATGGCGAACTCGTTCTGGAGCATGAAGAAGTCGCGGCCCGGCGTCTCCTGCAGCGCCGCTTCCGCCTGCCCGTAGCGCTGCAGTGCGAGCTGGTACTCGCCGCGGAGGTCGTGCAGCGCCCCGAGCGTCGTCGCCGCGCGGCCCGCCCCTTCCCTCTCGCCGAGCTCCTCGTGGATGGCGAGGGCCTCCTCCGCCCGCGCCAGCCCCTCCGCGTAATCTCCCTTGCTCTTCAGGGTCTGAGCGAGATTGCGCAGGACGCGCGCCTCCAGCGACCGATTGCCGAGTCCCCGGCCGAGCTCGAGGGCCCGGCGGTCCGAATCCAAAGCACCCGGGTAGTCGCCCCGTTGGCGCCACGCGCTCGCTCGCAGATCCAGCGCTTCGGCAATGACCGCGACGTCCCCCGCCGCCTCGGCTTCGACGAGCAACGGCTCCAGCACAGCGATCGCGTCGGCGTGGGCCCTTTGCCGGAGGAGCTCGGCCGCACGGTCCAGCCGCGGGCGGGCCGAGTCTACGGGCGGGGACAGGAGCAACAGGAGGACGATGAGTGTCATGGCCTCTCAGGGCGCGAAGCGGTAGGCCACTCCGTCGAGAACGACGACCACGCGATCGCCCAGGGCGGCGTAGGGCGCGAGGGCCGGCAATCGTTGCACCGCCGCGGCGCGCGCGGCGGGCCCCTCGATCAAGGTCGGGGGCAGCGACGCCGCGGAATCGAACCCGGCATCCACCCATTCGCCGGCGGTGAGGCGGAACGTCTTGCTGCCTACGTGACGCGGCGGCAACGCGCCCCTCTTCACGAGGAGCGCCGGGTCGAGCATGGGATCGGCCACCGTAACGGCGGGACGTGGAGCAGGCGGCGCGGGCGCCACCGTGCCGGGTGACGCGCCGACGACGGAGGCCGGTGTTTCCCCCGTCTCACCGGTCGGGACGGGTGCGTCCGTGCGCCGCACCGCCAGGGTCGCGAGGATGACCGTCGCCGCTAGGCCCAGCCAGATCGGCGTCGCCACCCCGACCCGCGTCTTCGCCTGCGGTCGGACCCCGCTCGCGCGGGCGAGCATCGCGAGGGCCTGACGGCATTCCACGCACGAGGCGAGGTGGATCATCATGACCCGGTGCTCCTCGGCGTCGAGGCGGCCCTCCGCGTACGCGGCCAGGAGGCCGGGATCGTGCGGGATCGTGGAGTCTGCGATTCGGTCCATCCCGTGTCTTAGACAACTCCTCCCGGTTCACCTTCCACCGACCCCCCGAGCAACCGGCCCAGGTCCAGCTCGAGGCGGCCGAGATCGATGCCCGCCCGCAGCGACTCGGCGGAAGCGCCAGCATGGCGTCGCGAGAGCGACTCGATCGACGCGTGCAACCCGCTCCGGGTGCGCTGGAGCTTTCGGCTGAGCGCCGCCTTCGATCCGCCGACGACACCGGCCATCTCATCCAGGGTCAGGCCCTGCTCGTAGTACAGGAGGAGCAGCAGCTTGTCGTCGGCGGGCAGGCTCTCCATGGCCTCCTTCACCAGCGTCTCCAGCAGCGATCGGTCGTGGGCCGTGGACGCGGGGGCAGGGCGCGGTGTCGGCCCACGGTGCTCGCCCTCGTCGTCCGTCTCGAGCGGACGCGATCGCCGGCCGGCCTTGATGGCGTTCAGCGCGGCGTGGGCGACGATGGATCCGAGCCAGGTCCGCAACGTGCTCCTCCCCTGGTAGCGCGCCATCTTGCCGCGCTCCCACAGGTCGGCCACGACCTGGTCCGCGACGTCGCTCGCCGCCGGCTCGCGGAGGAACCGGCGGGCGAAGTCCCGGATGAACGCTCCGTGCCGCGCGAGGCATTCCTCCCAGGCAGGTTCCTCGCCGCGCGCGCAGGCCGCGGCCAGGTAGAGGTCGTCGAGGCTCAGCCGGCGAGCATGCTCTTCCGGCGCCGCTCCGGGTGCCGCGGAGACGGTGAGGGCGGCGACGTGATCGGCGAAGCCTTTCGCATCGAGAGCGAACCGGAAGCGGACCTGGGCCGCGACGAGCTCCAGCACGGCCGCGGAGGGCATGGTCTTGCGCGGAAGCATCCGACGAACCCGGGGGCGCGTCAACAACAGGACGCGGGCCTTGGTTACGGCCCGTACAGCGTCAGTCCGAAGGTCGCGCTGATGAAGACGCCCATCTGCTCGCGGGTCACGGAGGCCGACGGACAGTAGTTGCCTCCCCCGCAGCCGGTGACGACCGCGCGGCGCGCCAGCTCCTCGATCCAGCGGCAG
>JANMPI010000189.1:0-6923 GCA_031369785.1 Acidobacteriota bacterium
CTGGATGATCTGCGCCGTCTCCGTGTACCCCCCGGTCTCGATCTGCCGCGCGGTCAGGATGTCGACGGGCACCGCCTTCTCCGCTTCCACGCCCACCGCGCGCGACCCGACGGTGATCTCTTCCTGGAAGGTGAGGCTGAGGGCAAAGTTCTGCGTCGTCGTCCCCGCCTCCGGGCGGAACGTCCAGGTGCGCGGCACCAGGCCGGCCGACGTCACCTTGACCTCGTACGACTGGCCCACGGCATCGGCGGGCAGCGCGAGGCTGTAGTGGCCGTCCGCGCCCGTGGTCGCGGAGAGGGTCAGCGACTCGATGGCGACGATGGCGCCGGGAAGGCTGAGGCCGTCGTCGCGGGTGGTGACGACGCCCTCGAGCGTCGGCGCCGGCTGCGCGGAAACGGCCAGGGGAGCGGCGAGGAGGAGGGTCAGGAACACGACGGAGCGGGGGTTCATGGTCGGGATTATCCCACCCGTCCGGGGGGTGTCAACGAGAGCGGCGATCCGTTACTCTTCCGCATGCGCCGCACCAAGATCGTCGCCACCATCGGGCCCGCGTCCCGTGACGCCGCCGTGCTCGAGCGCCTGATCCGGGCCGGGGTCGACGTGGTGCGCTTGAACTTCTCCCACGGCGACCACCCGCAGCACCTCGAGGTCCTCCAGCGGGTGCGCGGGATCTCCGCGTCCCTCGCGCGGCCGATCGCGATCCTCCAGGACCTTTCGGGGCCGAAGATCCGCACCGGCCGGCTCGTCGGCGGGGCGCCGGTGGCCCTGGTGGCCGGGCGGCGCATCGTCATCACGACCGACGAGACCATCGAGGGCACCGCCGACCGCATCTCGACCACCTACGATCCGCTCCCCCGCGACGTCGCCCCCGGCGACAAGATCCTCCTCGACGACGGCAACCTCGAGCTGCGCGTCTTCTCCGCTTCCGGCGAGGAGGTCACCTGCGAGGTGGTGTACGGCGGCCTGCTGAAGCCGAACAAGGGGATGAACCTCCCCGGCGTGAAGCTCTCGACGCCCGCCCTCACCGCCAAGGACCGCGCCGACCTCGCCTTCGGGATCGCGAACGGCGTCGACTACATCGCCCTCTCGTTCGTGCGCCAGGCCGCCGACGTGGACGAGGTGAAGGCGCTCATCCGCTCCCTCGGCGCCACGACGCCCGTGATCGCCAAGATCGAGAAGCGCGAGGCGATGAACGACCTGCCGCAAATCCTCGACTCCGCGGACGGCGTCATGGTGGCGCGCGGCGACCTCGGCGTCGAGATGTCCACCGAGGAAGTGCCGACCCTGCAGAAGCGCATCATCGAGATGGCGAACGCGGCGGGCAAGGTCGTGATCACGGCGACGCAGATGCTCGAGAGCATGATCGACCACCCGCGCCCGACCCGCGCGGAAGCGTCGGACGTCGCCAACGCGATCCTCGACGGCACCGACGCCATCATGCTGTCCGCGGAGACGGCCTCCGGCCTGTATCCCGTGGCGGCGGTGGAGACCATGGCGCGCATCGCGCTCTACACCGAGGAGTACGGGAGCTTCCGCCCGCCGACGCGGTTCGTGGGCGGGTCAGCGACGATGGTCGCGCGGTCGCTGGCGCGGGTGGCGCGGACGGTGGCCGAAGAGCTGGACTGCAAGCTCATCGTCGCCTTCACCGAGTCCGGATCGACGGCACGCCTCGTCTCCACGTTCCGGCCCCACGCCCCCGTCGCCGCCATCACCTATAACGAAGATACGTACCGCCGCCTCGCGCTGTGGTGGGGCGTGCTCCCCGTGAAGTCGGACTTCGCGGCCACCACCGACGACATGATCCTGCGCGGCGAGGAGCTGCTGCGGGCCCAGGGCTTCGTGGCCAGGGGGGACACGATCCTGATGCTCGCGGGGCAGAGCCACACCGCGGGGGCCACCAACATGCTGCGGGTGCATGTGATTGGGTAGGCGAGTCCTCGTCGGCCTCGCCCTGCTCGCCGCGGGGTGTGGATCGCACACGCCCCCGGTCGGTTGGGCGCCGCCGGTGGGAACGACGATGACGGGAACTGCCTCCTGGTACGGCCCCGGCTTCCACGGCCGGCGGACCTCGAGCGGGGAGCGGTTCGATCAGGACGCGATGACGGCCGCGCATCGACGGTGGGCATTCGGGACGGTCGTGCGGGTGACCCTGCTCTCGACGGGACGCAGCGTGGTCGTGACCGTCAATGACCGGATCCCCCGGAAGGACCGGATCATCGACGTCTCCCGCGGGGCGGCGCGCGTGCTGGGGCTGATCGGCCCGGGGATCGGACGGGTGCGCCTCGACGTGGTGGAACGGGCCGCTAGTCCGGCCCGCGGGCGGTCCAGGACAGGCCCGCCGTGATCCCCCACTCCCCCGCCGCGCGCGTCAGCCCGCGGCGCACCGCGAGGTCGGCGCGCACGTGCCCGCGGCCGATGCGCGTCCCCGCCCGCGCCTCGCTGCGCGCGTCCGCTCCCGGCGATCCGCGTCCGGCGAGGCCCGCGACTTCGCCGACGAGGGTGAGGCGCGCAACCGGCCAGGTGAGCGCAACGCCGTAAGCGAAAAGATCCCGCTGCTCGTGCGCGCGCAGCGGCTCGTCGTGGAGTGCCAGCCCCGCGTTCAGATGGACCGCCGCCGTGCCCATCGCCTTCGAGGCGAGCACCTGGGCAAAGGTCCGCAGCGTGTTGGGGCCGAGGCCGTTTCCGAAGCTCGTCTCGGGGAGGACGACCCCGAAGCGCAGCGCGAGCGCATCGCGCCGGTGTCCCGCCACGCGCACCTTCGCGCGAAGGGCGACATCTCCGAAGTCGGAGACGTCGCCGAATTCGGGATCGCCGCGAACTCCCACGCGCGCCGTCCATTCGACGTCGAGCTCCACCGGGTCGGCCGGCGAGTAGACGAAACGCAGCTCGGGACCGTCCCAGCGATCCCGCGGGGCGCCGGTCAGGAAGTTCGGCTCCGCGGAGATGGCCTGCGCCCCGATCTCGAGAACCATCGTCCCGCGGGCGGCGGTCAGCGCCTCCTCGGTGGCGAGGGGCCGCGTTTGCGCCGCGGCGTGGCCGGCGGCGAGCGTCACGGCGGCGGCGGCGATCAGGGTCGGGCGCACAACCGACTATAATCCGCGCATGGCGCATCCCAACCGCCGGGTGGCGCCCACGGGATCGCGGGGCAACACCTACTCGCCCCTCCGCCTCAAGCTGGTCCTCTTCCTCCTGACCGCGGCCACTCTCCCCGTGGTCATCGGGTCCTCCGTCCTCATCTATTACTACCTGCGCTTCAGCGTGATGGTCGAGCGCCGCCTGCAGGGCGAGCGCTGGCTCATCCCCGCGCGGCTCTACGCACGGCCGCTCGTCCTCCGCACGGGGATGGCGCTCGGGCCCGCCGACTTCGTCAAGATCCTGAACGGCCTGAAGTACGAGGAGAAGCAACAGCCGGCGGCGCCGGGCGAGTTCGCGGCGGGGGCGGGCACGGTGACGTTCGCGCCCCGCAGCACGGGCGCCGAGGCGCCGGAGCCGATCCTCCTCACCTTCGTGAAGGACAAGGTGACGGAGATCCGGGGGCTACGCACCAAGCGCACGTACGCGACCCTCACCCTGGAGCCCGAGCTCATCACCTACCTGTTCGACGACACGCGCGAGAAGAAGCGCATCGTGAAGTTCGAGGAGGTGCCCGATCACCTCGTGAAGGCCGTGCTCGCCAACGAGGACCGCCGCTTCTTCAGCCATCCCGGCCTCGACCCCTGGCGGATCATCGGCGCCGCGGTGCGCAACGTGAAGGCGGAGTCGTTCATCCAGGGCGGCAGCACCATCACCCAGCAGCTGGTGAAGAACTTCTTCCTTACCCCGGAGCGGACCTTCCGGCGCAAGGCGCAGGAGGCGCTGCTCGCCTTCGTGCTCGAGCGCCGCGCGGCGAAGAAGGACATCCTCGAGCTGTACATTAACGAGGTGTACCTCGGCCAGGTCGGCTCGTTCAGCATCCAGGGGATGGGCCAGGCCGCGCGCATGTACTTCCAGAAGGACGTGGGCAACCTGACCCTCACCGAGGCCGCGCTCCTCGCGGGCATGATCCAGTCGCCGAACCCGTACAACCCCTACCGCCACCCGCAACGGGCGCTGGAGCGCCGGAACCAGGTGCTGCACGCGATGCAGGAGTCGGGGTTCATCACCCCGCCCGTCGCGGCGGCGGCCATCGCGGAGCCGATCGACGTCAAGGCGGCGTCCATCGACCGCGGCGAGGCGCCCTACTTCGTCGACCTCGTGAAGACCCAGCTCGCGGAGCGCTACGCGCAGAAGGACCTCGCGACCCAGAACCTCGCCGTCTACACCTCGCTCGACCTCCCTTTGCAGAGCCTGGCCCAGCAGGTGCTCGCGCAGGGGCTGGAGCGCGTCGAGAAGATGATCAAGCACAAGAAGAGCGAGGGGCCGCTGCAGGGCGCGCTCATCGCCATCGAGCCTTCGACCGGCGCCGTCCTCGCCCTCGTCGGCGGCCGCGAGTACTCGAGCAGCCAGTACAACCGCGCGACCACGGCGCGCCGCCAGCCCGGAAGCACGTTCAAGCCCTTCGTCTACCTGGCCGCCTTCGAGGCGACCTTCGACGATCCCGCGCTGCCGCCGATCACGCCCGCGACCGTCGTGGAGGACGCGCCCACCGTGTTCTTCTTCGGCCGCCAGGAGTACGCGCCGCAGAACTACGAGAACACGTACAAGGGCTACGTCACCCTGCGCACGGCCCTCGCCCACAGCCTGAACGTGGCCACCGTGAAGGTCGCGGAGATGATCGGCTACGACCGCATCGCGAACCTGTGGACGAAGAAGATGGGGATGGGCGGCGACGTCAAGCCATATCCCGCCATCGCCCTCGGCTCCTTCGAGGCCACGCCGCTGGAGATGGCGGCCGCGTACAACGTGCTCGCGAATCTCGGGGTGAAGGTCTCTCCCACGACGGTGCTGAGCGTCGTCGACGAGCGAAACGTGAGCCTTCCGCAGAACGCACCCGCGCCGCCGCGGGTCGCGCGCCCGGAGTCCACGTTCCTCGTCGTGAACATGATGCGCAGCGTCATCAATAACGGGACCGCGGCCTCCGCGCGGACCATGGGCTTCACCGCCGACGCCGCCGGCAAGACCGGCACCACGAACGACCTCCGCGACGCCTGGTTCGCGGGGTTCACCGCCGACCTGCTGTGCGTGGTGTGGGTGGGCTTCGACGACAACACGCCGACCGGGCTTTCGGGGTCGAAGGCGGCGCTGCCCATCTGGGTCGACTTCATGAAGGGGGCCCAGGCCGGCTCGCAGGGCCAGAAGCTCGCGCAGCCCGCCGCCAACATCGTCTTCGTGAAGATCGACAAGGGGTCGGGCCTTCTCGCCACGCCGAACTGCCCGGCCACCATCGACGAGGCCTTCATCGCCGGCACGGAGCCGCAGGAGTACTGCTCGTACCATCCCGCCGCCGCGGCGGAGCCGTACGATTCGTTCGGGCCCTTGCCGTCGCCGTCACCTTACCGTTAGACTGCCGTTTGCCGCCGACGGGCGCTTAACTCAGCGGTAGAGTGCCACCTTCACACGGTGGAAGTCGTAGGTTCAAATCCTACAGCGCCCACCATCCTTGACGCGCCTTCGCGCCGCCAGCAACACCGCTGATAGCAGCGCCGCACTCCCGGAACCGACCGCGATCACGGCAAGCGACAGCAACGCCGTGAGCGGGCGTGCGTTGCCGCTGACGCCGAGCTCCGCGAGTCGGAGGGTGGTACCGAGGAACCCTGCGCAGACGAGCGCCGCGCCGGCGACGCCAACGAAGGACGGCCACATTCGCGCCGCGGTGGTGATCCATCCTTCCCGCAGGTGGTAGCGGGCGAGGGAAACGGAGACGGCCGCTCCGCCGCCAAGCGCGCAGGCCGCGGCGGCCGGAATCGAGATCCACTCGCTGCCACCGGACAGGATCACCGCCGGCGGCAGGGCACACATCCCGGCGGCCAGGCCCCCAAGGACACTGGCCAGCAACGCAAGCATCAGCTTTGCGGTGATGCCGACCGAGCGGGCGGTATTCGACGGCGCGGTGACCGTCATCGGCGGGTCCTCGATCTCTGCCACACGGCGGCAGCGGCACCGACGGCGAACGTGATGCCGAAAGAGCCGAGGGCAAACTCCATGAGCGCCCCACGGTCTCCATACTTTCTGTGCTTTTTCGGAGTGAACGAGGTGGCGGTCGCCTCGTACCAGCCGATGTTGATGACGTCGCTGTTCCACGGCGCGCTGACCTCGAGCTGCTGACGCCCCTCGCCGCTCGCGCGGACGGAAAAGCCCTGCAGCGACCCGAGCTGGCTGAAGATGGCCTGCTCTTGACCCATCGGGACGAGAAAGCCGTGGAACGGGTGCTGAAGGAGGAACTCGGGCAGGTCGCTCGCGTACACGACCTCCGCCTTGACCGCCCCGGGAGTGCTGGCTACGACGAGGACGGGGAACTCCGGCGGAATCGGTCCGACGACCGTGTGGGTATGGCGGAAGTCGATGAACCTGGTCATGAAGAAGGCGGACAGGACGAAGACGACCAGGAGGAAAAGGCAGCCCAACGGGCCGTCGAAGCGTCGCCTTTCGCTCACATCACACCTCCCGGTCGCCGGCGGCCGACGTCTTCGTGTAGACCGCGTATCCCGCGAGGCGCCGGTGCCGCTCGACGTGCTCCGCGGGCGCGAAGCGCAGGACGATGCGCGCCCAGAGCGGCAAAGGCATCGCGCGGCCCACCCTCGTGGACTCTTCCGCCAGGTACGCCACCTCCCGCGGCGCCCATCCGTGGGCGCGGAAAAACGCGAACCATTCCGTCGGGAAGAACTGGAAGGGCGCGTTCCGGAGCCGCTCATTCCTGCGGCCGCTCCGGAAGTGCCGATACATCTGCGGCGCGAAATATTCCGCGATCCAGAGCTGGAAGGCCTTCTGCGCGTGAAGGCTCTCCG
>JANMPI010000231.1:0-17113 GCA_031369785.1 Acidobacteriota bacterium
TTGGCGCGGCTCTTGTTGTCGACCACCGGCTTGGTCTCGCCGTAGGAGATGAGCTCCATCCGGCTGAGCGCGATCCCGTGCTGATCGTGGATGTAGTTGCGGACGGCGAGCGCGCGCTCCTCGCCCAGCTTCAGGTTGTACGGCTCGGGGCCGGTGGAATCGGTGTGGCCTTCGATCTCGAAGAACACGCCCCGGTTCTCCGACTTCAGCTGCGCGATGGCCTCGTCGATCATCCGCTGCGCTTCCGGCGAGACCATGGCCCGGTTCACGGGGAACGTCACCTTGTCGTTGGACAGGGTGACGGTGTAGATGAGCTTGCCCTTGGCCGCGCGCTCGGCCTCGGTGGCGCGGACGAGGGCCTTGTCCGCGGAGCCCTTCGCGTCCGCGATGCCGGACTTGGCGTCACGGTCGACGTCGTCGATGCGGACCTCGTTGCGCTTCACGCGCTCCTGGGTCTTCTCGACCTCGGTGCTCAGGGTGTCGACCTTCTGGTTGACCTCGCCGACCTCGCGGCCGACGTACTTCTTGGTCGCGCAGCCGGAAGCCGCCATCGCGGCGACGGCGGCGATCAGGCACGGCATGACTACATGTCTCAAATCAAACCTCCAAAGTGACGGCGGTGCGGCCCGGATTCGCCCCACGGACGCTCATGTCCGGGGCACATACCCGCGTCGGGTGCGGACGACGACGCCCTTGCGGGTGGAACGGACATCGACGTGGCGGAACTGCGGAGGGCCTGGCGGAGGGTCATATCCCAGCCGGTACTGCTGTTTCAACTCCGCGACGATCCTCGTGGCGGCGTTCCGGAGCCCGCCGATCTCGCTCACCGTGAACGCGGCCCCGCCCGAGAGCTCGGCATAACGGGCGAGCACGGTGGCGCCGACGGTGGCCCGCGCCGGCCGCTCGCGCCCGGAGAATCGCGGCGATTCCGGGTCCTCGAGCGGCGAGACGACGGAGACCGCGTAGATGGGGACGTCGAGCGCCTGCGAGCGGGAGAGCACCTCGTCGGGCAGGAGCTGGCTCGCGGTGTCGACACCGTCGGTTAGCACGACGACCGCGCGGCGCCCTTCGCCGTGGCTCGCGAGGTCGCTGGAGGCGCGGGCCAGCGCGTCGTGCAGCGCCGTCGACCCGAAGGGCTCGATCTCCGCCATCGCGTGCTCGATCTTGGCGCGGTCGCGGGTGAAGGCGACGACGCCCCAGTACTTGTCATCGAAGGCGGCGAGCGCGGCCTCGTCCTCGGGATCGAGGGCGGCGAGGATCTGCAGCGCGGCCATGCGCGTGCTCGTGGTCTTGAGCTCGCCCTGCATGCTGCCGCTCGCGTCGAGGAGCAGCAGCAGCCGCGCCGCCGCCGCGCGCCCTTGCGAAAAGTGCTCGACCTTCTGCGGCCGCCCGTCTTCGAAGATGCGGATTTCCTCCCGTCGCAGGTCGGTCACCGGCCGTCCGTGGCGGTCGACCGCGGTCGCGGAGAGGATCACGAGGTCGGCGCCGCTCGCGAACCGCGCGAGCTGGGCGTGGGCGAAGGTCGCACCGGACAGGACGAGGAGGAGCGCGGACGCCGCGCGCGCGGGAATCATTCGCCTCCACAGTACCGTACATGCCGCCGCGGGCCGTCCCCGCGCGGTGTGACGCGCATCACTGCGGTTTGACACCACAAAGAGCGTCGAATTAGTCTGCCAGAGCGCGTGGCGACCTCATCTCGATGACACGATCCATGACCGCGGTCGTCAAGGCCGCCCCCGCGCCGGGCTCCGAGGTCCGCCAGGTGCCCGTCCCCACCCTCGGCCCGCGTGACGTCCTGATCAAGGTCAAGGCGGCGAGCATCTGCGGCACCGATCTCCACATCCAGAACTGGGACAAGTGGGCGCAGGGGCGCATCAAGCCCCCGCTCGTCTTCGGCCACGAGTTCTGCGGCGAGGTGGTGGAGCGCGGCGAGGACGCGACGACGGTGGCGGTCGGGACGTTCGTCTCCGTCGAGGGGCACGTGGTGGACGGGACGTGCTTCCAGTGCCGGACCGGGAACGCGCACATCTGCGAGAACGTTTCCATCGTCGGCGTCGACCGGCCCGGGTGCTTCGCGGAGTACGTGGCCGTTCCCGAGACCAACGTCTACGCGATGGATCGCGGGATCTCGCCCGAGGTCGCGGCCATCCAGGATCCCTTCGGGAACGCGGTGCACACGACGCTTTCCGGAGACATCGCGGGCCTGACCGTCGCCGTCGTCGGCGCGGGACCGATCGGCTGCTGCGCGGTGGCCGTCGCGCGCGCCTCGGGGGCCCAGGCCGTCTTCGCCACCGACATCCGCCCCTTCCGCCTCGATCTCGCACGCCGGATGGGCGCGGATCGCGTGATCGACACCACGAAGGAAGACGCGGTGGCGGTCGTGATGGGGGAGACGGGCGGGCAGGGGGCGGACGTCGTGCTGGAGATGAGCGGCCACGGCGACGGCGTGAAGCAGGCGTTCAAGATGGTCCGCCGCGGCGGCCGCATCTCGCTCCTCGGCATTCCGTCGCAGCCGGTGACCATCGATCTGGCGGAGGACGTGATCTTCAAGGGCGTGACCGTCCTCGGCATCAACGGCCGCCGCATGTGGAAGACGTGGTACCAGGCCCAGGCGCTTCTGCGCTCGGGAAAGATCGACCTCGCCCCGCTCATCACCCACACCTTCCCGCTCCGCGACATCCACCAGGGGATGGCGCTCCTGAAGGAAGGCCAGGCCGCGAAGATCATCCTGTACCCGTGACGGGGCGCCGGCGCAGCGGACGCGTGGCTGTAACCGAGCCTGACGACGCTCCTACCGCACTTTTACTATCAGGAGCGTCAGGTCATCTCCGCGCGGCGTGTCCTGCATGAACGCGCTCACGTCGGCGAGGATCCGCTCGCCGATCTCGGCCGCCGACGCGCCGGCGTGCTCCTCGACCTGACGGCGTAGCCGGGCGAGGCCGTAGTCGTCGCCGGTGACGTGTGCCTCCGACACCCCGTCGGTGTGGAGCACGATGATGTCGCCTTTCTCGAGGTCGATCGCCCGCTCGTCGTAGGTGGCGGCCTCGAAGGCTCCGAGCGGCAGCCCCGGCAGCTCGATGGGCTCGCACCGCCCCGTCGCGGGGCGGTAATGGAGCGGATAGGGCAGCCCCGAGTTCGCGAGCGTCACCGTGCCGTGGACGAAATCGAAGAGGGCAAAGGCGAGGGTGCAGAAGAGCCCGTCCACGCCGCGGGTGCACAACGTGCGGTTCACGCGCCGGAGGACGTCGGCCGGCGGACGGCGCTCGAAGGCGCGCGACCGCACCGTCCCCGACGCGAAGGCGCCGTAGAGCGCGGCCGGCACTCCCTTGCCCGCGACGTCGCCCAGCGCGACCCCGAGCACGCCGTCCCCGATCTCGTAGAAGTCGTAGAGGTCGCCGCCCAGCTCGCGCGCGGGCAGGAAGTGCGCGGAGGCGTCCCACGCCGCGCCGGTGGGGAAGGCCTCGGGGAAGAGGCCGTGCTGGATGACCTGGGCGATCTTCAGCTCCTTCTGGATCCGCGCGTCCTTGCGCACGATCTCGGCGTAGAGGCGCGCGTTCTCGATCGCCACCGCGACCTGGCTCGCGAGAAGGGTGAGGACCTTGACGTGCTCCTCGGTGAAGCGATCGAGGGCGGGCGACTCGAGGTCGAAGACGCCGAGCACCTTGTCCTTGTGGATGAGGGGGACGACGAGCTCGGAGCGTGTCTCCGGGATGAGGGCGAGGTAGCGCGGATCGCGGCTCACGTCGCCCACCCGGATCGTCTGCTTGGTGAGCGCGGCCGCCCCGGTCAGCCCCTCGCCGAGCTTGATCCGCGTCTTCTCCTTGGTGCCGCCGTAGGACACGGCTTTCCGGAGGACGAGCTCGCCGCGCCGCGCGTCGAGGAGCAGGATGCCGAACATCTCGTAGTCGATGACGCGCTTCACGACCTCGGCCACGCGGGTCAGGAGCTCGTCGAGATCGAGGATGGAGCCCGTCTCCTTGCCGATCTCGTAGAGCGTCCCCAGGAGGCCCGCGTACCAGCGCGTCTCGCGATAGAGGGTCGCGTTCTCGATCGCCACCGCCAGATGGCCCGCGAGCACCTGCAGCGCCGTCCGCGCCTCCACCGTGAAGGCCTCCGCGTCCGGGCCCTCGATGTTGAGGACGCCGACCAGGCGGTCGCGGTGGACGAGGGGGATGGCGAGCTCGGCCTTCACGCCGGAGCCGAACGAGATGTAGCGCGGGTCGGCGTCGACGTCGGGGACGAAGATCGGGACGCGCTCCGCGGCCGCGGCGCCGACGACGCCCTGCCCGGGCGTGATGCGCAGGCGCGAGGCCAGCTCGCGGCTGTCATAGCCTTCGACGAACGCGGGCACGAGCGTGCCGTCCGCCTCGGGCAGGAAGATGTCGAGGATGCGGTAGTCGACGATCCGCCGCAGCTGCTGCGCGATGGCGGGCAGGAGCTCGCCCGGATCGAGCACTGCGCTGATCTCGCCCACGATGGGCAGGAGCTCGGCGAGGAGCTGGCCGGGGAGGGCCGGCTTCGCGCTGATCGTCGGCGGCGGCATGCGCGGCAATTCTAGCAAGGCGCGCTGTTACACTCGGCCCATGCCGCGGCTCCCCCTCGAGATCGAGGACATCAAGGCCATCCTGCCGCACCGCTATCCCTTCCTTCTCGTCGATCGCATCATCGAGCTCGAGGAAGATCGCCGCATCGTCGGCGTGAAGAACGTCGCCTCCGACGAGCGCTACTTCATCGCCGGCCCCGGCGGGCGGCCGGTGCTGCCGGCGTCGATCCTCACCGAGGCCATGGCCCAGGCGGGGGCGGTGCTGATCCTCTCCAAGCCCGAGAACCGCTCGCGCCTGATCTTCTTCATGGGCATCGACAAGGTGCGCTACCGGCGCCCGGTGGGCGCGGGCGATTCCGTGCTCCTCGAGGGCACCGTGCTGCGGCTGCGCGGCAAGATCGGGAGCCTCGCCGGCGTGGCGCGCGTCGACGGGCGGGTCGTGTGCGAGGGGCGGATGACGTTCGCGCTCGGAGACCCCGCTCCCTCTTCATGAGGCCGCCGCGGGGCCGGCCGGGGGGACGTCCCCTGCCCGCCGCCGCCGGCGCGCAAGTGGGCCCGCTCTCCCTGGCCCGCGCGCTCTCCAAGTTCGGCGTCTGCTCGCGCCGCGAGGCCGAGCGCTGGATCGCGGAAGGGCGGGTGACGGTGAACGGCGCGGTGGTGGGCGCGCCCGCGCGCCGCATCGATCCGCGCCACGACGTGATCACCGCCGACGGCGTCCGCGTGGGGGACGAGACCGACCGCATCGCGATCGCGCTCCACAAGCCCGTCGGATACGTCACGACCCGCACCGATCCGGGAGGGCGGACGACGGTGTACGACCTCCTCGGCGGCCTCGCGGCGTGGGTGTTCCCCGTCGGCCGCCTGGACAGGGACACCTCGGGACTGCTGATCCTCACCAACGACCATCGCCTCGGCCATCGCCTGACCGACCCGGACCACCATGTGCGGAAGACCTATCACGCGCGCGTGCGCGGAGTGCCGGACGACCAGGCCCTGCGCGCGCTCCGCGAAGGGCTGCCGCTCGGTGACGGGGAGCACTCGCGTCCCGCCGTCGTCCGGGCGCTGGGGACGGGACGCGACGGCGGGGACCGCTCGGGGCCCGGGACAAGCTGGCTGGAGATCGTCCTCACCGAGGGCAAGAATCGCCAGGTGCGGCGAATGTGCGCGGCGATCGGCCACGACATCGTGGAGCTGATCCGCGTGGCCATCGGCGCCCTGCCCCTCGGCGATCTCGGCCCCGGCGAGTGGCGCGCGCTCGACGCTTCGGACCTGGCCGCGCTCGACGCGCATCCGCGGTAGCATCCCGCCAAGGCTGATCGGGTCCCCGTGCCGCCATGGCCGACCGGCCGCCGACCGTCTTCCCGACTGGAGGCAAACGTGCTCACCGCCCTGGCTTTGATCGTCCTCGCCGCCACGCCCGCGCCCGACGCGGAGATTCGCGCCGCCGCGGAGGCGATGGCGCCCGCGCTGGTCGCGACCCGCCGCGACATCCACCAGAACCCGGAGCTCGGCAACCGCGAGACGCGCACCGGCACGCTCGTTGCCGACCGGCTGCGCGCGCTCGGCCTCGAGGTCCGTCACCCGGTGGCGAGAACGGGCGTGGTGGGGATCCTGCGCGGCGGCCGTCCGGGGCCGGTGGTCGCGGTGCGCGCGGACATGGACGCGCTGCCCATCCAGGAGACGAACGACGTCCCCTACAAGAGCCGTAATCCGGGGGTGAAGCACGCCTGCGGGCACGACGCGCACACCACGATCGTGCTCGGCGCGGCCGAGGTGCTCGCGAAGATGAAGGACCGTCTGGCCGGCACCGTGGTCTTCGTCTTCCAGCCCGCCGAAGAGGGGCCGCCGGACGGCGAGGCGGGCGGGGCCGCGCTCATGGTGAAGGAGGGCGTGCTCGACGACCCGAAGGTGACGGCGATCTACGGGCTGCACATGGACCCGACGCTTCCCGTCGGGGACATCGGCTGGTCCATCGGCCCCATCTTCGCCTCCGCCGACACCTTCGCCATCGAGATCGCGGGCCACACGACGCACGGCGCGTACCCGCACACCGGCATCGACCCCATCCCGATTGCGGCGGAGATGATCCAGGCCCTGCAGCTCATCGCCTCGCGGCAGATCGATGCCCAGAAGCCAAAGGTCCTGACCATCGGGTCCATCCAGGGCGGCAACCGCCACAACATCATCGCGGGCTCCGTCACCATGCGCGGCACCATGCGCACGCTCGACGCCGCGGTGCGGCAGGACATGAAGGACCGCATCGCCCGCGTGGTGGCGGGCGTGGCGGAGGCCAACGGCACCACCGCGACACTGCGCTTCGTCGACGCCGGCGTGCCGCCGACGCGCAACGAGGAGGCGCTCACCCGCGCCTCCGTGCCCAGCCTGCAGCGCGTCTACGGGGCCGCCCACACCCGCGAGGTCGCCCCGCAGATGGGGGCCGAGGATTTTGCGGAGTTCGCGGAGCGCGTCCCCGCACTCTACGTGAAGATGGGGATCCGGAACGAGGAGAGGGGGATCACGGCCATGATCCACACCGCGGAGTTCGACATCGACGAGGCGGTGCTGCCCAAAGGCGTGCGCGCGATGGCGACGCTGGTGTTCGACCACCTCGCCCGCGGCGGGGCTTCCGCCGCAGCCGCCAGGCCCTAGGTGGCGAGGGCGGCGTCGCCCGCGTCGACGGTCGCCTCCTGGTCCTTGTACTGCAGCTGGTACAGCCGCCAGTAAAGGCCGCGGGCGGCCAGCAGCGCCTGGTGCGTGCCGCGCTCGCGGATCCGCCCCTTGTGCAGGAGCAGGATCTCGTCGACGTTCTGGATCGTCGACAGCCGGTGGGCGATGACGATGGCGGTGCGCCCCGCGAGCAGCACCTTGAGTGCGCCCTGGATCAAGGCCTCGGTCTCGGTGTCGATGGAGGACGTCGCCTCGTCGAGGATCAGCACGCGGGGATCGTGGGCCAGCGCGCGCGCGAAGGACAGGAGCTGCTTCTGTCCGACGGACAGCGTGGCCCCGCGCTCCTTCACTTCCGTCTCGTAGCCCTGCGGCAGCTGCTCGATGAAGCGATGCGCGTGAACCGCCCGGGCGGCTTCCCGCACGCGCTCGTCGGGGATCGCCGATCCGAGGCGGATGTTGGAGGCGATGGTCCCGCTGAATAAGTGCACGTCCTGCAGTACGAGGGCGAGCGACGAGCGCAGCTCGGAAGGATCGAGCTCCCGCACGTCGACGCCGTCGAGGGTGACGCGTCCCTTCTGCACGTCGTAGAGGCGGGCGAGCAGGCTGATGATCGACGTCTTGCCGGCGCCGGTCGCGCCGACCAACGCCACGCTCTTTCCCGGCTCCACGGTGAAGTCGATGTCCTGCAAGACCCATTGCGGCGGCGCGCCGTCCTTCGGCGTGTGGTAGGCGAAGGACACGTGCTCGAAGGCGATCCGTCCCTCGACCCGTCCGAGGCGTACCGGCGCCGCCGGAGGCTGGACCTCGAGCGGCGTGTCGAGAAGCGCGAAGATGCGCTCCGATGAGGCCATCGCCTGCTGCAGGATGTTGAACTTCTCCGAGAGGTCGGCGATCGGCCGCCAGAAGCGCTCCGAGTACTGGATGAACGCGACCAGCGCGCCCAGGGTGAGCGCCCCGGTGAGGACGCTGCCGCCGCCGTAGAGAAGGATGAGCGCCGTCGCCACCGCGGCCAGGAGCTCGATGGCCGGATAGAAGACGGCGTAGTAGAAGATCTGCGTCATGTTCGCGTCGGCGTGGTGGCGGTTGATCGCCGCGAAGGCGGCGATGTTGCGCTCCTCGCGCCGGAAGAGCTGCACCACGGACATCCCGGTGATGTTCTCCTGCAGGAAGGCATTGATGCGCGCGATCCACTTGCGCACCTCGCGGAACGACTTCCGCGACCCCTTGCGGAACCAGTTGGTGACCACGAAGAAGAGCGGGATCACGGCGAAGGTCACGAGGGCCAGCCGCCAGTTCATGAAGACCATCACGCCCATGATCCCGAAGAGCGTGAACAGGTCGCCGAACACGGTGACCACCCCGGAGGTGAACAGCTCGTTCACCGCGTCCACGTCGGTGGTGACGCGGGTCATGAGGCGGCCCACCGGATTGCGATCGAAGTAGGCGACGGGCAGCCGCTGCAGGTGCGCGTAGATGGCCCGCCGCATGTCGACCATCACCTTCTGGCCGGTGATCTGGAGGATCCACACCTGCCCGAAGCGGACGGCAAAGGCGGCGACGAGCACGGCGAGATAGAGGCCGGCCACGGCGCCGAGGCCGTTGGCATCGCCGCGGCTGATGTAGCGGTCGATGGCGACCTTGGTCAGGTACGGGCCCACGAGGTCGAGTCCGGCCATGATCACGATGAGCAGGAACGAGACCGCCACCGCCATCTTGTAGGGGCGCAGATAGCGGAGGAGGCGCACCAGCAGCCGCCGGTCGTACTGCTTCGCGAGCGCGTCCTCCTCGTGGAAGGCTTCGCTCACGCCGTCCGCTCCATCTCGTCCTCCAGCAGCTGGCGCCGGTGGAGGTCCGCGTAGAAGCCGCCGCGGCCGACCAGCTCGCCGTGCGTGCCGCGCTCCAGGATCCGCCCGTCCTTCAAGACCACGATCAGATCCGCGCCCTTCACCGTCGAGACGCGGTGCGAGACGAGGAAGGTGGTGCGGGTGGCCATGACCGCGCGCAGCCCGCGCAGGATCTCCTCCTCGGTGTTGGTGTCGACCGAGGACAGGGCGTCGTCGAGGACGAGGATGGGCGGATCGACGGCCAGCGCCCGGGCCAGCGCTGCGCGCTGCTTCTGGCCGCCGGAGAGCGTGATCCCGCGCTCGCCCACGAAGGTGTCGTAGCCCTGCGGGAAATCCGCGACGTCGGCGGCCAGCTGGGCGACGCCGGCCGCCCATTCCACCCGCGGGCTGTCCGCGGACGGAAGGCCGAAGGCGATGTTCTCGCGCACGGTGGCCGAGAACAGGAACGTCTCCTGCGGCACGTAGCCGACCGCCTTGCGCAGCGTGGCCAGCGGGATGGCGCGCACGTCGTGGCCGTCCATGAGCACCGTTCCCGGCGGCGCCTCGAAGAGCCGCGCCACCAGGCTCACCAGCGTGCTCTTGCCGGAGCCGGTGGGGCCGACGATCGCCACCGTGCTCCCGGCGGGCACGTCGAGGTCGATGTCGTGGAGCACCGCGCGATCGCCGTATCCGAAGGTCAGGTGGTCGAAGCGCACGTGGCCGCGCAACCGCGGCGCCTCCTGCGCCACGGCGTCGCCGATCTCCGGCGCCGCTTCCGTGATCTCGAGCAGGCGCCCCATCGACGCGTCGCCGCGCTCGAAGAGATTGACCACCCAGCCGAGCGCGATCATCGGCCAGTGCAGCATGGCGAGGTACGCGCCGAAGGCGACGAACTGCCCGAGCGAGATCGTGCCCGCGATCACCATCCGGCCGCCCAGCCACAGCACGAAGGCCGCGCTCGCCCCCATCAGGAGCTGGATGCCCGGGTAGAGGCTGCCGAACATGCGGATGAGCTGGCGGTTCCGCAACAGGTACTCCTGGTTCGCGGCCTCGAAGCGCGCCATCTCGTGCGCTTCCTGGACGTAGGCGCGCACCACCCGCGCCCCCGAGAGGTTCTCCTGCACGAGGGCCGAGATGTTGCTGAGCTGGGCCTGCACGGCCTCGAACCGCTCGTGGATGCGGCGGCCGAAGTAGCGGACGAGGACGGTGACGAACAGCAGCGGCACCAGGGAGACCGCGAGCAGCCAGGGGCTGATCGTAACCATGAGCGCGATGGTGCCGATGAAGGTGGCGAGCGTGCTCGCGGTGTACATGATCCCGGGGCCTAGCACCATCCGCACCGCGGAGAGGTCGCTGGTGGCCCGGCTCATGAGGTCGCCGGTGCGCACGCCGTGGTAGTAGCGCGCGGAGAGGCGCGTGAGATGCGCGTAGAGGTCGCCGCGCAGCTCGTACTCGATCTCGCGGCTGATCCCGATGAGGATCATCCGCATCTGGTACAGGAAGAACCCTTCCACGATCACCACCCCGACCACGAGCCCCGAGTAGACGAGGAGCTTCTCGCGCGTCACGCCGAGGGTGAGGTCGTCGATCGCGTAGCGCAGCACCCACGGCGACGCGACGGAGAAGAGCGTGCGCAGGAGCAGGCAGCCGAGGCCGACGAGCAGCGGCGGCCGGTGGCGCTTCAGGTACGGGAGGAGGCGCCGGAGATGGCGCGGCGGCTTCAAGGGTTGCGGAGGGCCGCGGACTGGGCCTTGCGCTTGCGGTCCAGGGCGTGGCTGGCGCGGAGCAACCGGGGGAGGTTCTCCTTCTCCCAGTCGAGGGCCTGGCGATGCAACGGGAACTGAACCTCGGCCTCGCGGAACGCGCGCGAATGGTAGACGGTGCGCCCCGCGCGATCGGGGATCCCGCCCATGTGGTGGTGGAGCATCTCGTGGTAGACGACGCTCTCCAGGAAATACGCCGGCACGTCCCGGCGGTCGAGCACGGGATGGATGCGGATCAAGGCCAGCACCGGGTCGTAGCTGCCGAAGGTGAGCCCGCCGCGCCGCGCGCGCCCGCTGCCGCGGCCCCAGGTGAGGGGCACGCGCAGCCGTCCCTCGAAGAAGCGCGTGTTCAGGGCGTCGAACACCTTCTTCAGGTCGTAGGCCCGGCCGGCGGTGAGGAGCGGCGGCAGCGCCCGCGGCACCTTGCGCACCCGGTGCAGGTTGTCGTTCATGAACCGCCGCACGTCGCCGTCCGCGCTGCGGTTGGTGCGCCGCAGGCTTCGCGCCACCGCCCGCACCACGACCAGGGGCGCGTGCAGGAACATGCGATGCAGGCGCAGCAGCACCGTGCCGTGGTTGCGGCGGAAGGAGAGCAGCACCGAGCGGTTCTCGGTGAGGGTGAGGCGGACCGTGCGCCCGGCCTCGCGGAGGATGACGCGCTCGAGCGACGACGCGTCCCATAGCGGCGCGTCTCCGAATGCGATCGAGAGCTGACGCGATGCGGATGCGGATGCCAGCGCCATGGGAGAATCCTCGGAAAGCATGGACCACGGCGATGCCGCGGTCAAGGCCGCGCCACGTAGTACTGCGTCCCCTTTCCCATGCCGCGGATTTGCTTCAGCAGGTCGTCGACGTCCTCCGGCCGCTTCACGAAATCGAGGTCGGACGTGTTCACGACGAGGAGCGGCGTCAGCGTGTAGTGGAAGAAGTAGTGGTTGTAGGCGCGGTTCACTTCCGCCAGGTACTCCCCGGACATCGACGCCTCTTCCGGCCGCCCGCGGGAGCGGATGCGCTTCATCAGCACCTCCGTCGGCGCCTGCAGGTAGACCACGAGGTCGGGGCGCGGTATCCCCTCCGCGAGGAGCGAGTAGAGCTTCTCGTAGATGAGGAGCTCGGAGTCGTCGAGGTTCAGGTACGCGAAGAGCTTGCTCTTCTCGAAGACGTAGTCGGACAGCGTCACGTGCTTGAAGAGGCTGCGCTGCTGCAGTTCCTGCTGCTGCCGATAGCGCGAAAGCAGGAAAAAGAGCTCCGTCTGGAACGCGGCCCCGGCGGCGCCGTTGTAGAAAGTCTTCAGGAACGGGTTGCTCGCCCACTCCTCCTGCAAGGTGGCGGCGTCGAGGCGCTGCGCGAGCTTTTCCACCACCGACGACTTGCCGACGCCGATCACGCCCTCGATGGCGATGTACTGGAAAAACATCAGCCGAGGAGCCCCGGCGGGCCGTAGAGGGCGACCGCGGACGTGTCGGGGCAGAGCGCGGCCATCTCCGTCGCCGTGCGGTCGAGCACGGGATGGCGGACCCCGGGAGCGATCTCGCAAAGCGGCACCAGCACGAAGCGCCGCTCGTGCATCCGCGGGTGGGGAACGGTGAGGCCCGGCGCGCGCAGGACGAGCGCGCCGAAGAGCAGCAGGTCGAGGTCGAGCGTCCGCGGGGCGTTGGTGATCCCGCGCACACGTCCCACCGCGCGCTCCACCTCCAGGCAGGAGGCGAGGACCCCCGCGGCGTCGAGCGCGGTGTCCGCGCCCACCACCGCGTTCAGGTACGCGCCCTGGGCGGGCCCGCCCACCGGCTCCGTCTCGTAGACCGAGCTCACGCGCGTGATCCGAAGGCCGCGCTCGGCGAGGCCGTGGACGCCGCGCGCGAGGTTCCGCTCGCGGTCGCCGAGATTGGTGCCGAGGGCGACGAAGAGCGGCGGCGGGGCCGTCGTATCCAAGCGACGTCAGGGTACTCCACCCCCTTTGGGAGCGGCAACGCGCGGTGTGCGCCGCCCTGGACCTGGCGGAGACGGGGATCCGGCTATAGGCTCTGGATAGCCATGGAGCTCCGGACGCTGTGCGACGTCTTCTACGAGTCGGTCACCACGCATCGCAAGCCCGACGCTCTCCGCTTCAAGAAGGACGGCGCCTGGCGCGACATCAGCTCGGAGGAGTTCCGGCGCGCGGTCGAGGAGCTGTCGATGGGGCTGCGTGCGCTCGGCATCGAGCCCGGCGACCGCGTCGCCATCCTGTCCGAGAACCGGCCGGAGTGGGCGTACGCCGACCTGGCCTGCCTTTGCGCGGGGACGGTCGACGTGCCGATCTACACGAGCCTCACCGCCGCCCAGGTCCTCTACATCCTGAAGGACAGCGAGTCGAGGGCGCTCTTCGTCTCCAACGAGCAGCAGGCGGCGAAGGTCGCGGAGATCCGCAATCAGGCCCGCGGCCTGAAGCACGTCATCCGCATGGACGACGTGGCGGGGGAGGGAACGCTCACCCTCGCCGAGGTGCGCGAGCGCGGGCAGAAGGCCCTCGGCAAGGATCGCGGCGCGGTCCGGGCGCGCGCCGGCGAGGCGACGCCGGACGGGCTCGCCACGATCATCTATACGTCGGGGACGACCGGCGAGCCCAAGGGGGTGATGCTCACCCACGACAACATCGTCTCCAACGTCCTGGCCAGCCTTTCCATCGTGTCCGACTTCGGGCCGCGCGACCAGGCGCTCTCGTTCCTGCCCCTCTGCCACATCTTCGAGCGCATGGGCGGCTTCTACCTGATGCTGGCCAAGGGCGTGACCATCGCCTACGCGGAGAGCATCGAGAAGGTGCCCGCCAACATGGGCGAGGTGCGGCCCACGCTCATGTTCTCGACCCCCCGCCTCTACGAGAAGATGTACGCCCGCGTGCTGGACAAGGTGGCGTCCGATCCGCCCGCGCGGCAAAGGGTCTTCCGCTGGGCGGTCGGCGTCGGGCGCAAGCGCTTCGCGCATCGCGTGGCCGGAACCACTCCCGGCCCGCTGCTGAAGGCGCAGGGGACGGTGGCGGACAAGCTGGTCTTCACGAAGATCCGCGCGCGCGTCGGCGGGAGGCTGCGCCTCTTCGTCTCCGGGGGCGCGCCCCTCTCGAAGGAGATCAACGAGTTCTTCGGCGCCGCGGGGCTCCTGATCCTCGAAGGCTACGGGCTCACCGAGACGAGCCCCGTGATCTCGGTCAACCGGCCGGACGCATTTCGGCCGGGCACGGTGGGCCTGCCCATCCCCCGCGTCGAGGTGAAGATCGCGCCCGACGGCGAGATCCTCACCCGCGGCCCCCACGTCATGAAGGGCTACTTCAACAAGCCGGAGGCGACCGCGGAAGCCATCGACCGCGACGGCTGGTTCAAGACCGGCGACATCGGCATGCTCGACGCGGACGGCTTCCTCGCCATCACCGACCGCAAGAAGGACATCATCGTCACGTCGGGCGGCAAGAACATCGCCCCCCAGCCCATCGAGAACGCGCTCAAGAGCCATCCGCTGATCGCGGAGATCGTGATGATCGGCAACAAGCGCAATTTCCCGGCCGCCCTCGTGGTGCCGAACTTCGCGAACCTGGAGAAGTGGGCGGGTGAGCACGGCGTCCCCGTGGCGAGCCGCGAGGCGCTGGTCGCCGATCCGCGGATCGTCGATCTCTACGACCGCACCGTGATCGACCTGACCAAGGACCAGGCCCAGTACGAGCGGATCAAGAAGGTCGCGCTCCTGTCCCGCGAGTTCTCCATCGAGACCGGCGAGCTCACCCCCAAGCTGAGCGTGCGGCGGCGCGTGGTGGAGGAGAAGTACAAGGGGCTCATCGACGAGATGTACGACGGCCCGGTCCCGGCGTGATCCGGAAGGCGGTCGTGCTCGGCGCGGGAACGATGGGGGCGCAGGTCGCCGCCCATCTCGCGGGCCTGGGGCTCGACGTCGCGGCGCTCGACGTGAAGACGCCGTCCCTCGAGCCGCTCCGGAAGATGAAGCCATCGCCGCTTCACCGGCCCGACGATCTCGCGCGGATCCGAATCGGCAACTTCGACGAGCACTGGAGCGAACTGAAGGACGCGGACTGGGTCTTCGAGGCGGTGATCGAGGACATCGCGATCAAGCGCGCGCTGCTCTCGCGTGTCGCGGCCACGGTCAAGAAGACGGCCATCGTCAGCACCAACACCTCCGGCCTCGGGATCGCCGCCATGTCCGCGCACCTGCCGGCGGACGTGCGCCGGCGCTTCCTCGGCACCCACTTCTTCAACCCCCCGCGCTACCTGAAGCTGCTGGAGATCATTCCCGGGCCCGAAACGGACGCCGCCGTCCTGGCCGGGATGGAAGGGTTCGCCGACCGCGTGCTCGGCAAGGGCGTCGTGCGCGCGAAGGACACGCCGAACTTCATCGGCAACCGGATCGGCTCCTTCGGCTTCGGCATCGTGCTGCGGGAGATGATGGCCGCCGACCTGACCATCGAGGAGGTCGACCTCCTCACCGGCCCCGCCATCGGCCGCGCGAAGAGCGGAACCTTCCGCACCGCAGACCTGGCCGGCGTCGACGTCGCCCTGAAGGTGTCGGAGACGGTGCGCGACGGCGTTCCCGGCGATCCCCATCGCGACGTCTTCGACCTGCCGGCCTTCGTGCGCACGATGGTGGAGCGCCGGATGCTCGGGGACAAGACGGGCGGCGGGTTCTATCGCAAGGACGGGAAGGAGATCCGCACCCTCGACTGGAAGACGCTCGAGTACCGCGAGCGCCGCAAGCCGAAGATCGCCGCCGTGGACGCCGCGCAGACGGTCGCCGACCTCGGCGCGCGCATCAACCAGATCATGGCGGCGAAGACTCCCGCGGGGACGTTCCTGTGGCGTGTGCTCTCGGAGACGAGTCTCTACGCGGCGTCCCTCGTGCCCGAGATCTCGGACGACATCCTCTCCGTCGATCGGGCGATGGAGTGGGGCTATCTCTGGGGGATGGGGCCGTTCCGCCTGATGGATGCGGTGGGCGTCTCCGCCCTCGCCGATCGCGCACGCGCCGAAGGACGCGCGCTACCGCCGCTCGTGGAGGCGCTTCTCTCGTCCGGGCGGAAGCGCTTCTACGAGGTCGAGGACGGGCGGCCCACGATGTTCGGCCCCGCCGGGATCGTCGCCGTACCCGACCGCGCGGGCGTGATCGACCTCGCCGCCGTGAAGTCGCGGGCGGGCGCGGTGCGCAAGAAGAACCCCGGCGCGTCCCTCGTCGACCTCGGCGACGGCTGCGGCCTCGTCGAGTTCCACTCCAAGATGAACGCCCTCGGCGCCGACGCCATCGGGATGCTCCAGCAGTCGGTGAAGGACGCGCGCGCGCACTTCGACGCCCTCGTCGTCGGCAACCAGGGCGAGCAGTTCACCGTGGGCGCCAACCTCATGCTCGTTCTCCTCGCCGTGCAGGAGGAGGAGTGGGACGAGCTCGACCGGATGATCCGGCAGTTCCAGAACGCCGGCATGGGGCTGAAGCTCTCCGACATTCCCGTGGTCGTGGCGCCCTTCGGCCTCACCCTCGGCGGCGGCACCGAGATCTCGCTCCACGCCGCGCGCGTGCGGTGCTCGGCGGAGACGTACATGGGCCTGGTCGAGGTCGGCGTGGGCCTCGTCCCTGCGGGCGGCGGCGCCAAGGAGATGGCGGTGCGCGCGCACGATCGCGGCCTGGGGGTCGAAGGCGCGGACGCGTTTCCCTTCATCAAGCGCGCGTTCGACCTGATCGCCTTCGCGAAGGTCTCCGCTTCGGGATCGGAAGCGCTGCGGATGTTCCTGACCCCGGCCGATTCGCTGTCGCCGAATCCCGATCGCCTGCTCGGCGACGCGAAGGAGGTGGCGCTCGGGCTCGCCCGCGCCGGCTATCGCGCGCCGCGGATGCGCACCGACATCCCCGTGCTGGGCCGGCCCGCGCTGGCCACCTTCAAGATGGGCATCCACAACGCGCTCCGGGGAGGGCAGATCAGCGAGCACGACGGGCTGGTGGCGACGAAAGTCGCGACCATACTCTGCGGCGGCGACCGCGAGCCGGGCGTCGCGAGCGAGCAGCACTTCCTCGACCTCGAGCGCGAGGCTTTCCTTTCGCTGCTGGGGACGAAGAAGACCCGCGACCGCATCCAGCACATGCTGAAGGAAGGCAAGCCGCTCCGGAACTGACTCACGAAGAGATGCCACAGAGACACAGAGACACAGAGAACGGAATAGAGAGGGATCCGCTCACCGAGAGGATCATCGCTTGCGCGATCGAAGTGCATCGGCAGCTCGGCCCCGGCCTCCTCGAATCCGCCTACGAACGGGCCATGTGCGCCGAGATGGAGGACGCGGGCCTGCCTTACG
>JANMPI010000260.1:0-4217 GCA_031369785.1 Acidobacteriota bacterium
CTGGCGCGCCGCGTCTCGCCGCGCCGCCGCAGCCTGCTGCTCGTGCTCGTCATCCTGCCGTTCTGGACGAGCTTCCTCGTCCGCATGTACGCCTGGATGTTCATCCTGCGCAGCGAGGGAATCCTGGGCGCGGCCTTCGCCGCCCTCGGATGGCACGCGCCCGACATCCTCTACACGGACGCCGGCGTCCTTCTGGGACAGGTCTACGGCGAGCTGCCGTTCATGATCCTGCCCCTGTTCGTCTCCCTCGAGCGGCTCGACCCCACGCTGCTCGACGCCGCCGCCGACCTCGGCGCGCGCCCCGCCGACGTGCTGCGCCGCGTCGTCCTCCCCTTGAGCGCGCCGGGCATCCTCGCGGGATCTCTCCTGGTCTTCGTCCCGTCCCTCGGCGCGTATCTGGCCCCCGACATCCTCGGCGGCGCGCGCACGGCCTACGTCGGCAACCTCGTGCAGAGCCAGTTCGCCATCGCGCGCGACGTGCCCTTCGGGGCCGCGTTGTCGATGGCGCTCTCCGCGCTGGTGCTCGCCGCGCTCTTCGCCCTGCGTCGGCCGTTGCAGCGCGCGGGCGGCGGCTGATGCCGGCCCTCGCCGCGCTGGTCTATCTCTTCCTGTACGCGCCGCTGATCGTGCTCGTCGTCTTCTCGTTCAACTCCGGGCGGCTGGCCTCGTCCTGGGACGGCTTCACCTTCGCCTGGTACGCGCAGGCGCTGGCCGACGAGCGCCTGCAGGCCTCGCTCCGGAACAGCCTGGCGGTGGCGCTCGCCACCACCGTGATCTCCACCGCGATCGGCACCGCGGCCGCGATGGGCCTGCGCCGGCCGATGCGTGGGCGCGGCGGCTGGGACGCGCTGCTCGCCCTTCCCATCCTGGTCCCGGAGGTCGTCCTCGGCGCGTCGCTGGTGCTGCTCTTCGCCGCCGTGGGCCTTCGACTGGGGATGACCACGGTGATCCTCGCCCACGTCGGCTTCTCGATCTCGTACGCGACGGTCGTCCTGCGCGCGCGCGTCGCCGCCCTCGATCCGACCCTCGAGGACGCCGCGATGGATCTGGGGGCGAGCCCCGCCGTCGCATTCTTCAAGGTGACCCTGCCCGCGCTCGCGCCGGGCATGCTCGCCGCCGCGCTCCTCGTCTTCGCTCTTTCCATCGACGACTACGTGGTCACGTCCTTCGTCGCCGGCGTCGGCGCGACGACCCTGCCCGTGCACATCTACTCGATGGTGAAGAGCGGCATCTCTCCGGCCATCAATGCGGTTTCGACGCTGCTGCTCGTCTCGACCTCGCTCCTCCTCCTCGCCGCGTGGGCGCTCGAGCAAGGCGCCCGCGTGCGCAACGCCCTCGCCCCGGCGATGCTGGGGCTCGCCATCCTGGCCGCTCCGTTCGCCGTCGCGCCCACGCACGCCGCGGCCGGCGACCGCGTCCTGAACGTCTACATCTGGTCCAACTACATCGCGCCCGAGACGCTCGCGAAGTTCGAGCAGCGCCACGGCGTGCGGGTGAACCTCGACCTCTACGACACCAACGAGGCCATGCTGGCCAAGGTGCAGTCGGGCAACGTCGACTACGACGTGCTGTGCCCGACGAGCTACTCGATCCAGGTCCTCGCCGCCCAGGGCCTGCTGCGCCCGCTCGACCACACGGCGCTCCCGCACCTCGCCAACGTCGATCCCGCCTTCCTCGATCGCGACTACGACCGCGGCAATCGCTACTCGTCGCCGTACCTCTGGGGCACGGCGGGGATCGCGTACCGCCGGTCGCGCGTGCCGGCGGTCGATTCCTGGGCCGCGCTCTGGGAGCCGCGCTACCGGGGGCGGATCCTGATGCTCGACGACGCGCGGGAGGGCTTCGGCGCCGCGCTCAAGCGGATGGGATCGAGCTTGAACGCCACCGATCCCGCGCTCCTCGCCCGCGCGCAGGAGATGCTCTTCGCGCAGAAGCCGCTCGTGCGCGCGTACAACTCGTCGAACTACGAGGACGTGCTGCTGTCGGGGGACGTGTGGCTGGCGCAGGGATGGAACGGCCAGTTCGCCCGCGCGATCGCGCAGGATTCGGACATCGCGTACGTGATCCCGCGGGAAGGGTCGAGCCTCTTCATCGACAGCCTCGTGATCCCGGCCGGCGCCCCGCACCCGGAGCTCGCGCACGCGTTCATCGACTTCACGCTGGAGGCGGACATCGCGGCGGAGATCTGCGCGACGATGCGCTACTCGTCGCCGAACGCGGCCGCCCGCGCGCTCCTGCCCGCGTCGCTGCGCGAGAACTCGGCGATCTTTCCACCGCCCGACGTCCTCGCCCGCGCCGAGCTGATGACGGACGTCGGCGACGCGACGGTGCTCTACGACCGGCTGTGGACCGAGGTGAAGTCCCGGTAGCCGCTACTTCGCGGTGAACCGCGCCGTGAGCGCCGTGGTGCCCCACGACATCCGGAAGATGCCCTGCCCCTTCTCCTCGGCCAGATCGATCGTGAAGACCTCGACGCTGCTCTCGAGGGTGCTGCGCGTGAGCGGAACCTCCGCGGCCGTCTTGCCGTCCCGCTCGAGCTTCAGCATCCAGTCCGTGTCGGAGACCTTCTTCGCCTTCAGCACGTAGTCGCCGGGCGCGACGTCGATCGCCCCGAAATGGAGGGCGATGGGCGTCTTCAGCGTGGTGGCGGAGTTGGCGCCCATCCGCCACTCCTGCCCGACCTCGGCCTTGCCCAGCATGTCGCGCCCCTTCAGGCTGGGGCGGCCGTAATCGATCACGATCGCCTTGCCGGCGAGCGTGATCTTTGCTTCGCCACGGCCGTTCTCCTGCGCGGCGGCGTGGCCGGCGAGAGCGAAGGTGACGGCGAGACCGAGCGAAACGATCGAAGCACGATGGCGCATGGGATGACCTCCTGGAGAAAGCCGCGAGAGTCCCTATGATACGAGCATGATGCGCGCGGCGGCGGTGGCGCTGCTGACGATGACGGGCGCTGCGCCGGCGCTGGCCGAGGCGCCGTCGGGGTTCCTCGATCGCAGCGTCCGCGTCGGGGCGACGAGCTACGCTTACAAGGTGTACGTGCCTCCCGGCTTCGATGCGAAGAGGTCGTGGCCGGTCGTCCTGTACCTGCACGGCGCCGGCGAATGGGGGACGGACGGCACGAGGCAGACCGAGGTGGGGCTCGGACCGGCGCTGCGCGCCCACCCCGAGCGGTTCCCGGCGGTGGTCGTGTTCCCGCAGGCGCTGCGCGGCGCGGTGTGGCTCGGCGAGGTAGCCCGCGTGGCCGAGAGCGCGCTCGAGCAGACGATCGTGGACTTCCACGGCGACCGGGACCGGATCGCGCTCGCCGGTATCTCGCTCGGCGCCTTCGGCAGCTGGGTGCTCGCCTTCGAGCATCCCGAGCGCTACGCCGCGATCGTGTCCGTCGCGGGCGGGATCGTCCCGCCGGGTGGATCGCGCGCGCGGCTGACCGAGCTGCCGCCGACGCTGCAGGCGGCAGATCCGTACGGCGCCACCGCCGCGCGGGTCAAGGACATCCCGGCCTGGCTCTTCCATGGCGCCGACGACCCGACCGTCCCCGTCACTGAATCGCGCCAGCTCGCCGCCGCCCTTCAGAAGGCGGGGGCGAAGCCGCGCTACAGCGAATACGCGGGGGTGGGCCACAACGCGTGGGACCGCGCGTTCGCCGACCCGGAGCTCGCGCAGTGGCTGCTGGCCCAGCGGCGCACCAACCGCTAGGCCTAACGCACCGCCAGCGATTCGAGGGCGGCCACCGCGGCGCCCCGAGCGCCGGCCATGTCGAGATCGGGCACGAGCGCGAATCGCGCCACAAGCGCCTGCTCCTCGCGCAGCCGGGTGTGCTCGCGGACGGTGGCCAGGAACCAGTCGCGGAATTCGGGCGCCGTCTCCACGATGCCGCCGCCTACGAAGTAGGCGCTGGGGTCGGTGAAGTTCGCCGCGATCGTGAACAGCCTTCCGAGCGCCATGGCCTGCTGCTCGAAGAGCTTGCGCGCCATGGGATCGCCCTTCTCGCCGTAGTCGCGGACGAGCTTGGCGGCCCTGCGGATGGATTCCACGCGGCCCAGATCGTGGTCCGGGAACCGCCGCAGCCAGTACGGAAGCAGGTTCTTCTCGATGCCCGTGAGCGAGGCCACGCTTTCCGCATCCCCGCTGAAACCGCAGTTGCACTCGGGGAGCGGCTGGCCCTCGGCCAGGAGGCCGTGCATCGGGATGTGGACGTGGCCGAGCTCTCCGGCCAT